>DATIGR010000064.1:0-7672 GCA_035454645.1 Burkholderiales bacterium
CGATCGCCGGGCTCGAGCGCCCGCGCTCCGGCGAAATCGTCGTCGGGGGGGGAGTCATTTTTTCTTCGACGAACAGCGTGTTCGTGCCGCCGAACCGCCGCGGCCTCGGCATGGTGTTCCAGTCCTACGCGATCTGGCCGCACATGACGGTGTTCGACAACGCCGCCTTTCCGCTGCAGGTCTCGAGAAAGAGCATCCCGCGGAAGGAAATCCAGGCGCGCGTGCAGCGGGTCCTGAAAGTCGTCGCGCTGGACGAGATGGCGGATCGCGAGGCGACCAAGCTCTCCGGCGGCCAGCAGCAGCGCCTCGCGCTCGCGCGCGCGCTGGTGATGGAGCCGCCGCTGCTCCTGCTCGACGAGCCGCTCTCCAACCTCGACGCCAAGCTGCGCGAGCGCATGCGCTTCGAGCTCAAGCGCCTGCAGCGCGAGCTCGGGATCACCACCGTGTACGTGACCCACGACCAGAGCGAGGCGCTCGCGCTGTCGCACTCGATCGCGGTGATGAACGCCGGGCGCATCGAGCAGATCGGCACCCCGCGCGAGGTCTACGAGCGCCCGCGCAACCAGTTCGTCGCCGATTTCGTCGGCATGACGAACTTCATCAAGGGCAGCGTCGCCGGCGCCGAGCCGGGCGGGTTCTACCGCATCGGCTCCGAGATCGGCGAGCTGAAGGCGCGCGGCGTCGACTCGCTCAAGCCGGGCGAGGAAGTGGTGCTCTCGGTCCGTCCCGAGGACATCGAGCTCTCGGAGAGCCGGCGCGACGGCGACAACGTCTACGCGGGGGTCGTGGACCAGAAGGTGTTCCTCGGCGAGGCGGTGGACTTCCAGGTGATGGTCGGCCGCCGCTCGGTGCAGTCGCGCGCGCATCCCTCGCTGCGCACCCCCGTGGGCGGAAAGCTCCATGTGCGCATCGATCCGGAGAAGTGCGTCGCCCTGAAGGCCTCGGGGGAGTGGGCCTACGAATGAAGCGCTGGGCCTCCGACGTCATCGTCGACCTGCTGCACGCGTACGAGCTGCCGTACGCCGCCCTGAACCCGGGCGCGTCGTACCGCGGGCTGCACGACTCGATCGTCAATTACGGCGCGAACCGCCCGGTGATGATGCTGTGCCAGCACGAGGAGACCGCGGTGCAGATCGCGCACGGCTACGCCAAGGCGAGCGGCAAGCCGATGGTCGCGATCCTGCACAACCTGGTCGGCCTGCTGCACGCCAACATGGCGGTCTACTACGCGTACGCCGACCGCGCGCCGGTGTTCATCATCGGCGCCACCGGGCCGATGGACGAGACCAAGCGCCGGCCGCGCATCGACTGGATCCACAGCGCGCTGGTGCAGGGCGAGGCGGTGCGCGCCTACACGAAATGGGACTACCAGCCGACCGTGATCGACGGCGTGCCCGAGTCTTTCGCGCGCGCCTACGCGGTGATGATGACCGAGCCGCGCGGCCCGATCTACATGTGCTACGACGCCTGGATGCAGGAGCAGCTTCTCGAACATGAAGTGAAATTACCCCCCGCCAGCGCTGCCAAGCTTCCCGCGGCCATAGCCCCCGATCCCGCCGCGCTCGAAAGAGCGGCCGAGATGCTGGTGGCCGCTAAGCGCCCGGCGATCATCGCCGAGTACGTCGGCCGCGAGCCCGCGGGGTTCCACGCGCTCGTCGAGCTCGCCGAGACGCTCGGCGCGCCGGTCTACGACGTCAACAGCCGGCTCAACTTCCCCAGCCGGCACCCGCTGAATCTCAGCATGGTGAAGGACGTGTTCCGCGAGGCGGACCTGATCCTGTGCCTCGATACGCGCGACTGGGAGCGCCCCACCACCGAGCTCGTGAGCACCACGCGCGAGGTGACCTCGCTCGTGCCCGCGGGCTGCAAGTGGATCGACATCGGCTTCGGCGACCTCGAAATCTCGAGCTGGGCGATGGACTACCAGCGCCTTGCGCATGCGGACCTGCGCATCCTCGCCGACACGACCCTCGCAATCCCTGCCTTGACGAAGCTGCTGAAAGGGAAGGTTCCCCGGAGGGAAGCCTGGTACGAAGCACTGCGCAAGAAGGCGCACGCGCAATGGGAGGCGGAAGCAAAGCAGGACTGGGATGCGAGCCCGATCACGCTGCCGCGGCTCGCCACGGAAGTGTGGAACGCGATCAAGTCCGAGGACTGGGTCCTGACCGCCGGCACGCTGGACGAGTACGCGCGGCAGATCTGGGACTTCGACAAGCCGTACCGCCATCCCGGGAAGTCGCTCGGCACCGCCACGCAGATCGGGATTTCGCTCGGCGTCGCGCTCGCGCACCGCGAGGCGAAGCGGCTGGTCGTCGACCTGCAACCCGACGGCGATCTTATGTTCGACGCGGGCGCGCTATGGGTGGCGGCAAAGCACCGCATCCCGTTGCTCGTGGTGATGTACAACAACCGCGCTTATTACAACGACTGGGAGCACCAGATCCGCATGGCCAAGCTGCGCGGCACGCCGGTGGAGCGCGCGCACATCGGCATGGACCTGGACGATCCGGCGCCCGACTTCGCCGCCATGGCCCGGGCGATGGGCTGGCACGCCGAGGGCCCGATCGATCGCCCGGGTGAGGTCGCCGCCGCGCTCAGGCGCGCGATCGCACGCGTGAAGGCCGGCCAGCCGGCGCTGCTCGACACGATCACTCAAAAACGATGAGCGACAGCGTCGGCGTGGTGGGAGCAGGGCGCATGGGCCTGCCGATCATCGGGCACCTTGCGCGCAAGGGTTTCCGGACGTTCGCCACCGACGTGAACGCTTCCAAGAGAACCTCGGTGGAAAACCTCGGGGCCACCTGGTGCCCGGATGCGGGAGCGCTCGCGCGCGAAAGCGACATCGTGCTCGTCTGCGTGGGCTTCGATCACGAGGTGCGGGCGCTGCTCGCGCAGAACCGGGCAGCACTGGAAGGCAAGATCGTCGCGATCCTGAGCACGATCTTGCCGAAAACCGTGCAAGAACTCGCCAAGGCCAATCCTCAGTCCTCGGTTATCGATTCGACCGTGTGCCGCGGGGGCGATGCCGCGGACAAGGGAACGCTGCTGTCGTTCGTCGGAGGACCGAAGGCGATCGTCGAGCGCATCACGCCGGTGCTCAAGGCGTATTCCTCGGACGTGGTGCATACCGGCGAGGTCGGCTCGGCGCAGGTGGCCAAGGCGGTGAACAACCTTATCATGTGGGCCTGCCTGGTCGCGGACCACGAGGGTCTCGCGCTTGCGCAGCGCTACGGGGTGGACGTGGAGATGCTGCGCCGCGCGCTCGGCATGTCGAGCGCGGCCAACTCGGCGCTCGAGAAATGGGGCACGCAGACCATGGCCTGGGCCGAGGACGACATGGCGATCGTGGCGCAGATGGCCGCCGACTGCGGCCTTTCGCTGCCGCAGGCAGACCTTGACCGTGAGATCTGCCGGGCGCTAAAGCCCCGGCGCTTCAAGCTCGATCAGTACGGGAAGTGATGCTACTTGTGGTAGGCAGCGTGAAGTGCAATGCCGACGAAGAGCACCACAACGGCGAGAAGGAGAATGCCGGGTAGAAGCTCCATGCCTACAGTTTACCTATATGATCAATGCATCAACGTCGCTTCGCACGTTACGTTGACAGCGCCTTCTAGGATGCGTCGTGAGGCCTAGAAACTAAGCGGCTTTTTCGGGAAGCTCGCCGCGCTCCAGGGCGTAGGCCTTGTCCATGTTGGACTTCAGGCCGTGCTTCGCGAGCGCCTCGGAGAACCACTGGCGGATCTCGGGGCGCTCGTCGGCGTAGTCGATCTGGTCGCCGCCCAGGCGCCGGCTGATCCAGGCCTTGGGCACGCCCTGCGCGTTGCGCACCGCCACGCCCTCGGCCTTGAAGGCGAGGTAGCGCGCGGGCGTGGTGCCGGTGTTGAAGTGCTGGTGGAACCACATGTTCGGCGGCACGATCATGGTGCCTTCGCGCCAGTCGTAGCGCTTCGGCGCCTCGCCCTCGGGCCACATCAGGCTGAAGCCTTCGCCCGAGAGCACGATGACGTGCGCGCCCGGGCCATGGGCGTGCGCCTTCTTGTAGGTGCCGACCGGGAACTGCGAGATGTGGCTGTTCATCGAGCCCTTCGCCATGCTGAAGCGAGTGTGGCCGCCGCCGGCGCCGCGCTCCTTGGCCGCGAAGAGCGGCAGGTTGATCGCGTCGGCGACGAAGTTGGTGTCGAGCAGCAGCCCCTTCTGCTCGCCCTTGTTCGCGAAGTACTCGGGCTCGCCGGCGAAGCGGTCCTTGAAGTCGTGCTCGCAGTTGAAGACGAAGCCGACGTCGCCGAAGGCGTTGATGACCACCGGTGCATTGGTCACCGCCACGTAGCGCACCGGGTCCTGGCCCGAGCCGTTGAAGTGCTGGTGCCAGCAGTTGAGCGGGATGGCGAAGATCGCGCCCGCCTTCCACTCGAAGCTCACGCGGCTGCCGGCGCCGTTCCACACCGCGGTCGAGCCGCGCCCGTCGAGCACGTAGATCATCTCCTCGAAGAGCTGGCGCTGCGGCGCGAGGCTCTTGCCGGCGGGGATCTCGCACACGTAGCAGTCGTTGGAAGTGCGCGAGGCATCGTGGTTCAGGAACACGCCTTTGCCGCCGCGCCGCGGCCAGGGCTTGAGCTCGACCGTGTGCAGGTTCTCGACGTAGAACGAGCTCGCGATCTCGAGCCCCTCGTCGCGCACCCAGCGCGTGTAGGGCGTCTCCTTCTCGGTTGCGAACTTGGCGGCGAATTCTTGAGTAACCTGAGGCGAGACTTGCGCGGATTTCATTCGTGGTTGTCGTTCGTCTCGTCGTGGCGCGGCTCGAAGCCCACGCCCGCCGGCGTCGCCGGCTCGGTCGGCCGCGGGATCACCGATTTCTGGAACAGCATGTTCATGAACATGAACATCGGCTTGGACTTGAGGACGAGGGCGCGCGCGGGCTTGTCCGGGTCGGCGTTGAAGTGCTGGTGCACGCAGTTGTTGTGCACGATCGCGACGTCGCCCGCCTGCCAGTCGTAGCGGATGCCGTCGTGAATCTCGTAGCCTTTGCCGTCCAGGATGTAGAACGCGGCCTCGTTCACGTGCCCGTGCTTCTGGGTACGCCCGCCGGGCGCGTACTCCTCGAGGTGGATGTGGAGCGTCTGCGTCATCCCGTCCACCGGCTCGACGAAGTGCTTGGAGAACGATTGCGGCCCGTCCTGGAACTTCATCTCCTTGCCGCGGATCACGCGGGGGAGCGAGCGCAGGCGCGCGAGCTCGTCCTTCAGGCTGTACTGGCCCTGGATCGCCCGGACGAAGACGCGGTCCTTCTTGCTGCTGTAGTGAGACTCCTTGCCCATGTCAGTCTGCGTCCCGCTTGATCGACTGGCCCTTCAGGAAGAGCTCCGACCAGATCTTTTCCCACTTCGCCTGCTCGTCGAGCACGATCACCGGGTCGATCATGTGGAACGGGAACTTGTTGAGGCTGGTCTCGACCGCGGTGCTCGCGGGCACGCGGTTGCGCTTCTTGAGCAGCTCCTGGCCTTCGGGCGAGAGCATGAAGTCGACGAACAGCATCGCCGCGTGCGGGCGCTGCGCGCGCTTGGTGACCGCGACCGCGTTCGGGCGGCCGAAGGTCGGGTCGAGCGCCTTCCACTTGATCGGCGCGCCGGCCACGAGCAGCCGCTCGGCGTTGTGGTTGTAGATCGTGGCGACGAGCGGGATCTCGCCCGCGGCGACCAGCTCGGCGAGCAGGGTGTGGCCGGTGCGAAGCTGGGGCTTCATCTGCGCGAGCTTGCGGAACAGGGCGAGCCCCTTCTCCTCGCCCATGTGCTTCACGATCGAGGCGAACCAGTCGTCGTCGCTCGCCTCGATGCCGATCTTGCCGACCCAGCGCGGGTGCAGCAGGTCCTCGTAGCTCGCCGGCACTTCGTCGGGCTTCACCAGGTTGGTGTTGTAGGCGATGGTGAAGAAATTGAACCGGTCGGCGACGTAATGCTTGTGCTTGGCGAACGCCGCGGGCGGCAGGGTCTTGAAGTGCGGGCTCCAGAACTCTTCCAGCAGCCCTTCGCGGTAGAGCGCCTCCATCTCCGGGCCGTTCAGCTCGAAGGCGTCCACGGCGTGGCGCCCGGCGCGCGCCTCGGTGAGCGCGCGCTGCAGCACCTTCTCGCTGGAAGAGCGCCACAGCTCGACCTTGACGCCGTACTTCTTCTCGAACGCCTGGGAGATCGGCACCGAGTCCTTGGTGTTGAGCGAGGTGTAGACGACGACCTGCTTTTCCTTCTTCGCTCCTTCGAGGATGCGCTGGTCGCGATCCGCGCCTTGGTACATGTAGAGGCTGCGGTGCGACTGCGCGAACGCCGGCGGCGTGGCGAGCAGCAATGCGAGGCAAAGAATCCGAGTCAGCATCTCCTCCTCCTGTGGCTAGACGGTCGCGTGGGCCGAGCCCGGCTCCGGGACCAACGCGTCTTCGGCCGCCTCGCTGAACGCCACGCCGGGCGGCAGGATGATCGACACCGAGCGCACGCGCTGGTGGCGCGGGTCGACTCCGGGCGGGGTCTTGCCCTTGGCGAGGCCCTGGGCGGCCGCGATGAGCCGGCGGCGCGCCATGATGATCCCCTGGTCGGTCGGAACCAGGTTTTCCCGGGTGCGGTCCTGGATCGGCCCCATGCTCTCCTGCACCGAGGCGTCCTGCATCGCGAAGCCTTCGACGCCGGAGAAGGTGCGGCCTTCCTTCTGCGCCTTGCGGTCCATCCGGTAGTCGTTGTCCTTGTTCGCCGCCGGGCGGAACGTGGTGCCCGGGATGAGCGGCACATGGATGCCTTTTCCGGCTTCCATCGCTTCGCGCTCGTCCTTCGTGAGCGGACGCGAGGCGTGATGGTTGGTGCTCCAGGCCCAGCAGTTCTCGTCGTCCATCGGCACCCAGCAGTGGCCGCCGATGGGATGGTCGCCGCGCGGCGGGATCAGGGTGAAGCTCGGCATCACCCATTGCGTGATGCGCCAGTAGTGCTTGCCGTCGTCCGCGTTGCGCCGCGCGCCGATGTACAGGCCGCCGGCCGATTCGACCACCTCGAAATGCGGCGCGAGGTCGCGCAGGTTGTACTGGTGGCTCTGGGTCGCGCCCTTGAACATCGGATCGACCTTGATGGTGTGCCGATGGAGGAAGGAAACGTGGCTCGAGTCGATGCCGCCTTCCATCGCCTGCAGGTAATTGCACTCCTGCCAGCGCTTGGAGACGAAGCAGTGGCTCCCGGGAACCATCGCCCACTCGTGCTCGGGCAGCGGCGGCTGGAGCTCGCGCGGTCCCATGTAGGTCCACAGCACGCCGCCGCGCTCGGCGAGCGGGTAGGACTTGAGCTTCATGCGCCGGCAGAGCTTCGCGTTGTCCGGCTCGGAGGGAATCTCGACGCACTGCCCGGTCACGTCGTATTTCCAGCCGTGGTATGAGCAGCGCAGGCCGCTTTCCTCGTTGCGCCCGAACCAGAGCGACACGCCGCGGTGCGCGCAGAACTCGTCGATCAGCCCGAGGCGGCCCTGGGAATCGCGGAACGCGATCAGCTTTTCCGACAGCATCCGCACGCGCACCGGCGGGCAGTCGGGCCCGGGCAGCTCGGAGGCGAGCAGCGCCGGCAGCCAATAGCGCCGGAAAAGCTCACCCATCGGCGTGCCGGGCCCGGTGCGGGTGAGGAACTCGTTCTGCTCCGCTCTCACGAGTAGA
>DATIGR010000065.1:0-5341 GCA_035454645.1 Burkholderiales bacterium
GATGCTGTTCCAGAGCGACTGCGCGAGCGCGGGCGTCTGCATGTAGGCGACGAAGTTGTCGAGGCCGACGAAAGCGCCCCTGCGGTCCTCGACGCTCTGCACGAGCAGCGCGGCCAGCGGCGCGGCCAGAAACAGCACGAGCAGGGCGAAAAGGAGGAACAGCATCGCGTGGCCGACACGGTCGGTCGGGTCGGTGCGCTGCCGGATCGCCGCGGCGATCGCCACGTCAGGCCCGGAACAGGCGCAGGCGCTCGGGCAGGATGCGCAGCTTCAGGGTCTTGCCCGGCTCGAGCGACTGCTCTGAAAGGAAGTTGAGCGAAAGATAGACGGTGAGCGGCTGGCCGAGCCCGTCGGCGGCCACGCGCACCAGGCAGTACGAGCCGAGGAACTCGACCTTCTCGATGCGGGCGTCGAGGACGTTGGAGTCGCCGGGCGCGATCGGCCGCGCCACGATGTCCTCGGGCCGCAGATAGACCTTCACGTTCCCCGCCGCCGCGCCGTTGCACGCGAGCAGCGTGGAGCCCACCCGGACCCCGCCGGACTGCGCGATGCCGGACAGCACGTTCACCTTGCCGACGAAGTCGGCCACGAAGGGGGAGGCGGGCTCGCGGTAGATGTCGAGCGCGCTGCCCACCTGCTCGATCACGCCGTGATTCATCACCACGATGCGGTCGGCCATCGACAGCGCCTCCTCCTGGTCGTGCGTCACCATGATGGTGGTGACCCCGAGGCGCTGCTGCAGCGAGCGGATTTCCTGCCGCAGCCGCAGGCGCTCGAGCGCATCCAGCGCGGAGAGCGGTTCGTCCAGCAACAGCAGGCCCGGAGAGGTGGCGAGCGCCCGCGCCAGCGCGATGCGCTGCTGCTGGCCGCCGGAGAGCTGGCTCGGGTACTTCGCGCCGGCGTCGGGCAGGCCGACCAGCTTGAGGAGCTGCGCGACCCGGGCGGCGATGTCGGCGCGCGGCGCGCGGCGATTGACCAGGCCGTAGGCCACGTTGTCGAACACGCTCAGGTTGGGGAACAGCGCGTAGGACTGGAACACGATGCCGTAGTCGCGGCTCGCCGGCGGCAGGCGCGAGATGTCGCGCCCGGCCTGGCGCACGGTGCCGGCCGTCTGCGCTTCCAGCCCGGCGATGATGCGCAGGAGCGTGGTCTTGCCGCAGCCCGACGGGCCGAGAAAGCAGACGAACTCGCCCTGCGAGACACCGAGCCTGATGTCGCGCAGGGCGGTGAAGGCGCCGAAGTCTTTGCGGACGCCTTCTAGCTCAAGGTAAATCAGCGTTTTTCGGTCTTCGCGTTGTAGCGCTTCGTCCACTCGGCGAGGATGCGCTCGCGGTTCTTGGCCGACCAGGCGAAGTCCATCTTCACCAGGCGCGCCTCGTAGTCGGAGGGCACGTTGGGCAGCGGGGCGGCGACGCCCGGCTGCGCGGTGATCGCGAAGTTCTTGCCGTACAGGATCATCGCGTTCTTGCTCGAAGCCCAGTCGGCCAGCTTCTTCGCCGCGTCGAGCTTCTTGGTGCCCTTGTGGATCGCGAACGCCTCGAGGTCCCAGCCCAGGCCTTCCTTCGGGAACACGAGCTCGATCGGCGCGCCCTTCGCCTTGTTGGTGTTGCCGCGGTACTCGAACGAGATGCCCAGCACGAACTCGCCGGTCGCGGCCTGGTTGCAGGGCTTGGAGCCCGAGTGCGTGTACATGGCGATGTTCTCGTGCAGCTTGTCCATGTAGCCCCAGCCGTTCTTCTCGCCGAACAGCGTGAGCCAGGCGGCGACGTCGAAGTAGCCGGTGCCCGAGGACGCGGGGTTCGGCATCACGATCTGGCCCTTGTAGATCGGCTTGGCGAGGTCCTGCCAGCTCGCGGGCTTGGGCAGGTTGCGCTTCTTCGCCTCGACGGTGTTGAAGCACACGGTCGCGCCCCATACGTCCATTCCCCACCACGCCGGAGGGTTCTTCTGGTCGCGGTACTTCATCACGATGGCGTCGAGGTTGATGGGCGCATACGGATGCAGCATGCCCTCGCCGTCGAGCAGCGCCAGGCTCGAGGCGGCGACGCCCCAGATCACGTCGGCCTGCGGGTTCGCCTTCTCGGCGAGCAGCTTCGCGGTGATCACGCCGGTGGAATCGCGCACCCAGCGGATCTCGACGTCGCGCACCTCCTTGTAGAACCCCTGCTCGTAGGCCTTCAGCTGGTCGGTCTCGAGCGCGGTGTAGACGAGCAGCTGAGTCTTCTGCGCGAGCGCGCCGCCCGATGCGATGGCCAGCGCCAGCGCCGCGCAGGCAATACGGATTGCGACTGTCATGAACTTTCCTCCCCTTGGTGGATGAACCGCGATTCTCGGGCCGGATTATGACCCTTCTGTTGCGTCCGTGGCACAATCGGCTCGCATGATGCTGAGCGTCAACGGGCGCAGCTACCGGCGCCCATCCCGGCCGGTAGTCGTGGTCTGCGTAGACGGCTGCGAGAACGACTATCTCACCGAGGCGGCGCGCGCCGGGGTCGCCCCCTTCGTCGGGCGGATGCTCGCGGGCGGGCGGCTCGCCGATTGCGTGGTGCCGACCTTCACCAACCCGAACAACCTCTCCATCGTGACCGGCGCGCCGCCCTCGGTGCACGGCATCTGCGGCAACTACTTCTACGACCGCGAGGCCGGCGCCGAGGTCATGATGAACGACCCGAAGTACCTGCGCGCCGGCACCATCCTGGCCGCATTCGCCGACGCGGGCGCCAAGGTGGCGGTGGTCACGGCGAAGGACAAGCTCAGGACGCTCCTCGGCCACAAGCTGAAGGGCATCTGCTTCTCCTCGGAAAAGGCCGACGCCGAGACCGTGAAGCTCGTCGGCATGCCGGTCCCGTCGGTCTACAGCGCGGAGCTCTCCGAGTTCGTGTTCGCCGCGGGGGTCAAGCTGATGGAGCGCGACCGCCCGGACCTCATGTATCTCTCCACCACCGACTACGTGCAGCACAAGGCCGCGCCCGGCACGCCGGCGGCCAACGCGTTCTACCGCATGATGGATCGCTACCTCGCCAGGCTCGACGCCGCCGGGGCGACCGTCGGGCTCACCGCCGACCACGGCATGAACGCGAAGCATCGAGCCGACGGCTCGCCGAACGTCATCTACCTGCAGGACCTGCTCGACGAGTGGCTCGGCGCCGGCGACGCGCGCGTCATCCTGCCGATCACCGATCCGTACGTCGTGCACCACGGCGCGCTCGGCTCCTTCGCGACCGTCTACGTGCACGCCGACGTGCGCGGGCGCATCGCCGCGCTTCCCGGGATCGAGCTCGTCCTGCCGCGCGAGGAGGCGGCGCAGCGCTTCGAGCTGCCGCCCGACCGCATCGGGGAGCTCGTGGTCGTGAGCACGAAGCACGTGGTGATCGGCACGAGCAGGTCGCGCCACGACCTCTCCGGCCTGACCGAGCCGCTGCGCTCGCACGGCGGCATCTCCGAGCAGAAGGTGCCGCTCATCTTCAACCGTCCCGTGGAGGGCGTGCCGTCCGGGCGCCGGCTCAGGAACTTCGATGTCTTCGACCTTGCCCTTAACCACGTCCACTGAGCGCCTGCGCCGCGAGGCGATGCGCATCGCGGGCGAGAAGGTGAGCCGCGAGCGCGTCATCGAGGTGCGCTACCCGTATACGGGCGAGGTGGTCGCGACCGTGCCGAGGGCGAGCGTCGAGGACGTGAAGCGCGCCTTCCGCATCGCGCGCGAGTACCGGCCCAGGCTCACGCGCTACGAGCGCTACCGCATCCTCACGCGCGCGGGCGAGATCATCGCGTCGCGGCGCGACGAGATCGCGCGCGGCATCACGCTCGAGTCCGGGCTGTGCCTCAAGGACTCGCTCTACGAGGTCGGGCGCGCTTCGGACGTGCTGCTGTTCGCTGCGAATCATGCGCTGGTGGACGACGGCCAGGTGTTCTCGTGCGACCTCACGCACCACGGCAAGAGCCGAAAGGTCTATACGCTGCGCGAGCCGCTCGCCGGAGCTATCTCGGGCATCACGCCGTTCAATCATCCGCTCAACCAGGTGATCCACAAGGTGGCGCCCGCGGTCGCCACCAACAACCGCATGGTGCTCAAGCCCACCGAGAAGACGCCGCTCGCGGCGCTCGCGCTCGCCGACGTGCTTTACGAGGCGGGCCTGCCGCCGCAGATGCTCTCGGTGGTGACCGGCGACCCCAAGGAGATCGCCGACGAGCTGATCACCAGCCCCGACGCCGACCTCGTCACCTTCACGGGCGGCGTCTCGGTCGGCAAGTACATCGCCTCGAAGGCCGGCTACAAGCGCATGGTGCTCGAGCTCGGCGGCAACGACCCCCTGATCGTCATGGAGGACGCCGACCCGGCGAAGGCCGCGGGGCTGGCTGCCGCCGGCTCATACAAGAACTCCGGCCAGCGCTGCACCGCGGTGAAGCGGATTCTGGTTCACGAAAGAGTGGCGGACGACTTTGTCGATGATCTCGTGAAAATCACAAAGCAGTGGTCCTACGGTGATCCACTGGACCCGAATGTCGAGATGGGCACGGTGATCAGCGAGGAGGCGGCCAAGCTCTTCGAGCGCAGGGTGAGCGACGCCTGCGCGGCCGGCGCGAGGCTGCTGGTCGGCAACCAGCGCCGCGGTGCGCTCTACTCGCCCACGGTTCTCGATCGAGTGAAGCCCGACATGGAGCTCGTGCGCGAGGAGACGTTCGGCCCTGTCTCGCCGGTCATCAGGTTCAATGACCTCGAGGAGGCGATCCGCCTGGTAAACGGCACGGCCTACGGGCTGTCCTCGGGTGTCTGCACGAACCGCATCGACTACGTGACCAGGTTCGTCTCGGAGCTGAACGTGGGCTCGGTCAACGTCTGGGAGGTGCCCGGCTACCGCCTCGAGAGCACGCCCTTCGGCGGCATCAAGGATTCGGGCCTGGGCTATAAGGAGGGCGTGGTCGAAGCGATGAAGAGCTTCACCAACCTGAAGACCTACTCGATTCCCTGGTAAGTGCAGACGCTCGTCACCATCCTGTCGGGGATCGCGCTGCTCGTCTGGGGCACGCATATCGTGCGCTCGGGCGTGCTGCGTGTGCTGGGCGGGAGCCTGCGGCACGTGCTCGCCTCGAGCGTCGCCAATCCCTTCAGCGCCTTCGCCGCCGGCCTGGGAGTGACGAGCCTGGTGCAGTCCTCGAGCGCCCCGGCGCTGCTCGCGGGATCGTTCGTCGGCCAGAATCTCATGCCGCTCGCGCCGGCGCTCGCGATCATGCTCGGCGCCGACGTCGGCACGAGCCTGGTGGTGCAGATCTTCTCGCTGGACTTGTCGTGGCTGTCGCCGGTCCTGATCGGCGTCGGCGTGCTCTTCCACCTGACGCGCAA
>DATIGR010000066.1:0-6659 GCA_035454645.1 Burkholderiales bacterium
CGATTTGTGGCCCTGACCCCGAATTCGGTTTACAGCGTCGGGTTGTCGCTGGCAAGGCCGAGCGCGACGCGCCCGTAGGTCGTGCCGGCGATGTCGGTGTTGAAGGAGAAGTGCTGCTTCACGGCGTGAGCGTCGCGAAACGCGCGCGGCACGTGGCCGCTCTCGTACAGCCCGCTCGCGCCGTAGAGACCGAACATGAGATCGACCGCGCGCACCGCCCAGTCGACGGCGTAGGCGCCTTCCAGGCGGTAGCGCGCCTTTACTTTCCCTTCGGGGACTCTTCCGGACGCGATCAGGCGCTCGGCTTCCTCGCAGTTGGAAAGCTGAACCAGGCGCGAGACGCGGGCATAGGCTGTCGCCTCGCCCAGACGGATCTGCGTGCTCTGGATCTCGGCGACGCGCGCGCCCGTCATGCGGCCCGCGCCGGGCTTGTAGTCCTCGATCAGGCCCTCGGCGATGCCGAGCGCGACGCCCGAGAGCATGTACGGGAACAGCGCGAACACCGGCAGCTGGTACAGCGGCCCCGGGTTGACCGCGCTGCCCGGCGTCGGCCCGCCCTTGGTGTCGGCTACCGCGAGCGTCATGTGCTCGGGCACGAATTGCTCGCTCGCCTCAACGTCCTTGCTGCCGGTGCCGCGCAGCCCGCCGGCAAACCAGGTGTCGATCACCTCGTACTGCGAGCGCTTGAGCAGAAAGATGCGCTGCTCGGGCGGCAGGTTGTCGTCCAGGCGCGCCAGGCCGGCGAGCATGTTCCATTCGCTCGGGTCCACGCCGCTCGAGAACGGCCAGCGTCCCGAGAGCACGTAGCCGCCCTTCACCTTGCGCGCGCTTCCCGCGGGAAACACGAACGACGAGGCGATCAGCACGTCGCGCGAAGCGCCCCAGATCTCGTCCTGCGCCTTCGGCGGGAACATGCCGAGCATCATGTGGTGCGCGGCGAAGTTGACCCAGTTCCACGCGGTCGAGGCGCACGCGCGCGCGAGCAGCGCGCCGTAGGTCACCACCGCGGCGAACTCGAGCTCGGCGCCGCCGACGCGCTTCGGCTGGTGGATGCGGAACAGCTTCGCTTCGTGCAGGTCGCGCAGCGTCTCGTCGGGCAGGCGGCGCAGCTCCTCGCAGCGCGCCGCGCGCTCCCTCAGCTTCGGCAGAAGCGCCTCAGCCCTTTCCCAGGTACCAGTCAAGGATCTGCTCTCCCTTCCACGCGAGCACGCCGGGGCGCTGCCGGATGTACTCGTAGAGCTTCTCGAGATAGCCGATGCGGTGCGGCACGCCGGTGATGTACGGGTGGATGCTGATCGCCATCACGCGCGCGGAGCTCTCGCCCTCGGCGTACAGCCGGTCGAACTGGTCGATGCCGCGGCGCAGCCATTCCTCCGACGGATGGCTCTGCAGCACCATCATCGCGATGTCGTTCATCTCCACCGTGTAGGGCAGCGAAACGATCGGGCCGTGCGCGGTCCGGATCGTGCACGGCTGGTCGTCGAGCACCCAGTCGGCGACGTACTCGATTCCGGCCTCGGCCAGCCAGTCGATCGTGTCATAGGTCTCGGTGAGCCCGGGGCTCTCCCAGCCCCGGGGCTTGCGCCCGGTGAATTCCCGGATCGCCTCGATCGTGTCGAGGATGGATTTCTTCTGATCCTCCACCTGATGCATCGGGCGCTGGACATAGCCGTGGCCCATGAATTCCCACCCCGCCTCGAGCGCCGCCTCGGCGACGCGCGGGTAGCTCTTCACGACCGAGCCGTTGATGGCAAGAGTGGCTTCTACATTGAAACGATTCAATACCTCGAGAAATCGCCAGAACCCCACGCGCATGCCGTACTCGTGCCAGGCCCAGTTGGGCAGGTCGGGGAGCAGCGGCTGGCCTTGCGGCGGCGACAGGACCATGCGCGGCATGGCGCGCTCGATCGACCATTCCTCGACGTTGACGATGGTCCACACCGCGACGCGCGCGTCGTTGGGAAGCCTGAGAGTGGGACGATCGACGATCGCCGAGTACGGGACCCGGTCCTTGGGCAGCGTCATCCTCGGTTAATATACCCACTAGTTCCTTGGAGGAGGACAACATGTTGAACGTTGCGAAGTGGATAGGTCTGTCCACGGCCCTTTGCTGGGCGTCATTTTCGCCGGCACAAACCGTAGGCTTCGCCACGCTGCCGCCGGGCACGATCCTGCACGCGCAGGCCTCGGTGATCGCGAAGGTGGTGCAGGACAATTCCAAGCTCCAGGTGCGCGTCATCGGCTACGGCGGCGACACCGGCATCCTCGACGCGGTGAACTCGAAGAAGGACGACTTCTGGGTCCTCGACGTGGGCGAGAGCGCCGACGCGCTGCACGGCCGCGGCACCTGGAAGGGCAACGCCAAGCCCAACCTGCGCACCGCCATCACCATGTACGGCTTCCAGATGGCGTTCTGGGTGAGGAAGGACTCGGCCATCAACTCGATCGCCGATCTCAAGGGCAAGCGCGTGCCCTCCGAGTGGGTGCAGCAGACCGGCGTCATCCCGCACACCACCGCGGTGCTCGCCGCCGGCGGCCTCACGTATAACGACGTGGTCAAGGTGCCCGAAGTGAACGTGGTGCGCGCCGCCGACGACTTCAAGTCGGGCAAGCTCGATCTCCTGTTCTTCGCGGTCGGCGCGCCGAAGGTGCAGGAAGTCGCCGCCGCGGTGGGCGGGCTGCGCCTGCTGCCGATGAATCCCCTGCCCGATTCCGAGAGGCGCATGAAGTCGGTGCGCTCGGAGTACTACTTCTCGACGGTGAACCCGGCGCCGCACATCGCGGGCATCGACAAGCCCTCGCCGGTGCAGACGATCGACGTGGTGATCGGCGTCGGCGCGCACGTGCCCGACACGGTGGTCTACCAGTTCGTGAAAGCGATGCGCGAGAACAAGAAGGCGCTCGCCGCCGGCCACCCGAACTTCAACCGCTTCGACGAGACCGCGGCCGGCAAGATGCAGCCGAGCCTGCCGCACCACCCGGCGGCGATCAAATACTTCAAGGAAGTGGGTATCTGGCGCGGGTAGTCCAGGGAGCTCTAGCCGCCCTTCTCATCGCAGGCTCGATCGGCTGGTCGCTGGATCTGTTCCGGCCGGTCGGGCTGGTTCTTTTCTCCGAGCAGTTCGCCGCCGCGGCCTACGGCATCGGCCTCGCGCTGACGTTTCTCCGGTTCAAGGTCTGGAAGTTCGACTGGGCGCTCGCCGCGGCGTCGCTCGCGCTGCTCGGCTACGTCACGGTGAAGTTCCCGACCCTCACCGCGATCGCGGGCACGGTCAACGTCGAGACCATGACGCTCTCGGCCGGCATCACGGCGCTCACCGTCGAGGCGACGCGGCGCACGATCGGCTGGTCGCTGGTCGCCATCCTGCTCGCGCTCGCGGGCTACGTGCTCGTCGGCCACCTGGTGCCGGGGCAGCTGCAGACGCGCGAGGTTGACCTCGGCCAGATGCTCGGCTATCTCAACCTCGACAACAACGGGCTGCTCGGCCTCGTGCTGCAGATCACGGTGATCGTGATCATCCCGTTCGTCTTCATGGGCCAGCTGCTGATGCGCTCGGGCGGCTCGGGGTTCTTCAACGACGCGGCGATCGCGCTCATGGGGCGCTACCGCGGCGGCGCGGCGAAGATGGCGGTCACCGGATCGAGCCTGTTCGGCATGATCTCCGGGATCGCCGCCGCGAACACGGTGGTGATCGGAGTGGTCACGATCCCGCTCATGAAGCGCTCGGGCATGCCGCCGCGCCTCGCCGGCGCGGTGGAGGCCTGCGCCTCGAACGGCGGCCAGCTGATGCCGCCGGTCATGGGCGCGGTGGCGTTCGTGATGGCGGACTTCCTGCAGCTTCCCTACCAGGCGGTCGCGATCGCCGCGATCCTGCCTTCGGTGATGTACTACGCCGCGCTCTTCATCCAGGCGGATCTCGAGGCGGCGCGCTACGGCTTCGGCAAGGTGCCGGCGAGCGAGATCCCGCGCCTCGGCGCCGTGCTCGCCGGCGGCTGGCTGTTCCTCGCGCCCTTCGCGGTGATCGTCTACACGCTGTTCTGGCGCAACTGGGAGCCGGAGTTCGCCGCGATGGCGGCCGCCGCGGTGATCCTCGCGCTCGGCTTCACGCTCGGCTACGGCGGCCACCGCATGGCGCTGCGCGACGTCTGGACCGCGGTGGTCGAGACCGCGGGCGGACTGTGCGAGATCCTGGTGATCTCGGCCGCGGCGGGCTTCATCATGGGGCTGTTCCAGGTGAGCGGCCTCGCCTTCGCTTTCGCCGCCTACCTGGTCGAGCTCGGCGGCCAGAGCCTGGTGCTGCTGCTCATGCTCGCCGCGGTGGTGAGCATCATCCTCGGCATGGGCCTGCCCACGATCGGCGTCTACGTCATGCTCGCGATCCTGGTTGCGCCGGCGCTGGTCAAGGTCGGCGTCGATCCGCTCGCGGCGCATCTCTTCATCCTCTACTTCGGCATGATGTCGCTCATCACGCCGCCGGTCGCCCCGGCCGCGTTCGTCGCGGCGGCGATCGCGCAGGCGCCGTCGATGGCCACCGGCTGGACCGCGATGCGCTTCGGCTGGGCGGCCTACATCGTGCCGTTCCTGTTCGTCTACTCGCCCGCGATCCTGCTGAAAGGCAGCGTGGTCGACATCGTCGCCGTCATCGTCAGCTCGCTGTTCGGCATCTGGCTGGTGTGCGCGGGGATGACGGGGTTCTTCACGAGAGTTCTTCCCGTGGAGATGCGAGTCGCGTTCGCTGCGGCCGGCGTCATGCTGCTCTCGCCGCACCAGGCGTCGGAATTCATGCTGTGGATTAACATGGGCGGAGCGCTCGCCGGAATCGCGCTCGTCGCCTACGAGCTCAAGGCAAGGAGGGGTTATGTACGTGCGTAACGCCTGGTACGTCGCCGCCTGGGACCACGAGATCACGCGCTCGCTCAAGCGCCGCATCCTGCTGGACGACCCCGTACTTCTATTCAGAACAGATGGGGGGAAACCAGTGGCGCTCGAGGACCGCTGCTGCCACCGCCAGGCGCCGCTCTCCATGGGCAGGCTCGTGGGCAACGTCGTGCATTGTCCTTATCACGGCCTGCAATTCGACACGACCGGGAAGTGCGTCAAGGTGCCCTCGCAGGATTCCATTCCGGCGAGCGCCAGGGTGCGCGCCTATCCGGTCGTCGAGAAGAACCACTGGATCTGGATCTGGATGGGCGACCCGGCGAAGGCCGATCCGGCGCGCATCGAGGACTTCCATTTCCTCGACGACCCGGCGTGGCGCTTCGGCGGCAACTACCTGCACGTCGAGTCGAACTACCTGCTGCTGGTCGAGAACCTGCTCGACACCACCCACCTGCCCTTCCTGCACCCGGACACGCTCGGCACCGACGCCTTCGCGCGCTCGGAGTTCGAGGTGTCGCGCGAAGGCGACCGCGTCACGGTGGCGCGCTGGCTGATGAACGAGCTGCCGGCGGCGTTCCACAAGCAGATGGGCGAGTTTCCCGACGGCATGAAGGTCGACCGCTGGCAGATCACGCACTACGGCCCGCCGTCGTTCGTCAAGCTCGACGTCGGCTCGGCGCCCGCCGGCGCGGGCGCGCGCGCCGCTACCGAGCGCGGCCAGCGCTGGATGAACATGTGGAACCTGAACGCGATCACGCCCGAGACCGAGAAGAGCGCGCACTACTTCTTCGCGCAGGCCTACAACTTCAAGCTCGGCGAGCGCTGGATCTCCGACCTGCTGGCGAAGCAGATCCGCGACATCTTCCTGCAGGACATGGCGATGGTGAAGGCGCAGCAGCAGAACATGGACCTCGGCCCGAGCCCCGCCTCTCGACCCCCGGTCAATCTCGGTCAGGACAAGGCCTGGGTCGCGATGCGCGGCATCGTCGACCGGCTGATCAAGGACGAGCGCGAGCAGGCCCGCGCCGCCTAGCCGTGTCCGGCCCCGGGTTCAAGCCAGGCGAGCGCGTCGTGGAGCTCGCCGCCGTTTCGGTTGCGGCGGCGGTGGCGGCGGGCGCAGCCGCCGGCGCCGCCCTCGGCTATGGACTGGGCCAGCTGGTCGCGCGCCACTTCTATCGCACCGGCGACGGCCTTACTCGCATTCCTGGTCCCGGGCGCGATGGCCCAGGCGCTGCCGATACTTGGCGCGGCGCTCGCCTGCGGCGCCGTGCTCGGGGCGGCCCTCGCCTGCCTGAGCTCGCTGCTGTAGATCCCCTTTCCAGGGGATTGAAGCTCTCCCAATCTGCGCTGACACTCTCTTGTCGGGGTGAACATGAGACGCGCGGCCTGGCTCGCTCTTCTTCTTTCCGTGTCGGCGTCCGCCTGGGCCCAGAAGCCGGCGATGTGGCGCCTGGAGGAGATCGCGAATTCGCCGGCGCCGGCGGTCACGCTGCACAAGGGACCCGGCAGGACGCAGGTCGGTGTCATCAGTACCAGCCGGGCTCGGCTGATCGTCGACGTCAAGGCCCGGCTCGAGCAGGCGGCCGGCGTGCGCGCGGACCTCGCGCTGGTGGAAGGAAACCGGCCCAATGCTTTCTCGACCCCGACCTCCAAGGCCGGCCCGCTCGTCGGGCTCAACCTCGGGATGGTGGAGCTGCTGGGCGACGACGGCGATGCGTACGCCGCCGTCCTCGGCCACGAATATGCGCACCTGACGCTCAGGCATCGCGACGCGCGCGTG
>DATIGR010000067.1:0-15490 GCA_035454645.1 Burkholderiales bacterium
GTGCGGGTCGAGCCACACGCGCATCGCGTAGTCGCCGCTGCCCCACATCAGCACCTGGCCCACGCCCTCGAGGCGCGCGAGGCGGTCGCGCACGTTGATGAGCGCGTAGTTGCGCAGGTACGTCATGTCGTAGCGCTCGCCCGGCGAGACGAGGTGCACGACCATCGTGAGGTCCACCGCGCTCTTCACCGTGGTGACGCCGAGGCGGCGCACTTCCTCGGGCAGGCGCGGCTCGGCCTGCGAGACGCGGTTCTGCACGAGCTGCTGCGCGAGGTCGGGGTTGGTGCCGATCTTGAAGGTGACCGTGAGCGTCATCTGCCCGTCGGTGGTCGCCTGGCTCGACATGTAGAGCATGTTCTCGACGCCGTTGATACTCTCTTCGAGCGGCGTCGCGACGGTTTCGGCGATCACCCGCGGGCTCGCGCCCGGGTAGCTCGCCCGCACCACGACCGAGGGCGGCACGACCTCGGGGTATTCGGAAACAGGCAGCAGGCCGAGCGAAATCGTTCCGGCGAGCAGGATCAGGACCGACAGCACGCCCGCGAAAATCGGGCGGTCGATGAAGAAGCGCGACAGGTTCATGGCGCAGGCTGGGGCGCGAGCAGCGCGCCGGGACGCACGCGCTGCAGGCCGTTCACCACGATGCGGTCGCCCGCATCGAGGCCCGAGGTGACGATGCGCTCGCCTTCGGCGGTCCCGCCGAGCGTCACCTGGCGCCAGATCGCCTTGTCGTCGGGCCCGACCACGAACACGAAGCGCTTGTCCTGGTCGGTGCCGATCGCGCGCTCGGAGACCAGGATCGCCGGCTCGGCCTTCGCCCGTCCCATGCGCAGCTTCACGTACTGGCCGGGCATCAGGCTGCCGTCCCTGTTGTCGAACACCGCGCGCACGCGCACCGTGCCGCTCCTCGTGTTCACCTGGTTGTCGATGAGCTGCAGCCGTCCGGTCAGCTTCCTGCCGCCGTTGGTCACGGTTTCGGCTTCCACGACGATGCCGCGCGGGCCTTCGTGAAGGGCCCGCAGGACCACGTGCTCGTCGGCGTCGAAGCTCGCGTAGATTGGATTCACCGACACGAGGGTGGTCAGGACCGGCGCTCCCGGCCCGGCCGCCACGAGATTGCCGGCAGTGACTTCCAACCTGCCGACGCGCCCCGACACCGGCGCGCGCACCTGGGTGTAGGAAAGATTCAGTCTTGCGGAGGTGAGGGAAGCCTGTGCAGCCCGGAGGTTCGCCTCGGCCTCCTGCGCCGCGTTCACCCGCTCGTCGAGCTCGCGCCGCGCGATCGCGCTTTCGTCCCACAGCCGCTGCGCGCGCTCGCGCTCGCTCTTCGTGTAGTTGACGCGTGCCTGCGCGGCGACGACCTGCGCCTGCGCGCGGTCGACTTCGGCGGCGTACGGATCGGGATCGATGGTGACGAGGAGATCGTCGCGCTTCACCAGCGCGCCCTCGACGAAGTGCACCGACTTCACCTGCCCGGCGACGCGCGAGCGCACATCGACGCGCTCCACCGCCTCGAGCCGGCCGGAGAACTCGTCCCAGGTCACGACTTCACGCTCCTCGACGACCGCGACCGGCACCGGCATCGCCTGCGGCGCGGCGGCGGCAGCGGGCTTGCTCTCGGCGCTCGATGAGCGCAGGTAGAGCGCGCCGCCCGAGAGCACGGCAAGCGCGGCGAGCGTCGCCGCGACGATTTGAATGCGCTTCATGTGCAACCTCCAGTCGGGCGACAGGATCGGCCGCGGACGCGACGGCGGCGTTACCCGCGATCAGGGATACGTTACAGGCGTAACGTCTATAAAACCTAGATGGTGTCGCGGATCCGCTGCGAGCGGCGCACGAGCTCTTCCCACAGCCCCTCGGGCTCGCGCGTGACGAGCGCCGCATCGGGCTCGAGCACGTACCAGGCGCCGCGCTCGATCTCCTCGCGCAGCTCGCCCGCTCTCCAGGCCACGAGCCCCGCCATGAAGCGCGCGCTCTGCGGCTCGGATTTGATGATGCCGTTCAGCACCGCGCCGTCGTAGGCGGCGTACAGGTCCGGGGCGATGCGGATCGAATTGGTCCCCGGGCTGCTCTTGCGGCTCACGAGCGCGAACACGAGCTCGGGCTCGACCGGCCCGCCGATATAGACCGGAGCCGCCTTCCCCAGGCTGAACGAGGTAGGCCGGTTGACGATGAAGCCGACGTGCTCGTCGCCGCCGAGCGGCGTCACCACGAGCACCGCGGCGCCGTACAACGGGTCGCGCAGCTCGGGCTTGGCCACCAGGACGAGCGGCTGATCGACGTCGGCGGCGCCGGCGAGCGGCATCCCGCCGGCGAGCGAGACGAGAAGTACCAGGGCTTTGACGTATCTCATGGCTGCAGCATCGCGCACGCGTGTGCAGCGCGTACTACGGCGCGGACTGCGGACGTTACGGATGAAACCTGCGCCTCGCCGCTGAGAGGAATACGCGCCCGCGTCGACATACCTCCCGTTCGGACACTGTACCCATGAGCAGACCGTTGAGCCGCTGGATCGCAAGAGCAACGTCGCTCCTCATCGACGCGCTCGCGTATTACCTTGCCCGGCCGGTCGAGCGCCAGAGCCCGTCAAACGCCGATCCCCTGTCTCTTGCCGCAGTGCTGGTTCGTGGCGACGTGCTGCTGACCGACGGCAATACCCGCATGGCGGCGCTGGTCAGGCGCGTCACGCGGTCGACCTGGTCGCACGTCTCCATGTACGTCGGTCCGCTCGAAGACGGGCCCGATCCGCGCTGCGTTATCGAAGCCGACGTGAAGGCGGGAGTGCGAGCGGTACGGCTCTCCCAATTCAAAGGGCAGAGGATCCGGATCTTGCGCGCAACGGGCCTCGGGGAGGCCGAGCGCGGCAGGCTGGCCGAATGGGTGGTCGGCCGCGTCGGCCACGGCTACGATCTTGCCCTTGCCTGGACCCTCGCGCGCCGCTTCCTGCGGCTGCCGCTGCCGTCGCTCTTCCCGGGCGCAGAAAGCGCCACGCGGTTCATCTGCTCGAGCCTGCTCGCGCAGGCGTTCCTGCTCGTCGGGTATCCGATCGCGCAGGATTACAGCTCCGTCACGCCGAGCGACTTCGAAGCGGCGCCGGTATTCGAAGTAGTGAAGCCGACTTAGCGGACGATCTCGACCGCCGCGGTGAAGACGTAGCCCGCGCCGCGCTCGGTGCGTTCCGCACCCGCGTCCTGCACCCCTGGTTCCAAATGAAACGCAGCCGTTGCCTGGCCGAAATACGGGGGTTACGCGGGCGCGGCATAGTAGAGGCCATGAAGGCATCCGAGAACCGTCTGGGCGAAGAGCGCCGCGAACGCACCGAGGCGATCGTCGAAGAGCACGTCGACGCGCTCTTCCGCCGCGTGCCGATGCTCAGCGGCTTTTCGCTGCGGCAGGACCTCGGGTTCGCCGACGTGGCCGTTCAAACCTGGCCCGGGTACAGCGCCGGAGCCGAGCTGTACGAGGAGCTGGTCGAGACGCTCGCCGAGATCGCCGAGGAGCGCCCGGAGGCGGTCGAGCTGTTGCGCGGCCGCACGTTCGCGCGCGCCTTCCATTAGGCGTCACCGCCGACCGAGCTACAGCCCACGCGCGGGCCGAGCGGATAACATCGGTCCATGAAATATCTCGAGGACTTTGCGCCCGGCCAGGTCTACGCGGGCGACGGCCGCGTGCGGGTGGAGCCCGATCGCATCAAGAGCTTTGCGAGCGAATTCGATCCCCAGCCCTTCCACTTGAACGAAGAGGCGGCGCGAGCTTCCATCTTCAAGGGCTTGGCGGCGAGCGGCTGGCACACCGCCGCGCTCACGATGCGGCTCCTGGTCACGAGCGACCTCAAGCCCGCGGGTGGAATCATCGGCGCGGGGTTCGACGAGCTGCGCTGGCCGCTGCCGGTGCGCCCGGGCGACGAGCTGCGCGTCGAGAGCGAGATCCTGGAAGTGCGGCCGCTCAAGTCGCGCACCGACCGCGGCGTGGTGAAGGTCAAGACCACGACGCTGAATCAGCGCGGCGAAGCCGTGCAGGTGTCGGTCGGCAACCTATTCGTGCCGCGCCGACCGGCCTAGGCTCAGGAACTCGCGCCGGGTCTTGGGCCCGTAGGTGAGGAAGTGCGGATCGGGCCGCTCGGCGTAGGCCACTTTCTCGGCGCAGACGCGATCGCGCGACAGCACCCGTTTCAGCTCGTCAGCGGAGATGCCGTAAACCTTCGCGCCGTTCAGGCCGAAGATCTTCGCGCGCAGAGATGGGGTTATTTCCGAATAACCAAACCGATCTCTATAGGATTGGGATATTTGAAAGGTCCGGAAAGCGACGATCTGGTCCTGCGGCGAGCCGTACCAGATCGAGTCCGTGCCCCAGAGCACGTTGTCCTCGCCGCAGTGCTTGATCAGCTTGCCGAGCGCGTGCGCCGCCTGCTCCGGGTCGCGCATCAGGAAGCGCCACGTGCTGCCGAGCTCGGCGTAGACGTTGGAGCCGGGCTTCACGTCGCTTTCCATGAGCGAACGGATGAGCGTATCGATGCCGTCCTTCTGCCCGTAAGGGCCTTCCTTCACGCTCGTCACGAAGCCCGAGTGGTAGACGAGGAACTTGACGTCGGGGAAGCGCTTCGCGACTACGCCGATGTCCGTGCACTGGCTGTGCTCGTAGGAGCGGCTGCCGAACGGCAGGCCCTTGTGCACGCAGATCACCTTCACGCCGAGCCTGCGCGCGCGCTCGATGAAGCGCGTGCCGACGTCGTCGGACAGGAAGTAGCCTTTGCCGCCCGGCCCGTACTGCGTGTAAGTCTTCCACGCGCTCACGCCCCACTTCTGCGCGAGCTCGTCCATGCCTTCGAGGTCGCCGGGCTGGTTCGGGTTGACGCGCCCGTGCAGCAGCAGCCGGTGCGTGCCTTCGAGCCGCTCGACGATGCGCCGCACCGCGTCGGCGGCCTCGATCGTCACCGGCTCGCTGTCGCGCGTGGAGGGGACGAAGGACAGCACCATCAGGTCGGTGTCGCTGTCCATGAACACGTCCTTGATGAACGCCTCGTGGTTCTTCGGATTGCCTTTCGGTGAATCGATGAAGTGCCCCTGCACGTCGAAGATGAGTTCCGGCTTCGCCGCGCCGGTCTGCACGCGCGCGAGCTCGCCGTCGAGCGCCGCCTCGGGCGCGAGGTCGTAGAACCCGCCCGCGCTTCCGTGCGCGGCGTTGAACGCGAGCAGCGTGCTCGCCGCGCCGCAGGAGGAGATCAGAAACTGCCTTCGCGACAGACCCAGGCGCTTCGCGTTCTCGCTCGCCGCCGCATGCGCGAGGCGGTTCGCCGCGCGGTTGGCGGGCGCGAGCGGCACCGGGACGAATTCGCCGTTGGAGGTGCTGTCGAGCTTGATCGGCAGGCGTCTGCCTTGCGGGTCGCTGGACGGTATCATCCGGAAGAGCCTACTCCCAAAGGAGGCCGAGATGCTGGGCTTGACACCGCTGGGCACGTTTCATACCGCGATCAGCCTGATCGCCGTCGTCGCGGGCTTCGTCGCGCTCGCGGGCGCGCGGGAGATCTCGACCCGCAGCGCCGCGGGCCTGACCTTCTTCGGCGGAACGGTGATCTCGTGCCTCACTGCCTTCGGCATCTTTCAGCACGGCGGCTTCGGCGTGCCGCACGTCTTCGCCATCGTGACGCTCGTCGTGCTCGCCGTCGCGCTCGCCGCGGAGCGCGCCGGAGCGTTCGCGCGCCTGTCGCGCTACGTCGCCACGGTGGGCTACTCGTTCGCGCTTTTCCTGCATTTCGTCCCGGCGACCGTCGAGACGCTGCTCCGCCTGCCGGCGGGCGCGCCGTACCTCGCCCACCCCGAGGACCCGAAGGCGCAGCCGATCATCGGCTTCTTCTTCCTGCTGTTCCTGATCGGCGCAACGCTGCAGGTGCGCCGCATCCGCGCGGCCGGCGCGAGGCTATGAGCGCGAGCGCAGGAGCGCCAGCGCCAGGACCGTCGTCGTGCTAAGCAGTAGCAGGCCGGCGGGTGCCTGGCCGAGCATCGACAGCACCATCCCGAGCCCGTAGCCCAGCACCCCCAGAACGTAGGACGTCATCGTGAACCCTCCCTCGAATGGCAGGGCCTAATGTAGGGCGGCAGTGCTGCCGTTTGGTGACATCGAGGCGAGGATAATCAGTCATGCCCCAGCACATCGGAATCGCCGCCTGCTCCGCGGAAGGAGCGGCGCTCTGCTACCGCACGATCTGCGTCGAAGGCGCCGCGCTCCTCGGCGCTCACGCGCATCCCGAGGTCTCGATGCACACGCCCTCGCTCGAGGAGTACATGCAGCGCATCTACCGCGGCGACTGGGAGGGCGTGGGCGAGATGATGCTCGCTTCGGCGCGCAAGCTCGCCGGCATGGGCGCGGACTTCGTGATCTGCCCGGACAACACGCTGCACCAGGCGCTGCCGCACGTCCTGCCGCGCTCGCCGCTTCCCTGGCTGCACATCGCCGAGGCGGTCATGACCGAGGCCGCGGCGCGCGGCTACCGGCGCGTCGGGCTGACCGGTACGCGCTGGCTGATGGAGGGCCCGGTCTATCCGGCGGAGCTGGTGCGCCCCGACGCCGCCGAGCGCGAGGAGATCAACCGCATCATCATGGACGAGCTGGTGCGCGGCGTGCTCAAGGCCGCGGCGGTCGAGTACTTCCAGAAGGTGATGGGAAAGATGAAGCGCGCCGGCTGCGAGGCGGTGGTCATGGGCTGCACCGAGATCCCGCTCATCATGAGCGACGCGAACTCGCCGCTGCCGACGCTCGACTCGACGCGCCTGCTCGCTCGTGCCGCCTTGAGAAGAAGCATTACAACTGCAATATGACGGTGTGGATGGGGGGTTAGAATCAGCGCCCTCCGGGACGTGCCGACTTCGGGATTTCGCATGCGTTTCAAACAGCTTGTCTTGCTGCCGGTGGCCGCCGTCCTCGCGGCCTGCAGTCCCTCCGACGGAAGCGAGAAAGGCGGCCACGGCCCCATGGGCGGCATGCCGCCTTCCGAGGTGACCGTGGTCACGGCCAAGGCCGAGCCCCTGCCGGTGAGCTGGGAATACGTCGGGCAGACCGCGGGCTCGCGCGAAGTCGAAGTGCGCGCGCGCGTGACGGGAATTCTTCTGAGCAGAAACTTCACCGAAGGCGCGCGGGTGAAGAAGGGGCAGTCGCTCTTCACGATCGACCCGGCGCCGTTTCGGGCCGCCGCAGCGCGCGCAGAGGCCGATGTCGTCGCGGCGCAGGCACGTTACGAGCAGGCGAAGCGCAATGCCGCGCGCTTGAGGCCCCTCTACGCCGAGAAGGCGGTGAGCCAGAAGGAGAACGACGACGCCGTCTCCGCCGAGGAGATCGGCGCGGCCGACGTGAACGCCGCGCAGGCGCGGCTCACCGAAGCGAAGCTCAACCTCGAGTACACGAGAGTGGAGGCGCCGATCTCGGGCATCACGACGCGGGCGCTGCCCTCCGAGGGCACGCTGGTCTCCGGGCCGAACGTGCTGCTCACGAGCGTGGTGCAGGTCGATCCGATCTGGGTCAACTTCGGCATCCCGGACAACGAGCAGGCGCGCATCCAGAAGCAGGCGCAGGCGGGCAGGCTCAAGCTGCCGCGCAACTTCGAGGTCGAGCTGCGCCTTTCCGACGGCAGCGTCTACGCGCACAAGGGCAAGCTCGACTTCGCCGACGTGCGCGTCTCGACCCAGACCGGCACGCGCGAGGCGCGCGCCGAGCTGCCCAACCCCGACCTCGCGCTGCGCCCGGGACAGTTCGTGCGCGTGATCCTCAAGGGCGCGGTGATCCCGGGCGCCGTGACCGTCCCCCAGAGAGCCGTCCTGGAGGGACCGCAGGGCAAGTTCGTCTACGTCGTCGACGAGAAGAGCACCGCCCAGCCGCGCCCGGTCGAGGCCGGTCAGTGGGCCGGCGAGCAGTGGGTCATCAGCTCGGGCCTGCAGGGCGGCGAGCGCGTGATCGTCGACGGCGTGATGAAGATCGGCCCCGGCGCGCCGGTGAAGGTTGCTGAACCGAAAGCTGAGAAACCTGTTCTAGGGAAGAAGTAGTGTTCTCGCGTTTCTTCATCAACCGGCCGATCTTCGCCGCGGTCCTGTCGATCTTCATCATCCTCGCCGGCCTGGCGTCGATGCGCGTGCTGCCGGTCGCGCAGTACCCCGAGATCTCGCCGCCGGTGGTGACCGTGACCGCGATCTACCCGGGCGCGTCCGCGTCGGTGCTCGAGTCGACGGTCGCCGCGCCGCTCGAGAACGCGATCAACGGCGTCGAGGACATGCTGTACATGAACTCGACCTCGTCGGCGAACGGCATGGTGCAGATCCAGGTGACCTTCGAGATCGGCGCCGACATCGACAAGGCGACGCTCAACGTCAACAACCGCGCGAAGCAGGTCGAGCCGCGGCTGCCGCTGGAAGTGCGCCGCCAGGGCATCACGGTCGAGAAGGGGTCCTCGGCCTTCCTCCAGGTGCTCGCGTTCTACTCGCCCGAGGGACGCTACGACGACATCTTCATCTCGAACTACGTCACGCTCAACATCCTGGACGAGATCAAGCGCGTCCCGGGCACGACGCTGGTGCAGATCTTCGGCGCCAAGGACTACGCGATGCGCATCTGGCTGCGGCCCGACCGCCTCGCCACGCTCAAGCTCGCGCCGGGCGACATCATCCGCGTGCTGCAGGAGCAGAACCAGCAGTTCGCCGCGGGCAAGGTGGGCGAGACCCCCACCGCCGGGCCGCAGCAGCTGACCCTGAGCGTCACCGCCAAGGGGCGGCTGTCGGAGGTGAGCGAGTTCGAGAACATCATCGTGCGCGCGAACGGCGACGGGTCGCTCTTGCGCCTGAAGGACGTGGCGCGCGTCGAGCTCGCCGGCAAGGACTACAGCTTCATCGGCAAGTACAACGGAAGACCGGCGACGCTGATGGGCGTGTTCCTGCAGCCGGGCGCGAACCAGATCGAGGTCGGCGAGGCGGTGCGCAAGCGCGTCGCCGAGCTCGCCGAGCGCTTCCCGGCGGGCCTCGCCTACTCGATCCCGTTCGATACCACGATGTTCGTCGAGGTGTCGATCCGCGAGGTGGTGAAGACCCTCGGCGAGGCGATGCTGCTCGTGTTCCTGGTCGTGTACCTCTTCCTGCAGAGCTGGCGCGCGACGCTCATTCCCTTCGCCGCGGTGCCGGTGTCGCTCATCGGCACCTTCGCCGGGCTGCTCATGCTCGGCTACTCGATCAACACGCTGACCCTGTTCGGCATGGTGCTCGCGATCGGCATCGTGGTCGACGACGCCATCGTGGTGCTGGAGAACGTCGAGCGCATCATGAAGGAGGAGGGGCTCGAGCCGCGCGACGCCGCGATCAAGGCGATGAAGGAGGTCACCAGCCCGATCATCGCCATCGTGCTGGTGCTGTGCGCGGTGTTCATCCCGATCGCGTTCCTCGGCGGCCTCACCGGCGAGCTCTACCGCCAGTTCGCGGTGACGATCTCGATCGCGGTGGTGATCTCGGGCTTCGTCGCGCTGACGCTCACGCCATCGCTGTGTTCCATTATCTTAAGAAGAAAAATACATACCCCCGATCGCTGGTTCGGCTGGTTCAACCGCGGCTTCGCGCGCGTCACCGACCGCTACGAGTCGGGCGTCGCCTGGATGATCCGGCGCGGCGGCATCGCGCTCGTGCTCTTCGCCGGCATGGTCGCGCTTACCGGCTTCCTCTGGCGCATCACGCCCGGCTCGCTCGTGCCCGACGAGGACCAGGGCTGGTACTTCGCCCCGGTGATCCTGCCCGACGGCGCGTCGCTCGAGCGCACCGACAAGGTGGTCGAGGAGGTGAGCGCCGCGATCCGCTCCAACCCGTTCAACGAGCACGTGATGGCGTTCACCGGCTTCGACTTCGCCGGCGGCTTCGTGTTCCGCGAGAACGCGGCGACCATCTTCGTCACGCAGACGCACTGGGACCGGCGTCCGGTGCCGGTCGGCGCGCTGGTGGGCGAGTTCTACGGCAAGACCGCGCACATCAAGGAGGGACTGCCGATCGCGTTCCCGCCGCCGGCGATCTTCGGCCTGGGCACCGCGGGCGGGTTCGAGTTCTACCTGCAGAACCGCGGCGAGGGCGGGGCGAAGCGGCTGTGGGAGGTGACGCAGCAGTTCATCGGCGCCGCTTCGCAGAGCCCGAAGATCGCGATGGTGAACACCTTCTGGCGCGCCAACGTGCCGCAGCTCTACGTCGACGTGGATAGGGAAAAAGCGAAGAGCTTGGGCGTGCCGCTCGACGAGATCTTCAACACGCTCGCCGCGACCCTCGGCAGCTACTACGTCAACGACTTCAACAAGTACGGCCGCACCTGGCAGGTGCTGCTCTCGGCGGAGCCCGACCAGCGCTCGAGCCCCGCGGACGCGGGCGCGGTGTACGTGCGCAGCGGGAGGGGCGAGATGATTCCGCTGCGCTCGCTCGCGCGCATCCAGTACTCGAGCGGCCCGGGCACGCTCACGCGCTTCAACAACCTGCCCGCGGTGCAGGTCCTGGGCGCCGGCCGGCCGGGCGTGAGCTCGGGCGACGCGATCGAGGAGATCGAGCGCATCGCGCGCGAGGTGCTGCCGGCGGACTTCAGCCTCGACTGGAGCGGCGCGTCGTTCCAGGAGAAGCGCTCGGGCGGCACCTCGGTGGTGGTGCTCGCGCTCGGCGCGCTCATGGCCTTCCTGATTCTCGCCGCGCAGTACGAGAAGTGGTCGCTGCCGCTCTCGGTGATGCTCGCGCTGCCCTTCGGGACCTTCGGCGCGCTGCTCGCGGTCTACCTGAGGGGCCTGACCAACGACGTGTATTTCCAGATCGGGCTGGTCACGCTGCTCGGCCTGGCGGCGAAGAACGCGATCCTGATCGTCGAGTACGCGGTGCTCAAGCACGAGGAGGGCCTGTCGGCCTCGGCCGCCGCGGTGGAAGCCGCGCGGCTTCGCTTCCGCCCGATCCTGATGACCTCGCTCGCCTTCATCCTCGGCGTGCTGCCGCTCGCGATCTCGACCGGCGCGGGCGCCGGCGCGCGCATCTCGGCCGGCACCGGCGTGATGGGCGGCATGCTCGCGGCCACGTTCCTCGCGATCTTCTTCGTGCCGACGTTCTTCAAGCTGCTCACCGACCGCCACCTCACCGAGAAGCGCACGAGCGCCCAGATCAAGGAAGAGGCGGCGCACGCGCGCACGGTGACGCATACCCCGGTCGCGCATCCCCACCATGCGCCCCACGGGGCGGGGGACGAATGAGGAGAGTCTTTCCGTTCGTGCTGGCCTTCGCGGCGGGTTGCAGCGTCGGACCGAAATACGAAAAGCCCGCAGTCGAGCTGCCGGAAACGTGGAAGGAGACCGCGCCGCGCTTTGCCGAGGACGGCAGGTGGTGGCGGATTTATCAGGACTCATCTCTCGAAACGGCGGTGGAGGAAGCCCTGGCCCACAACGCCGATCTCCTGATCGCCGCGGCGCGCGTCGACGAGGCGCGCGCGCTGCTCGGCGAGGCGAACTCGTTCTTCTGGCCGTCGCTGAGCGCGCAGGCGAGCGCGAGCCGGCAGGAGGTCTCGACGCGCACCGCGACCTTCTTTTCCGGCATTCCGCGCGAATACAACCACCACCGCGCGACGCTCAACGTGTCCTACGAGCTCGACCTCTTCGGCCGGCTGCGGTCCAACGCCGCCGCGGCGCGCGCCGAGCTCGAGGCGAGCGAGGCTTCGCGCGAGGCGGTGCGCCTCGCGCTCGCCGCGCAGGTGGCGAGGTCGTACTTCGCCTTGCGCGCCCTGGACGAGCAGGTGTTGCTGACGAGGCGGAATGTCGCCCTGCGCGAAGAGGCGCTCGCGCTGCAGCGCCGGCGCCTGCAGGGCGGGGTGATCTCGGAATTCGACCTGCGCCAGCTCGAGGCCGAGGCGGCGCAGGTGCGCGCGCTGCTGCCGCCGCTCGAGCGCGAGCGCGAGCGCGAGGAAGTCGCGCTGTCGGTGCTGCTGGGACGCAGCCCGAAGCAGGTCTTCGAAGGCAACGTGAAGGTCAAGGATTCGGTGGACGAAACCCCCGGCCCGGCGGCGATTCCCTCCGGCCTGCCCTCGGAGCTCCTGCTGCGCCGCCCCGACCTGGTGGAGGCCGAGCGCGTGCTCGCCGCGGCGAACGCGCGCATCGGCGTGGCGCGCGCCGAGATGTTCCCGTCGATCGCGCTCACCGGCTTCCTCGGCAGCGAGAGCGCGGCGCTTTCCAACCTCTTTTCCGGCGGCGCGGCCGCGACCTGGCAGATCGCGGCCTCGGTGACCCAGCCGATCTTCCAGGGCGGGCGCCTGCAGGCGCGCGCCGAGGCGGCCGAGGCGCGCGAGCGCGCCGCGCTCGCGCAATACCAGCAGGCGATCCGCGCCGCGTTCGGCGAGGTGCGGAGCGCGCTCATCGCGCAGAGCCGCGCGCTCGAAAGCTACCAGGCCGAGTCGGTGCGCGCCGCTGCGCTCGCCGAAAGCCTGCGCCTCGCGCGGCTGCGCTACCAGAACGGCGTCGCGAGCCAGCTCGACGTGCTGGATGCCGAGCGCGGGCTGCTCGCGGCGCAGATCGCGCGCGTCGAGGCGCTGCGCGCGCACCGCGCCGCGGTGGCCGATTTGTTCCGCGCACTGGGAGGCTAATGAAGACTCTTTTGATGGTCGGCACGCGCAAGGGCGCGTGGCTTTTCCACGGCGACGCCGCGCGCAGGAAGTGGCGTCTCGACGGGCCGCACTTCCTCGGCCACATCTTCAACCACATCGTGCTCGACCCGCGCGACCGGCGCACGCTGCTCGCCGCGGCGAAGACCGGGCATCTCGGGCCGACGGTCTTCCGCTCGACCGACCGCGGCAGGAAGTGGAAAGAAGCGGCGCGGCCGCCGGCGTTCGCCAAGGCGGCGGACGGAAAGGGCCGCGCGGTCGACCATACGTTCTGGCTCACGCCCGGACACGCCTCGCAGCCCGGCGTGTGGTTCGCCGGCACCTCGCCGCAGGGCCTGTTCCGCTCCGAGGACGGCGGCTCGACCTGGTCGCCGTTCTCGAGCATCAACGACGACCCGCAGTACCGCGAGTGGATGGGAACCGTGCAGGACGGCACCCCCGACGGGCCGAAGCTGCACTCGATCATCGTCGATCCGCGCGACCCGGCGCGCATGGTGTTCGCGATGTCGGGCGGCGGCGTGCACGAGTCGGCGGACGGCGGCCGCACCTTCAAGCCGCTGGTGCAGGGCCTCGAAGTGGTCGAAGGCTTCGACCGCGCCAACATCACCTTCCACGACCCGCACTGCATCCGGCTCTGCCCGAGCAATCCCGACCGGCTCTTTCAGCAGAACCATTGCGGCATCTACCGGCTCGACCGCCCTTCCACCGAATGGGTGCGCATCGGCAAGAGCATGCCCAAGCGCGTCGGCGACGTCGGCTTTCCCATGGTCGTGCACCCGCGCGACGCGGACACCGTCTGGGTCATGCCGATGGACGGCGGCACGGTATGGCCGCGCACCAGCCCCGACGGCAAGCCCGCTGTCTATGTCACTCGGAATGCGGGCTCCACCTGGCAACGGCAGGACGCGGGCCTGCCGGAGAAGCACGCGTGGTGGACGGTCAAGCGCCAGGCGATGTGCGCGGACTCGGGCAAGCCGGTGGGCCTGTACTTCGGCACGACGAGCGGCGAGCTCTGGATGAGCAGCGACGAGGGGCGCAAGTGGAAAACCATCGCGCGCCATCTGCCGGAAATCTACGCTGTCGAAGCCGCCGAACTGGCGTGAACGTCCTCATTCCGAGCCCGCTGCATTCTTACACCGGCGGCGCGCGCGTCGAGGCGCAGGGAAACACCCTGAGCGCGCTGCTCGCCGATCTCGAGCGCCGGTATCCGGGCATCCGCTTCCGCATGGTCGACGAGCAGGACCGCATCCGCCGCCACATGCGCGTGTTCGTGAACGGCGACCAGGTATTCGATCTCGCGCGGGCGCTCGACCCTGCCGACGAGGTCGTCATCGTCCAGGCGCTGACCGGCGGGTGACCTAGGGCTGGCCGTCGCGCCGCCGCCAGCGCGCGCCGAACGCCCCGGTCCGCCAGTTGAAGCGGATCGCGAGCATGCGCAGGAGCAGCGTCAGCGCGATCGCGCCGTATGCGGCGAGCTCGACGTCGTAGGCGTAGTAGTGGCTCAGCAGCACGAAGGCGACGCACCCGACGAGGGTGACGAGGACGTAGAGCTGCCCGGGCTTGAGCACCATCGGCTCCTCGCGCACCAGCACGTCGCGGATCAGGCCGCCGCCGACCGCGTTGCACAGCCCCACGAGCACCGCGCCCTCGGGCGCCACGCCCGCGATCAGCGACTTGTTCGCTCCATAGACCGCGTACACGCCGATGGCGATTGCATCGACGTAGACGATGAGCGAGTCGAAGCGCTCGGCGAGGCGCTGCGCCAGCCCGCCGACCACGAGCGCGGCGAACACGGCGTAGAGGTAGCGCGCGTCCAGCATCACCAGCGGAATTTCCTGCAGGAAGATCGCGTCGCGCAGCAGCCCGCCGCCGACGCCGGTGGCGAACGCAAGCAGGAAGGCGCCGACGATGTCGTAGCCGCGGCCCATCGCCGCCCAGACGCCGGTGAGCGCGAACAGGAACACCGCGGCGAGATCGAACCCGATCGGCAGCTGGAACGAGAGGCCCGGCATGCCGCGATGTTATCTAGGCGAACACGTACGCGTCCATGGCGAGCACGCCGCTGTCGATGGCGTCGTACACGCGCTCGGGCCGGGCGTTCTCCGAGGCGGCGCCGAGGGCGAAGAACAGCGGCAGGAAGTGCTCGTCGGTGGGATGCGCGCGCGCCCCGTGCGGGGAGCGCGCGCGGTAGTCGACGAGGCTTTCGATGTCCCTTTCCCTCAGCTTCTCGAAGACCCAGGCCTGGAATTCGCGCGCATACGGCTCGGGTCTGCCCTGGCCTCGCGCCCAGTCGCGCAGGTTGTGCGTCATGTGGCCGGAGCCGATGACGAGGGTGTTGTCATTGGAGAGCGGCCGAAGTGCTCTTCCGAGGTTCACATGATGTCGCGGTCCCAGGGCCGGCTGGACCGAGATCTGCACCACGGGCACGTCCGCCTGCGGATACATGTAGAGGAGCGGCGACCAGGCGCCGTGGTCGAGGCCGCGGCAGCCGTCGATGGCGGCGGTGAAGCCGGCGTTCTTGAGCAGCGCCTGCGCGCGCTTCGCGACTTCCGGCGCGCCGGGCGCCGGGTAGCGCAGGCGGTAGAGCGGCTCGGGAAAGTTATAGAAATCGTGGACAGTTTCGGGCTTGTCCGATCCCGTGAGCATGGGCAGGTTGGTTTCCCAGTGCGCCGATGCGATCAGGATCGCCCTCGGGCGCGGAAGGCGCTCGGCGAGCGCCTTCCACGCCTCTCCAGCCGGTCCGGGCTGGAGGGCGTGCATCGGCGAGCCGTGAGAGACAAAAACGCTCATGCCGCCTTCTTGAGGAGTCCCTCGGCCTGGAGCGCTTCCTGGACTTTGGGCCGTGCGCCCAGGCGCTTATGGT
>DATIGR010000068.1:0-2463 GCA_035454645.1 Burkholderiales bacterium
TCTCCTCCAGCGCCCTCATCGTCGGCGGCGGCATCGCGTTCCCGGTGGCGGTGCTTTCCGCGCTGCTTGCCTACGGCGTGCCGATGATGGGCGAGCTGCGAGGCGCCGGGGAGGGCGCGCTGCGCGTGGACGTGACCGGCCACATGTGGTGGTGGGAGGTGCGCTACCGGGGCGCAGACGGCGATTGGGGGGTCACGGCGAACGAGCTCTACATCCCGGTCGGGCGGCCGGTCACGGTTTCGCTCTCGAGCGCGGACGTGATCCACAGCTTCTGGGTGCCGAGCCTCGCCGGCAAGATGGACATCATCCCGGGGCGGCTGACCGGTATCACGCTGCGCGCCGAGCGGCCGGGCACCTACCGCGGCCAGTGCGCCGAGTTCTGCGGCGCGCAGCACGCGCTGATGGCGTTCTACGTCGTGGCGCTGCCGCCGCAGGACTTCGATCGATGGCTGGAGGGCCTGCGCGCGCCCGCGGACGCGCCGACGGGCGAGGAGGCGCTGCGCGGGCGCAAGGCCTTCCTCGATCAGGGGTGCGGCAACTGCCACACCGTGCGCGGGCTGGTCGAGGGCCGGGTGCCGGCGCCCGAGCTCACGCACGTCGGCAGCCGGGCGTGGATCGGCGCCGGCGCGCTGCGCAATACGCCGGAGAACATGGTGACGTGGATCGCGCGCGGCGACGCGGTCAAGCCCGGGCGCGCGATGCCCTCGTTCGCCGAGCTCGAGCCGGCGACGGTCTCGGCAATCGCGCAGTTCCTCGCGGGCCTCGAGTGATGGAGCGCGACGAGCGGCTGGAAGCCGTGTGGCGCACGCCGCCGGGGCTCGCCTCGCTCTCCGGGGTCAACCACACCAGCGTCGGGCTGCGCTTCGTCGTCACCGGCTTCGTCTTCTTCCTGGTGGGCGGCGTGCTCTCGATGCTCATCCGCAGCCAGCTCTCCTTCGCCGGCAACGATCTCCTCGACGCGAAGCAGTACAACGCCGCGTTCACGCTGCACGGCACGGCGATGATGTTCTTCTTCGCGGTGCCGATCATGCTCGGCTTCGGCACCTACCTCGTGCCGAAGATGATCGGCGCGCGCGATCTGGTCTTTCCGCGCCTGTCCGCCTTCGGCTACTGGTGCTACCTCTTCGGCGGGCTGCTGCTTTTCTCCAGCCTCCTCTTCGGCGAGCCGCCCACCGGCGGCTGGTTCATGTACACGCCGCTGACGAGCGCGCCGTACTCCCCCGACCGCGGGCCGGACTTCTGGCTGCTCGGCATCACCTTCGCCGAGATCTCGGCAATGGCGAGCGCGGTGGAGCTGATCGTCTCGATTCTCAAGACGCGCGCGCCGGGGATGTCGCTCGAGCGCATGCCGATTTTCGTCTGGGCCATGCTGGTCACTGCGCTCATGATCGTGCTTGCCTTTCCCCCGCTTATCCTCGGCGGGACGCTGCTCGAGATCGAGCGCGCTTTCGGGCTGCCGTTCTACGACCCGGGCCGCGGGGGCGACGCGCTCCTCTGGCAGCACCTCTTCTGGCTCTTCGGCCATCCCGAGGTGTACATCATCTTCCTTCCCGCCGCAGGCATCGTCTCCACCATCGTGCCGACCTTCGCGCGCCGTCCGCTCGCCGGGTACACGCTGGTGGTGCTCGCGCTCATCGCCACCGGATTCCTCAGCTTCGGCCTGTGGGTGCATCACATGTATGCGACGGCCATCCCGCTCGCCTCGCTCGGCTTTTTCTCTGCCGCGAGCATGGCGGTCGCGATCCCGAGCGGCATCCAGGTCTTCTCGTGGATCGCGACGTTGTGGAACGGCCGGCCGGTGATGAGCACGCCACTGCTCTTCGTCCTGGGCTTTCTCTTCATCTTCGTGCTGGGCGGCCTCACCGGCGTCATGGTGGCGCTCGTGCCGTTCGACTGGCAGGTGCACGACACCCACTTCGTCGTCGCGCACCTGCACTACGTCCTCTTCGGCGGCATAGTGTTCCCGCTCCTCGCCGGGCTTTATTACTGGCTGCCGCTCGTCACCGGCCGCCGGGTGTCCGACTTCACCGGGCGGCTCGTCTTCTGGACCATCTTCATCGGCTTCAACCTGACCTTCCTGCCCATGCATCTCACCGGGCTCCTCGGCATGCCGCGGCGCGTGTACACCTATGCCGACGGCCTGGGCTGGGAGCTCCTCAACCTCACCTCGACGATCGGCGGGTTCCTCACGGCCGCGGGCGTCGCGGGATTCCTGCTCGACATCGCGCTGCAGCGGCGTTTCTCGCCCGCGGGGCCGTCCAACCCGTGGGGCGCGGGTACGCTCGAATGGGCGATTCCCTCGCCGGTGCCGTCCTATAACTTCGCCGCGCAGCCGCGCGTCGAAGGACGCGACCCGCTGTGGCAGGCGCCGCCCCGCGCCGGCTATCTCGCCGGGCCGGCGGCGCACCGCGAGATGCTCGTGACGAGCGCGGTGCGCGCCGACCCCGAGCAGGTGGTGGTGCT
>DATIGR010000069.1:0-23523 GCA_035454645.1 Burkholderiales bacterium
ATTTTTATTTCAATGCGCAGGACCGCCTGCAGGTCGCCTGCCGGCTCGCCGGCAAGGCGATGAAGCAGGGCCAGCGCCTGCTGATCCACGCGCCCGACGCCGAGATCGCGCGGCGCATCGACAAGATGCTGTGGACCTGGCCCGCGACCGGCTTCGTGCCGCACTGCGCGGCGCATGCGCCGCTCGCCGCCGAGACGCCGGTGCTGATCGCTTCGGGCGACGAGGCGCCCGAAGGCTGCGAGGTGCTGCTCAACCTCGGCGCCGACTGCCCGCCCCATTTCGAGCGCTTCGCGCGCCTGCTCGAGGTCGTGGATGCCACCGACCGCGAAGCGGGCCGCGGCCGCTACCGCTTCTACCGCGAGCGCGGCTACAAGCTGGCCAACCACGACCTCGCGCGAGGCCAAGATGAGTGACGAGCTCGTCCGGCGCGTGGATGCGCTGGTGCGGCGCCCGGAGGCTTCGGGCGCGAAAGAGGTCCCGGTCCTCACCGAGATCGTGTCCGCCGAGGAGCACGCGGCGCGGCGCCCGGTGGACGATGCCGCGCTGGAGGCGCTCGCGCGGGCGCTCGAGCGGGCGGTGCTCGAGCGGCTCGCGCCCGAGGTCGACCGCATCATCGAGGAGCAGCTGGTGCGCACGCTCAACACGGCGCTCGGCCAGGGGGTGGAAGGCGTGCGCGCGCAGATCAAGGTGAGCGTGCAGCAGATGGTGCGCGAGGCGGTCGCGGCCTCGGTGGCGTTCGCCCTGCGGCCGAAAACCCCGGAGTGATCGACAAGAGCTTCAGCCCGGCGGCGATCGAGCAGCGCTGGTACGAGCGTTGGGAGAGCGCGGGTTACTTCCGCCACCGCGACCCGGGCTCGGCCGGGGCGACGCCCGCGTACTGCATCCAGCTGCCGCCGCCGAACGTCACCGGCACGTTGCACATGGGGCACGCGTTCCAGCAGACGCTGATGGACGCCCTCGTCCGCTACCACCGCATGCGCGGCGACAACACCAACTGGGTGGCGGGCACCGATCACGCCGGCATCGCGACCCAGATCGTGGTCGAGCGCCAGCTCGAGCAGCAGGGCAAGACGCGCCACGACCTCGGCCGCGAGAAGTTCGTCGAGCGCGTCTGGCAATGGAAGCAGCGCTCGGGCTCGATCATCACGCGCCAGATGCGCCGCCTCGGCGCCTCGGCGAACTGGACCTACGCCGACACCGAAGGGCAGCGCGCCGGCTACTTCACCATGGACGCGCGCATGTCGCGCGCCGTGGTGGAGGTTTTCGTCCGGCTGTTCGAGCAGAAGCTCATCTACCGAGGCAAGCGCCTGGTCAACTGGGACCCCGTCCTGGGCACCGCCGTCTCGGACCTCGAGGTCGACACGGAAGAAGAAGACGGCAAGATCTGGACCATCCGTTATCCGCTGGCGGATGGCAGCGGCTCGATCAGCGTGGCGACCGTGCGCCCCGAGACCATGCTCGGCGACGTCGCGATCGCGGTGAACCCGAAGGACTCGCGCTTTGCGAGGCTGGTCGGCAAGAAAGCGATCCTGCCGCTCACCGGCAGGAAGATTCCGATCATCGCGGACGACTATGTCGACCCGGAGTTCGGCACCGGGGCGCTGAAGATCACGCCCGGCCACGACTTCAACGACTACCAGGTCGGCAGGCGCCACGGCCTCGAGCCGATCAGCGTCATGACGCTGGATGCGCGCATGAACGAGCACGCGCCCGAGAAGTACCGCGGCCTCGAGCGCTTCGCCGCCCGGAAGGAAGTCGTGGAAGACTTGCGAAAAGAAAATCTCCTCGTCTCCGAGAAACCCTACAAGCTGCGCGTGCCGCGCTCGGGTCGCACCGGCGTGATCGTCGAGCCGATGCTCACGGACCAGTGGTTCGTGGCGATGGAGACCCTCGCCCGCAAGGGGCTCGAGGTGGTGGCGAAGGGCGAGGTCCGGTTCTTCCCCGAGCACTGGGCGAAGACCTACAACGAGTGGCTCGAGAACATCCAGGACTGGTGCATCTCGCGCCAGCTCTGGTGGGGTCACCAGATCCCCGCCTGGTACGACCCGGAGGGAAATGTCCATGTCGCGCGCACGGAACAGGAAGCGCGTGAGAAAGCAAAAGGCAAACCCCTCACGAGGGACCCCGACGTGCTCGATACCTGGTTCTCGTCGGCCCTGGTGCCCTTCTCCTCGCTCGGCTGGCCGGAGAAGACGAAAGACCAGGAGGTGTTCCTCCCCTCCTCGGTGCTGGTGACCGGGTTCGACATCATCTTCTTCTGGGTGGCGCGCATGGTGATGATGACCACCCACTTCACGGGAAGCGTGCCCTTCCGCCACGTGTACATCAATGCCATCGTGCGCGACGCCGAGGGCGAGAAGATGTCGAAATCGAAGGGCAACACGCTCGACCCGCTCGACCTCATCGATGGCATCGACTTCGATTCACTTCTCAAGAAATCCGTTTCAGGGCTGCTGCGCAAGGAGCACAAGGAAAAGGCCGAGAAGTACGTGCACAGCCACTTCCGCAACGGCATCCCGGCGTTCGGCGCCGACGCGCTGCGCTTCACGTTCGCGTCGCTCGCCACGTTCGCCCGCACGCTCAACTTCGACCTGAACCGCTGCGAGGGCTACCGCAACTTCTGCAACAAGCTCTGGAACGCGACGCGCTTCGTCCTCATGAACACCGAGGGCAAGGACTGCGGCGTCGATGAGTCACGGCCGGTGAAGCTCTCGTTCGTCGACCGGTGGATCATCAGCCGGCTGCAGCGCGTCGAAGCGGAGGTCGAGCAGGGCTTCGCGGAATATCGCTTCGACAACCTGGCCGGCGCGATTTACCGCTTCGTGTGGGAGGATTACTGCGATTGGTACGTTGAAATCGCGAAGGTACAGCTGCAGAGCTCTGACGAGGCGGTGCACCGCGGCACGCGGAGGACGCTCGTTCGTGTGCTCGAGAGCGCGCTGCGACTCGCCCATCCGCTCATCCCCTTCATCACCGAAGAGCTATGGCAGCGGGTCGCGCCGCTTGCGGGCAAGAAAGGCGAGACCGTGATGCTGCAGCCCTATCCGAAGTCGCAGCCCGAAAAGATCGACCAGCAAGCCGAACAGGATATGGCGGTACTGAAGGAATGGACGGTCACCACCCGAAACCTGCGAAGCGAGGCAAAGATCCCGCCTGGCGAGCGCTTGACGCTTTATCGCACTGCGGATCCCGACGTCTCGGATGCCGCCACTACTTCCGCCTCTGTTTCCGCCCTGGCCAGGATCGTCTGGCCCATGGAAGCCGGCGCGCTACCCGAGTCGCCGTCGCCGGTGGCTGTCGTCCGTAATGCTCGCGTAATGCTGCACAAGGAAGTGGACCCCGCGGCTGAGCGCGAGCGGCTCGGCAGGGAGTCGGCGCGCCTCGAAGGCGAGATCGTCAAGGCACGAGCGAAGCTCGGGAACACCTCGTTCGTGGAGCGCGCGCCCGCCAAGGTGGTCGAGCAGGAGCGCGAGCGGCTCGCCGGCTTCGAGTCGACGCTCGCGAAGGTCAGGCAGCAGCTCGAGAAGCTCGGGGCGTAGACTCGATTTCGCTCGGCCAGGAGTAGTCGAACTCCCAGCCGTGCTGCGCCTCGAGGCGCAGGCGGAAGGCGTGCTCGAGCTCGAGCGAAGGCGTGGCGACGCAGCTTCCCGGGAAGCGCATGAGGAAGCTCGACGCGACGACCGCGCATTCGCCGATCACCGCGGCGCGGCTCTGCGCGATGTCGCGGCCGTGCAGGAAGATCTCGTCGTTCAGGTACGCCGGCACGCCGAACTGCCGGTAGGTGGCGACCGCGGCGGCGAGGCCCCACGGGCGCCGGCGGCGCTCCAGGCCGGGCGCGAACTTGAGCGGCGCGATCAGCGCGAACGGATAGCGCGCGGCTTCCTCGCCCCACACCAGCACCGGCGCGGCCGCGCGCGGCTGCGCGGCGGCGAGCGCGGCGTACGCGGCGTCGAAGTCCCGCTGCCCGATGGCGCCGAGCCGGATCCAGCGCGCTTTCATGCGCACGATTGTTTCACAGCTCGATGTCCTCGCGAATCGCCTCGATGCCCGCGGCGGCGCACGCGTCGTCCTCGCGGGCGCCCGGCGCGCCCGAGACGCCGATCGCGCCGAGGAGCGAGCCTCCGGCCTCGATCATCATCCCGCCGCCGACCGCGGCCACGCCGGGGCGATGGCGGATGCCGCTCGACGGGCGGCCGGGCTGCGAGGCCTCGGCGAGCTCGGTGGTGTCGGTGCGGAAGCTGACCGCGGTGTACGCCTTCGCCGCCGCCATGTCGATCGTGTGCGGGCCGGCGAAGCGGTCGCGCAGCAGCGCCTGCACCACGCCCATGCGATCGACCACGGCCACGGTCACCTGGAAGCCGCGATCGCGGCAGCTCTTGAGCGCCGCCTGCGAAGCCTTGAGCGCGGTTTCCGGCGTGAGGATCCTCACGCTGAAAGTGCCGTCGGCGGCGCGCGCCGCACAGGCGATGAGCACCGCAAGCAGAACAAGCGCCCGCTTCATGCAAGTTATTATGCCGCATGGGATGGCTGGTCACGATCACGCAGCTGCCGACCGAGGACCCGGCCGCGCGCATGCGCGTGCTGCGCACGCTCGAATCGCTCGGCGCCGCAGTCATCCGTGAAGGCGTATACCTGCTGCCCGACACGCCGGCGAACCGCCAGTCGCTCGACTCGCTCGCCGACTACATCGGCAAGATCAACGGAACCGCGAACGTGCTGCTGGCGAGCGCGGCCTCGCCGGCGCAGCAGGCGGCGTTCACGCGCCTGTTCGACCGCTCGGCGCGCTACGACAGCCTGGTGAAGACGCTGCAGAGCCTGCGCGTGGGCTACGGCCAGTCCGACCCGAGCGCGATCTCGCGCGTGGTGCACAAGCAGAGGCGCGAGCTCGAGGCGATCGCCGCGCTCGATTTCTTCCCGAGCGCGGCGCGCGGCCGCGCCGAGGAGGCGCTCGCCACCGCCGAGGCGGAGGTGCGCAAGCTGCTTTTTCCGGCGCACACGCAGCCGGCGCTCGCGCCCGGCGAGGCGCTGCTCGGGCGCACCTGGGTGACGCGCAAACCGCTGTGGGCCGACCGCCTCGCCTGCTCGTGGCTCATTCGCCGCTTCGTCGATCCGGAGGCGACGCTCACCTGGCTGGAGAAGACCGAGGCGCTGCCCGCGGACAGCATCGGCTTCGGCTTCGAGGGCGCGCACTTCGGCAACAGCCAGACGCGCGTCACCTTCGAGGAGATGCTGGTGAAGCTCGACCTCGCCAAGAACCCGGCGCTCTCGAAGATCGGCAGCATCGTGCATTTCCTGGAGATCCGCGGCACCCCGGTCGCCGAGGCCGCCGGCGTGCAGACCCTGCTGCAGGGCGCGCAGCGGCGCTCGAACAGCGAGAAGGAACTGCTCGCCGAGGCGGAGAAGACTTTCGATCTGCTGTACGAGGCTTACTACCCGGCCCCAAGAACTAGCACTAGCGCTTCGCGTCCTTGAGCTCCTGCACGTGCTGCGCGCGAAGCTCCTTGAGGCGCGCATCCACCACCGAGAGCTGGTAGAAGTCGCCGTCGCCGGCGTTGCGCGCGATCTGCAGCTGCTCGATCGCCGCCGGGAGGCTGCCCTGCAGCGCGTAGACCTCGGCCTGCGACTGGTGCTGCAGCAGGCGCTTGCCGAGCGCGGCGTAGTTCTTCGCCTGCAGCTGGTGCAGGCGGGGATCGCGCGGGTACACGCGCAGCGCGTCGGTCAGGAGCGCCTGCGCCGGCTCGTTGCGGCCGGCCTCCTGCAGCAGCTCGGCGTGCGCGTAGAGCAGCGGCCGCGACTGCGGAAAGCGCGCGTGCGCCTCGCCGAGCAGGGCCGCCGCGCCGGCGCGATCGCCGAGCGCAAGCCGGATGCGCGCGGCGAGCGTCTCGACCATCGGGCCGGCGGCGCCCGCGGCGCGGGCGCGGTCGAGCTCGGCCTGCGCCTCCTTGGGCCGCCGCGCCCGCGCGAGCGCGGCTGCGAGGCCGTAGCGCGCGGCCGCCTCCGAGGGGTAGCGTTTCTCGCGCACCGCACCCTGGAAGTACTCGACCGCGTTGCGCGCATCGCCGGAGGCGGCGCGCAGCTTCGCCCGCACCAGCTGGAACTCCGGGCCGTCGAGATGCTGCCGGTAGGGCAGGCTCGCGGCGCGGTTCTGCGCGTCGGCGATGCGCTCGGTGGTGATGGGGTGCGTGCGCAGGTACCCCGGCAGCGAGCCGTCGTCGGCGAGGCGCATGCCGCGCTGCATCTTGTCGAAGAAGCTGCCCATTGCGTGCACGTCGTAGCCCGCGCCCTCGAGCGCCTGGAAGCCGATGCGGTCGGCCTCGCGCTCGAAGTCGCGCGAGTAGCTCAGCTGGCTCTGGACCGCGCCCGCCTGGATCGCGGCGGTGGCGCCGGCGGCGAGGTCGGGGCGCGAGCCGCCGAGCAGGATCGCGGCGGCGAGCGCGGCGAGCATCGGCAGCTGCATCTGCTGCTGCTGGCCGAGCATGCGCGCGATGTGCCGCTGCGTGACGTGCGCGATCTCGTGCGCGAGCACCGAGGCGACTTCGGACTCGGTCTCGGCCGCCGCGAGCAGCCCGGTGTGCACGCCGACGAACCCGCCCGGCAGGGCGAACGCGTTGATGCTCGGGTCGCGCATCGCGAAGAACTCGAAGTCCTGGCGCGCGCCCGCGGCGTGCTGGGCGAGGCGCGTGCCCAGCGTCTGGAGGTAGTCGGTGACTTCCGGATCGTCCAGGTAGTTCGGGTCGCGGAACCGGATGTCGCGCATGATGCTCTCGCCGATGCGCCGCTCGGTCTGCGGCGCAAGCCCGGCGTCGGCCGTGCCGCCGAGGTCGGGAAGGCCCTGCGCCGAAGCTCCCAGCGCGCACACGGCAAGAAGAACGCCCAGTAACCGCATATGTTTATGATAGCGCCCGAATGCGCGCCAAATCGTTGACACATTTCGACGCCGAAGGTTCTGCCCGCATGGTCGACGTGGGGAGCAAGCCCGCCACGCACCGCGTCGCCGTGGCCTCGGGGCGCATCCGCATGCGGCCGGCGACTCTGCGCCTGGTCGCCGCCGGAAAGGCGAAGAAGGGCGACGTGCTCGGCGTCGCGCGCATCGCCGCGGTGCAGGCGGCGAAGCGCGCCGCGGAGCTCATCCCCCTCGCGCACCCGATCTCGCTCACCCGCGTCGCGGTCGATTTCGACCTCGACCGCAAGAACTCGCGGATCGGCATCACCGCCCGCGTCGAATGCCGCGGCCCGACCGGCGTCGAGATGGAGGCGCTCACCGCGGCCGCCGTCGGGCTGCTCACCCTCTACGACATGGTGAAGGCGGTCGACCGCGGCATGACGCTCACCGACCTGCGCCTCGAGGAGAAGCGCGGAGGAGAATCCGGGATATTCCGGCGCGCCGCGCGGTCAAAACGCTAAATCGAGAAGCGCGTGAATCCTGCAATCAAGATCGGGCTCGGCCTGGCCGCCGTCGCGGCGCTCGCCGCCGGCGGCTGGGTGTGGCTGCAGTCGCGCGACGGCAACGGCGAGGTCCGCTACCGCCTCGCCAAGGTCGAGCGCGGGCCGCTCGCCGCGGTGGTCGTGGCGAGCGGCACGCTCAACGCCGTGACCACGGTCCAAGTCGGCTCGCAGATCTCCGGCCAGGTGAAGGAGATCTACGCCGACTTCAACACCGCGGTGAAGAAGGACCAGGTGATCGCGCGCATCGACCCGGCGACCTTCGAGCTGCGCGTCAACCAGGCGCGCGCCGACCTCGACGCCGCCGAAGGCGCGGTGGCGGTGGCGCGCTCCGGGCTCGCCGCGCAGCAGGCAGAGCTCGGCCGCGTGAAGGTCACGCTCGCCGACGCGCGCCGGGACATGGAGCGGAAGAAGGCGCTGGTGGACAAGAAGTTCATCTCGCCGGCGGAGCTCGACAAGGCGCAGGTGGTGCTCGACACCACGCGCGAGCAGCAGAAGGCGGTCGAGGCGCAGATCAAGGTGAGCGAGGCGCAGGTGGTGAGCGCGCGCGCCGCGGTCAAGCAGCGCGAGTCGCTGCTCAGGCAGGCGCAGGTCGACCTCGAGCGCACCATCATCCGCGCCCCGGTCGACGGCACCGTGATCCTGCGCAACGTGGACGCCGGGCAGACGGTGGCGGCGAGCCTGCAGGCGCCGGTGCTGTTCACCATCGCGCGCGACCTGCGCGACATGCAGGTCGAGGCGGCGATCGACGAGGCCGACGTCGGCCGGCTGCGCGTCGGCATGCCGGCGAGCTTCGCGGTCGACGCCTTCCCGCGGCGCAGCTTCTCGGGCGAGATCCGGCAGATCCGCAAGGCGCCGCAGAACGTGCAGAACGTGGTGAGCTACACCGTGGTGATCTCGGCGGCGAACCCCGACCTCGCGCTGCTTCCGGGGATGACGGCCAACGTGCGCATCGCGGTCGAGAGCCGCGCGGCCGCGCTCAAGGTGCCCAACGCCGCCCTGCGCTTCCGGCCCGCCGGAACGCTCGACGTGCGCGCGCCCAGCGACGCGCCGCCGCAGCAGGCGGGCGGCCAGGCGGTGCAGGAATTCCGCGCCCGCCTCCAGCAGGAGCTCAAGCCGAGCGAGGCGCAGCGCGCCCAGCTCGACGAGATCTTCTCCGAGTCGCGCCAGAAGTTCGCGCGCGTGCGCGACATGAAGGGCGACGGCAACCGGCGCAAGGAAGTCGAGCGCATCCGCGCCGAGACCAACGCGCGCATCGCCGGGATCCTCGCCCCCGAGCAGCGCCCGGCGTGGGAGCGGCTGCTCGCCGAGTCGGGCGCGCGCGGCGCCTCCACCGCGGGGCGCGTCTACGTGCTGGAGAACGCGGCGCCGAAGCCGCTCGATGTGCGCCTCGGGCTGAGCGACGGCATGAGCACCGAGGTGGTGAGCGGGCTCGGCGAGAACGCCGAGGTCATCATCGGAACCGCCGATACGCGCGCGTCCACGCCCTCCCCGGCCGGCGGACCGCGCATGCGGCTGTTCTGATGCTCATCCGCACCCGGGACCTTGTGAAGATCTATCGCATGGGAGACACCGACATCCGCGCGCTCGACGGCGTCAGCGTGGACATCGCCAAGGGCGAGTTCGTCGCCGTGATGGGCCCCTCCGGGTCGGGCAAGTCGACCTTCATGAACGTGCTCGGCTGCCTCGACCGCCCGACCAGCGGCGCGTATTTCCTGAACGAAGGGAACGTTTCGGACCTCGCGGCGGACGAGCTCGCCGCGGTGCGCAACCGCAGCGTCGGCTTCGTGTTCCAGCAGTTCAACCTGCTCGCGCGCACCCCGGCGATCGAGAACGTCGAGCTGCCGCTGGTCTATGCCGGAATGGAGAAGAAGCGCAGACTGGAAAAGGCGCGAGCCATGCTCGAGCGGGTGGGCCTCGGGGAGCGTGCGCACCACCACCCGGCGCAGCTTTCCGGAGGCCAGCAGCAGCGCGTGGCGATCGCGCGCGCGCTCGTCACCGAGCCGCTGCTGATCCTCGCCGACGAGCCGACCGGGGCGCTCGACTCGCGCACCAGCCTCGAGATCATGTCGCTGCTGCAGGAGCTCAACCGCCAGGGCATGACGGTGCTGCTGGTCACGCACGAGCCGGATATCGCGCGCTTCGCGCGCCGGATCCTCGGCTTTCTCGACGGGCGCGTGGTGCAGGACGAGAGCAACCGGGCGCTGGCGGCATGAACTTCGCGGCCCTGCTGCGCATCGCGCTGCGCGCCCTCGCCGTCAACAAGCTGCGCAGCGCGCTCACCATGCTCGGCATCGTGATCGGCGTGGCCGCGGTCATCGTGATGATCGCGGTCGGCGCGGGCGCGCAGGCCCGGGTCGAGGACCAGATCCGGGCGCTCGGGTCGAACCTGCTCCTCGTGATGCCCGGCTCCACCACCGCGGGCGGCGTGCGCCTGGGCTTCGGCTCGGCCTCGACGCTCACCGAGGACGACGTCGCGGCGATCAACCGCGAGATCCCCGAGGCGCTCGCGGCGCCGGCGCTGCGCGGCGCCGCGCAGGTCATCTGGGGCAACACCAACTGGTCGACCCAGATCTACGGCACCACGCCCGACTACCTGGAGGTGCGCCAATGGCCGCTCGCCGCGGGACGCATCTTCGAGCCCGCCGAGATGGCCGCGGCCGCCAAGGTGTGCCTGATCGGCGCCACGGTGGCGCGGCAACTCTTCGGCGACGCCGACCCGCTCGACCAGTCGATCCGCATCAAGCGCGTGCCGTTCACCGTGATCGGCGTGCTCGACGTCAAGGGACAGAGCCTGATGGGCACCGACCAGGACGACCTGGTGCTCGTGCCGATCAAGACCGCGCGCAGCCGCGTGCTCGGAACCGCGAGCGCGGCGCGCAACCGCACCGTGGGCACGATCTGGGTCAAGGCCGCCGAGGGCGTCGACACCAAGGAGCTCGAGGGCGAGGTGCGCTCGCTCCTGCGCCAGCGCCACCGCATCCAGCCGGGCGCCGACGACGACTTCTCGCTGCGCAACCTCGCCGAGGTGATGGCGGCGCAGGAGGCCTCGAGCCGCGTGCTCGCGCTGCTGCTCGCCGCGGTGGCCTCGGTTTCGCTGCTCGTCGGCGGCATCGGCATCATGAACATCATGCTGGTCTCGGTCACCGAGCGCACCCGCGAGATCGGGCTGCGCATGGCGGTGGGCGCGCGCACGCGCGACATCCTCGGCCAGTTCCTGGTCGAGGCGGTGACGCTGTCGCTGATCGGCGGGCTCGCCGGCGTCGCGCTCGGCATCGGCGCCTCGGTGCTGATCGCCGAGCTCGCCGGCTGGCGCATCGTGCTCTCGGCCGAGGCGGTCGGCCTCGCGGTCGCGTTCGCGCTGGCGATCGGCGTGTTCTTCGGCTTCTATCCCGCGCGCAAGGCGGCGCGCCTCAACCCGGTCGAGGCGCTGCGCTTCGAATGACCTGACTTTCGTCACTTCGGCCGGGCGGGTTTGCCGGTATCCTGCCGGCAGCGCAAGAACAACAAGGCCAACGCGATGCCTCGGCCGCACCGGGATCTCTTCCTCGTCAGCTTCCTGATCCTGTTCTTCGAGCTCGCGGCGATCCGCTGGTTCGCCGCGACCGTCGTGTTCCTCACCTTCTTCACCAACGTCGTCCTGCTCGCGTGCTTCCTCGGCATGAGCGTCGGGCTGTTGACCGCAGGCCAGCGGCGCGATTACGTGCGCATGGTGCTGCCGCTCGCGGCGCTCGCCCTGGCGTTCGCGCTCGCCGTGCACGTCGCCTACTCCGCCTGGGAGCACGAGCTGACCGTCACCGTCGGCGATCAGCAGACCTCGCCGCGCATGGTGTACTTCGGCGCCGAGTACCGGCCCGCGGACCCGAGCCGCTGGCGGGTGCCGATGTGGGCGGTCGCGGGAGCGGTGTTCGCGGCGCTCGCGGTCACGTTCGTCGGCCTCGGCCAGGTCATGGGCCGGGCATTCGACGCGATCCCGAACCGGGTGGCGGCCTACACCGTGGACGTGCTCGGCAGCCTCACCGGCATCGCTGCGTTCGCCGCGATGAGCGCGCTCGAGCTGCCGCCGACGGCGTGGTTCGTGCCGATCGCGGCGCTCGCGCTTTACTTCGCCGGCTGGCGCGAGCCGGGGCAGGTCATGGCCGCGGCGGCCACGGTCCTGCTGGCGGCGTTCGGCGCGCACGGCATCCCGTCTTTCCGCGCCGACATCTCCTGGTCGCCGTACTACAAGATCGTGTATGTGCCGCAAACCCGCACCATCCAGGGCAACAACCTCAGCCACCAGACCATGCTGCCGATCGGCGAGCTCGGGCCGGTATACCTGCTGCCGCACCTGCTGAACCGCGATGCCGGCGGCAGGCCGTTCGAAGAGGCGCTGATCATCGGCGCGGGCAGCGGCAACGACGTCGCGGCCGCCCTGCGCGCGGGCGCGAAGCGCGTCGACGCCGTGGAGATCGACCCGGTGATCGCCGAGCTCGGGCGGCGCCATCACCCGGACCGGCCCTATGCCGACCCGCGAGTCGCGCTGCATCTCGACGACGGCCGCAGCTTCGTGCGGCGCACCGAGCGAAGCTACGACCTGGCGGTGTACGCCGTGGTCGACTCGCTCGTGCTGCATTCCGGGTTCTCGAGCCTGCGGCTGGAGAACTTTCTCTTCACGCGCGAGGCGTTCGCGGACGTGAAGCGCCGCCTCAAGCCCGACGGCGTGTTCGCGATGTACAACTTCTACCGGCAGGGATGGGTCGTGAGCCGGCTGGCCGGCATGGCGGAAGAGGTGTTCGGCACGCCCCCGGTGGTGATCTCGCTGCCTTTCCGCGACGAGATCCGCGCCGCCGACAGCCAGATCGGCCACTTCACGCTGCTGCTCGCCGGCGCCGACTCCGAGCGCCTGCGGGCGATTCGCGACAGCTTCGAGCGCAGCCGCAGCTTCTGGGTGAACCCGGCGGTCGCGCAGACCGAGGCCGTCAACGGCTTCCGCCCTTCGGCGCCGTCGGCCGAGTGGCACAAGGCCGCGCCGGCCCGCGTCGAGCCGGCCGCGGGGCTGCTGCCGAGCGACGACTGGCCGCACCTCTACCTGCGTAGCCGCGAGGTGCCGTGGGCGCCGATCGGCCAGGGCATGCTCGCGATGGCGCTGCTCTCCGCGGCGATCCTGCTTGCGTTCGTGCCGCCCGCTCGCGCGGCGCCGAACGCGCAGATGTTCTTCCTCGGCGCGGGCTTCATGCTGCTCGAGACCAAGGCCGTGGTGCACATGGCGCTGCTCTTCGGCTCGACCTGGGTGGTGAATTCGATCGTGTTCTTCGCCATCCTGGCGATGATCCTGGCCGCGAACCTCTACGTGCTCTGGGCCGCGCCGCGCCGCCTCGCCCCGTACTACGCCGCGCTCGCCGCGGCGCTGCTCGTGAACGCGCTCGTGCCGATGAACACGTTCCTCTCGCTCGAACCCGCGGCGCGCACGCTCGCCTCCTGCCTGGTGGTGTTCCTGCCGGTGTTCTTCGCCGGCGTGATCTTCGCCGCCGCGTTCAGCGCGAGCCGCCGGCCCGGCGCCGATTTCGGCTGGAACGTCGCCGGCATCATCGCCGGCGGCCTGAGCGAGCAGCTGTCGCTCGTCCTCGGCTTCAACCACCTCGTGCTGATCGCGCTCGCCTATTACGCGCTGTCGCTCGCGCTGCGGCCGCGCAGCCCGGTCGGCGCCTAGGACGCGCCGGTGCGCTCGTTCACGAGCTCGACCAGCCGGCTCGCGCACTCGTCGACGCCGCTTCCCGCCGTGTCGAGCACGATCGCCGGCGCCTCGGGCGGCTCGTAAGGGGCGCTGACGCCGGTGAATTCAGCGAGCGCCCCGGTCCTCGCCCTGCGGTACAGGCCCTTGGGGTCGCGCCGTTCGCAGACCTCCAGCGGCGCGTCCAGGTAGGCCTCGATGAAACGCCCGGGGCCGATGATTTCGGCCGCCATGCGGCGGTCGGAGCGGTAGGGCGAGATGAACGCCGCGAGCACGATCAGGCCGGCGTCGTTCATGAGCCGGGAAATCTCGGCGACCCGCCGGATGTTCTCGCGCCGGTCCTGCGGCGTGAAGCCGAGGTCGCGGTTGATGCCGGAGCGCACCACGTCGCCGTCGAGCACGAAGCAGGGCCTTGCGGCCCGCACGAGGCGGCGCCTGAGCTCGGCGGCCAGCGTCGACTTGCCGGCGCCGCTCAGCCCGGTGAGCCAGACCGTCACCGGACGCACGGATTTCGCACACGCCCTTGCATTGGGCCGCCATGATAGCGAGAGATCGTTCCTAGAGAAGCCGGCCGCTTCTGGTATCGTCGCCGCTTATGCGACCGACTGTCCTGATCGCTCTTGCGGTGCTCGCTTCCGGCCCGCAGGAAGCGCACGCCTACCTCGACCCCTACCTCGGCAGCTGGCTCTATCAGCTGCTGTTTCCCCTGTTGCTCGCGATCGCCGGGGCTTGGGCCGTCCTGCGGCACAAAATCAGCCACTTCATCTCGGACTTCGCCCGGAGGCTGCGCGGCGAATGACGGGCACGGCGCGGGATTCGGGGTCCGGCCCCCTCGCCCTGCTGTTCCTGACTTTCCCGGCGGTTTTCCTGCCGCTCGACATGATCTACGCCGGGCCCTGGATCATGGCCTATGCCACCTGGGGCCAGGCGGCGCGCATTTTCCTCTACTGCGCCGGCCTGGCGCTCGCCCTGTCGGCGCTCGCCTGCCTGATCGTCGTCTCGATCCCCGCGCTCGCGCGCCACGCGCGTGCCGTGTGCCTTGCGCTGATCGCCCTGGCGCTTCTGCACGGCATGCTGCTGTGGAGCCAGTATTTCGCGTACTCGGACGACTATCAGTGGCTGCGCCAGGTGGGCGTGGTCGTGCTGTCCGCCGCTGCTGGACCGTTCCTCGCGCGGCGCCTTGGCGAGCAGCACATCTCGGCGCTCGGCGCAGTGTTACGCGCCAGCGCCGTGGTGGCGGCGATCGTCGCTGTGGGCGCCGCGCTGATCGCGGCGCGCTCGGCTCCGGACGACCGGCCGGCGCCCGGCGCGCAACAGGCGGGTAACAGGCCGTCGATCTTTCTCATTACGATCGACACGCTTTCCGCGCTCTACCTGCCCATGTACGGATACGATCGCCCCACGGCGCCGCGGCTGGCCGAGTTCGCCGGCGGCGCGAGCGTCTTCCTGCGCAACTACGCAAACTCCAACTTCACCACGCCTGCGATGAACTCCATCATGCAGGGGACGCGGCCCTGGACGCATCGCGCCGTTCAGCTCGAAGCACGGCCGCTGGACGAGGCTGCTGCCTCGCTGCCGGCGCTGCTCAAGGCCGCCGGCTACTTCACCGCCGCGGTGTCGACGAACGCCTGGGCGGGGCCGCGCCATCTCGGGCTCGAGCGCCATTTCGCGGCGCTTTCGGAAAACAACCTCTGCCCCGCCGCCGACCCCGCGCTGGTGCTGCCGCCCGAGCTGCAGGTGGCGATCAAGAGCTCGCTCGCCTGGCGGGCAGTGCATTCGTTCATCGTGTGGGCGAGCGATCGGATCGGGCTGTGCGCGGGCCGCCACTTCGATCCGGAGCTCGCGTTCGCCGAAGCGCGGCGCATCCTGGCGCGCGCGCCCGACGGCCAGCCGCTGTTCCTGTGGGTGCATCTGTTCCCTCCGCACGACCCGTACATCACGCCGGCGCCCTTTGCCGGCGCGTTTGCGCCGAGCTTGCAGGCGCGCGATCGCGCATCGACTATCCCTCCCTACCTCTTCGAGGCGGGCGAGCGCCTGGATTTTCCGGGGCTGTGGCTGCTCAGGTACCTGGAAGCGATCCGATATCTCGATCACCACGTCGGCGCCTTTCTCGACGAGCTCAAGAAGAAGGGGCTGTTCGCACCGTCGCTCATCGTGATCACCGCCGACCACGGCGAGAGCTTCTCGAGGTTCTACGGACACCATGGCGGGCCCGGGCTGCACGAAGAGCTGGTGCGCGTTCCGCTGCTGCTCAAGGCGCCCGGCCAGACGGAACGCAGGGAAGTGCGCCAGCTGAGCGAGCAGGTGGACTTGATGCCGACGATCCTCGAGCTCGCGGCGATCGCTCCGCGGCCGCGGCTCGAGGGGGTGTCGCTCGCGCCGGCGCTGCGCGGCCAGGCGATCGAGCGCCCGGTGTTCTCGATGAACTTCCAGCAAGCCACGCGTCTCGGGCCGCTCGACGCCGGCTCGGTCGCGATGCTCGAGGGCCGCTGGAAGTACGTGCACTACCTCGGCAAGTTCCATTACCCGCGTATGCCGCCGCTCGAGGACGCCCTCTACGATCTCGCCGCCGACCCGCGCGAGACTTCGAGCCAGATCGCGCTCCAGCCGCGGCTCGCCGCCCGCATGCGCAAGGAGATCGACGCGAGGCTGCGCGAGCACGGCGGCCGCATCCGGTGAAGCGCGGCGCGCCTGCGTTCCTGCCTGCCGGAAAGGCGCTGGTCGCGTGGCTCCGCGCGGGCGCGAAATCCGGCCGCCCCCGGCGCACGCGGCTCTGGGCCTACCGCTGGAAGGCTCATTGGTTCGACGCCAATTGGCGGCACCAGGAGCGGCTCTACCCGGTGCCGGCCTTCGAGGGCGAGGGCGGGCGCAAGCTCCTCTTCGTGATGGGCTTCTGGCGCAGCGGGACTACGCTCCTGCACGAGCTGCTCGCCTGCGGCCCGGGGATGGCGGCGCCGCGCACCTGGCAATGCATGAACCCTTCGGGCTTTCGCATCGCCGGGCCGCCCGCGGCTCGCGCCGCGGTGTCGCGGCCGATGGACGCGCTGCTCGTCGACGCGCTCTCGCCGCAGGAAGACGAGTTCGCGCTGCTCGCGCGCGGCGCGCCGAGCGTGTACCGCGCCTGGCTCGACCCGCGGCGCTGGGACGAAGTGCTGCCCGCGCTCGAGCAGCAGACCTGGCTCGCGCTGCCCGAGTCGCAGTGGCTGGCGGACTGGCGCACCTTCCTCGGCTGGTGCATGCCCGAAGCGGCGGCCCGGCTGGTCGTGAAGTCGCCGAACCACACGTTCAGAGCAAAGGCGCTGCATCGCGTCTGGCCCAAGGCGCGCATGGTGTGGGCGCTGCGCGATCCGGTGGATACCTGGCAGTCCAACCGCAAGATGTGGCGCGCCATGACGGCGATGTACGGGCTGTGGCAGGGGCGCGCCGAGGACCTCGACCGGTTTCTCGCCAGGGCGATGGCGGAGTACGCCGCGGCGCTGCGCTGGGCATCCGGTGCGCTCGATCCCCGGACGGCGGCCTACCTCGATTTCGACCGCCTGGCGAGCGCCACGGCGGAAGTGCTCCAGGGGCTCGTCGTGCAGCTCCAGCTCGGGCCCTGGGAAAGCTGGCTGCCGTTGCTGCAGGCCCGCATGAGCCGGAGCGCCGGGTACCGGCAGGAGACCTACGCGGATGCGCCGCCGCTGCCCGCTGGCGCGGACTCGCTGATCGAGGAAATCCGCGCCCTGCACGGCCGGCTGCTCCGGGAAGCGCAGCCCGCCTAGATGGCCGAGCGACTGCGCATAGCGACCGTCGGCCTGGGATGGGTCGGGGTGCATCGCCATCTGCCCGCGCTGCTCGCCGACCCCGCGTTCGACCTCGTGGGCGTGGTCGACCGGCGAGCCGACCGGGCGCGCGCGGTCGCCGAGCGCCTCGGGCTCGCCCGCCATCACGCGGGCGCGCGACTCTCCGACATCCCATGGCTCGACGAAGTCGAGGCCTTTACCGTCGCCACCAGCCCGGCCTCGCACGGCGCGCTCGTCCGCGAGGCGCTGGAGCTCGGGCGCCATGTCCTCACCGAGAAGCCTTTCGTGCTCGAGCCGGCCGAGGGCGAGGCGCTGGTGCGGCTCGCGCGCGAGCGCGGCCGCACGCTCGCGATCGTGCACAACTTCCAGTTCGCGCGCTCGACCCGGCGGCTGCTCGCCGATCTCCACGCGCGACGCTACGGCGAAGTGCGCTTCATCCACGCCCGGCAGCTCGGCAACCCGGCGCGGCGCCTGCCCGCGTGGTACGAGGAGCTGCCGCTCGGCCTGTACTACGACGAGAGCCCGCACATGTTCTACCTGCTGCGCGCGCTGGCGCCCGCGCCCCTCGTCTTCCAGGGCGCGCAGGTTCATCCCAGCACGCTCGGCAAGCGCACCCCGGCCTGGATCTCGGCGCATTACTGCGCGGGAGACGCCCGCATCCCGGTCAAGCTCGACATGGCGTTCGAGGCGCCGCTCAGCGAATGGCACGTTGCCGTGGGCGGCGAGCGCTGCCTGGGCGACGTCGACGTGTTTCGCGACATCTACGTGCGCATCCCGAACGACGGCGAGCACACCGGCTGGCCGGTGCTGCGCACCTCGATCGCGGCCACCTGGGGGCACTGGAGCCAGCACTTCGTGAGCGGGCCGCGCCATCTGGCCGGCACCCTTCGCTACGGCAACGACGAGGTGTTCCGCCGCTTCGCCGCGGCGGTGCGCTCGGGCGAGGACCCGGCGGGAATCGGCGCGGACGATGCGCTCGCGGTGCTGCGCATGCAGCACGAGATCCTGGACGCGCGATGAAGTTCCTGAGCTATGCAGGGGTCGGTGGAGTCTGCGCGCTGCTCAACCTGGCGCTCCTTTGGCTGCTCACCTCGGCGCTCGGGCTGCACTACCTCGTTTCGACCCTGGCTGCGTTTCTCGCCATCACGCCGGTCGGGTTCTGGCTGCAGAAGCTGGTGACGTTCCGCACCCCGCGCGAGCGCGCGACGATCGAATGGCCGCGCTACTTCACCGCCATGGGAACCAGCCTCGCTGCCAACCTGAGCCTCATGTACGTGCTCGTCTCGATCCTGGGCGTCTGGTATCTCGCCGCGAGCGTGGTCGTCACGATCCTGTTCCTCGCGGGCAACTTCCTGGTGAACGACCGCTGGAGCTTCGCACTGCGGCGCTGATGCGCATCGCCCTGGTGACCCACTACTTCCCGGCGCACCGCGGCGGCGTGGAGCTCGTCGCGGGCGAGGTCGCGCGCGCGCTCGCCGAGCGCCACGGCGCCGAGGTCGCCTGGCATGCGAGCGATTGCGATCCGCAGCCTGCGATTCCAGGGGTGCGCTGCGTACCGGCGAGAGCCTGCAATGCGATCGAGCGGCGCCTCGGGGTCCCTTACCCTCTCTGGTCGCCCCGGGCGCTCTTCCTCGCCGGGCGCGCTGCGCGCTCGGCGGACGCGCTGCACCTGCACGACTGCCTCTACCTGGGGAACGTGGTCGCGTACGTCGCGGCGCGCCTTGCCGGCCGGCCGGTGCTCGTGACGCAGCACGTCGGAATGGTGCCTTATCGCAGTCCGCTGCTGCGCGCGCTTCTCGCCGCGGCATACCGCGTGCTCGGCCGGATCGTCCTGGGGGGCGCGACCCGGGTGGTCTTCGTGAGCCATTCAGTGCGTCGCTATTTCGAGGGCTTCGTGCGCTTCCGCTCGCCGCCGCTCGTGGTGGCGAACGGCGTCGACACGGCGCTGTATCGCCCGGCGGACGAGCCCCGCCGCCGCGCGCTGCGCGCCGAGCTCGGCGTCCCCGCGGGCGCGCCGCTACTGCTCTTCGTCGGGCGTTTCGTGGAGAAGAAGGGGCTGCCGGTGCTGCGCGAGCTCGCCGCCCGCATCTCCCATGCGCGCTGGATCTTTGCCGGCTGGGGGCCGCTCGATCCGCAAGGCTGGGGACTGCCGAACGTCGCCGTGATGCGCGGGCGCGCCGGCGCCGAGCTCGCGGCCCTCTATCAGGCCGCGGACCTGCTCGTCCTGCCGAGCATCGGCGAGGGCTTCCCCCTAGTGGTGCAGGAGGCGATGGCGTGCGGCACCCCTGCGCTCATCGGGTCCGAGACCGCCGCGGGATGCCCGGAGGCGTCCGAGCTGCTCCTCGCCGAGCCCGCCGAGGGGCCCGACGTGGCCAGCCGCTGGGAGCGCCGGCTGCGCGGGCTCCTGGGCGAAGCCGCGGCGCTGGCCGCCATGCGCCCGCGGGTCGCCGCGCATGCGGCCGCCAGCTGGTCCTGGGAGCGCTGCGCCGCCCGCTACGCGGAGCTGTTTCGCGAATGCGCGGCCCGATGACCGCGCCGGGCTACTGGACGCGGCGGTTCTTCGCCGCCTCGATCGCGATCGGCGCGCTCTCGGTGCTGCTCATCCTTCATTTCACGGGCTACCCGTTCGAGCCGTGGGGCTTCTGGATCGTGGAGTTCCACCTGCGCACGCAGGACCTGGCGGGTGCAGCGCTGCTCCTCGCGATCCTGCTCGCCGCCTGGGCGGCGCCCGAACGCGCCGGCGCGGCGGCGCTCGCCGCGGTGGACGCGATGGCGCGCCATCCCTGGCGCGTCGCGGCGGCGACCTTCGTGGCGCTGTGCCTGGGCGCCGTCTTCGTCGAGCACAACCACCCGCTCGCGCAGGACGAGTACGCCGCCGTTTTCCAGAGCCGCATCTTCGCCGCCGGCCGGCTCACCGGCGAGTTCCCGCCCGATCTCGTGGGGCGCCTCGTTCCGTACATGTATCTCAACAATTTCATCTACGGATCGTGGCAGACGGGCGCGGTCGCCTCGGCTTACTGGCCGGGCTTCGCGCTGCTCCTCACCCCGTTCACGTTCCTGGGCGTGCCCTGGGCCTGCAATCCGCTGCTCGCCGCGGCTGCCCTGGTGGCGATCGCGCGCATCGCCGGCCGGCTGTCCGCGGACCCGCGCGCCCCCGGCTGGGCGATGCTGCTTGCCCTCGCTTCGCCCGCGTTCGGCGCGATGGCGATCACCTATTTCTCGATGACCGCGCACCTGCTGTTCAACGCGCTCTTCGTCTGGCTGCTGCTCGAAAGGACGCCGCGGCGGCTGTTCTTCGCCGGCGTGGTGGGATCGTTCGCCCTGGTGTTGCACAACCCGGTGCCGCACGCGCTGTTCGCCTTTCCCTGGATCGTCTGGCTCGCCTTGCAGCCGCAGCGCTACCGCTATCTCGGCGCGCTTGCCGCCGGCTATGCCGTGTTCGCGCTGCCTCTCGGCCTGGGCTGGGCGCTTTTGCTGTACGACATCCAGGGAGATCCGCTGTACGGGCTGTTTCCCGCCGACGGCAACGCCCTCGAGCGCATCGTGAATTTCTTCTGGGGCTGGCATATCCGCATGCGAACCGCGCTCGCCGTGCCGCTCGACGGCGTGCTCGAGATGCGCATCGCCGAAGGGGTGCGGCTGTGGCACTGGGCCGTGCCCGGCCTGCCGCTGCTCGCGGCGGCCGGATGGTGGCTCGGACGGCGCGATCCGCGCGTGCTGCTCCTCGGGCTGTCGCTCCTCTGCACGCTTGCCGGCTATCTCTTCGTGAGCTTCAGCCAGGGCCACGGATGGGGCGCGCGCTACGTGCATCCGGCTTGGGCCGCCCTGCCGGTGCTCGGCGCCGTCTGCCTCGGCTTCGTGCGCGGCGCAGAGACCGAGAAACGGCTGCCGGGCTACGTTGCCCTGCTCGCGTTGCTCAGCCTCGCGCTCGCCACCCCGCTGCGCGCGGTGCAGATTGACCGCTACCTCACCACCCACCTTGCCAACCGCCCGGCCGCGCTGCCGCAAGGGCGGCAAGTCGTCCTGGTGCGCTCATACATCGAGACCTACAGCGCCGACCTGGTGCAGAACGACCCGTTCCTGCGCCAGCAAGTCTGGTACATGCTGAGCCATGGCAGCGCCGCCGACCGCGCGCTGATGAGGTCGCGCTTCCCCGGGGCAAGGCTGGTCAGCGAAGACCGGCGCGGCCAGGTCTGGCTGATCGCTCCCTAAGCCGCGCGGCGGGCAGCGGCGGCAAAGGCGCAGAGCGCGATCACGTACGCCGCAACGCCGGCCCAGAAGCTCATCGAGATGCCGGCCGCCATGGCGATCACCACCGCGAGGACGGAAGCCAGCACCGACGTCGCGCCATTGACACCCCACAGCCAGGGCCCGAGCGCCGGCCGGGAAGCCATGGCAAGCCGCATCGCGGTCGGGAAAGCCATGCCCATGAACAGCCCCATGACCGCGAGCAGCGCACCCGATACCGCCACGCGCAACGGCGTCGGCGCGTCGCTGAACAGGTCGATGACCGAGGGGGTGATGAGACCCGCCAGCGCGAGGACGCCGGTCAGCACGGCGAGTATCGGCACGCCGGCCGATCGCAGGCGCTCGTCCGTCACCCGTGCGGAAACGTAGCTGCCAAGGCCGGCGGTGAGCAGCAGCACGAACAGGACCACGCTCAGGCTGTAGACCGGATGCCCCAGGAAGATGATCAAGCGCTGCAGCATCGAAACCTCGATCAGCATGAAGCCGGTTCCGATCGCGGCGAAGAAGGTCAGGAAGGCAGCGTCCTTGCGGGCGAGCCGGGTGCCCGACAAGAAGAGCGGCAGGATGATGCACACCAATGTCAGCGCTGCCACGGCGATCAGGAGCTGCATGAGTATCACTGCGGCACCGCTTGCCGGGGAACTCTCGCCTCCCCGCAGCAGCATCCACTCCGACGGGCGCGCCATGTGGAAGAAAAACGGCTTGTCGTCGGTCGGAGGCGCGTAGTCGATCGGACCCGAGGCGAGCAGGCCCTGCGCGCCGCTGCCGCTCGCCAGGGCAAGAAGCAGCTTGTCGTTCGCGGCGCCGGGCTGCAGCTCGACGGCAAAATTCATCTCGGCGGCCAGGCTGCGGATCTGCGCGAGCTCCTGGTGCGGGAAGGGCGTCTTGCGAACCAGCAGCAATCCCATGCGATGAACCGATCCCTTGCCGATCAATCGGTTCGTCAACAGCACCATGTGGCGCTCCGGCGCGGCGGCGCCGACCGCAAGCAGAGCGGCGCGCCCGAGCGCGACCATCCGGCCGAGCTCCGCATTCACGCCGCGCGACACCGCCAGCAGGCCGTCGTCGTCCAGCCGCGCCAGGAACACCTTCCATCCCTCGACCGTGTAGAGCGAGTTCTCGGTCAGCGTGTAGGCGCCCGCCGCGGTCGCCGCGAAGGTGTCGATGAACGTCAGCTCGAGGATGTCGAAGCGCCGCTTGTCGCGCGCGAGATAGCTGCGCGCCTCGTCGTTGACGAACGTCGTGCCCGCGTCGCGGTACAGATGACCGGTAAAGTCACCGTAGCGCCCGTTCACGACGCGCAGGATATCTCCGTTGATCTCTACCGCCAGAACGCTCTTCTGGCCGAACAGCTTCGCCGTGAGCACGTCCCGGCCGCCGCCCGGCCCGACGATCGCGACGCGGGCATCGCGGCGCAGGTGATGCACGAAGTTGGGCAGGTCCCAGCGCAGAAACTCGATCTTCTTCAGGTCGCCGTCGAAGCCGATGAGCTGGGTGCCCGCGATCGCATCGATGTGCAGCCATCGGTTCGGCACTTGCAGCGAGCCCTTGAATGCGCTGCTCAGGCTCCAGTTCTGCGCGTTCGGCTCCGGCTTGAGCACGGTGATGCGCGAGAACGAGTTCCAGCGCTCGTACTCGATGTACTCGGGCCCGGCCGACTTGCTCTCGATCGTGAACGCGGAGACTCCGTGACGCTCGAGATAGAGGCCCGACCAGATCGTCGTGCCGGCCAGCGCGGCGGTGACCGCCGCGGCGAGCGCCCTGCCCTTGCCCCGCAGCAGAAGGGCTCCGGCAACCGCGGCGAGCGTCGCCGACGCGAGCACCGCACCCACGCCGTCCAGCCAGCGCAGGGCGCCGATGACGCATAGACACCCCACCGCGGCGCTCGCGAGGTCCGCGGCATAGAGCTTTCCGACCCGCTCGGGGAATCGCGTCAGCGCCAGGCAGACGAAGATGCCCGCGAACAGGAACGGCACGGCAGCGAAGACAAACGTGATGATGATCGGCCAAACGTAAAGGCCGGACTTCGGCAGATAGAGCGAGATGTGCAGGAAGATCACCGCGGTGATGGAAACGGCGCACAGAAGCGCGCACCCGCCCATCGCGCTTGCCAGCCTTTCCGCCGGCCACCATGCCGGGCGCAGGAATACCACGAGCGCACCGACCGTCATGCCGAACATGGCGATCGAGATCGCCATGAAGGCGAAGTGGTACCACATGGTCAGGGAAAACACGCGCGTCAGCAGGACCTGGAACATGATGGTCACCAGCGCGACCAGGAACAGCGCCGGAAACAGCGCGCGGGGTGAAAGTCGATTCATCGGCAAGGGCTCCTTC
>DATIGR010000070.1:0-8999 GCA_035454645.1 Burkholderiales bacterium
AGGAAGTCGACGAAGCCAAAGCCGAAGCGAAGTTCAAGGACGGCGTGCTCGAGCTCACGCTTCCCAAGAAAGCCGCGGCGCAGCGCAAGCAGATCTCGATCCAGTAGGTTTTTCTGTAGTATGGGGGGCGTTCCGATGAACGCCCCTCTCAGTTCTTCTACCGGCCATTCGGCGGAAGCCGCGGAGAAGGCGCGCGTCCTCGCCGAGGCGCTGCCTTACATCAAGCAGTTCCACGGCAAGACCATCGTCGTCAAGTACGGCGGCAACGCCATGACCGACGAGGAGCTGAAGACCTCGTTCGCGCACGACGTGGTGCTGCTTAAGCTCGTCGGCATGAACCCGGTGGTGGTGCACGGCGGCGGGCCGCAGATCGAGCAGCTGCTCGCGCGCCTGGGCAAGAAAGGCGAGTTCGTCCAGGGCATGCGCGTCACCGACGCCGAGACCATGGACATCGTCGAGATGGTGCTCGGCGGCCAGGTGAACAAGGAAGTGGTCGAGCTCCTCAACCAGTCGGGCGGCAAGGCGGTCGGCCTCACCGGCCAGGATGGCGCCTTCATCCGCGCGAAGAAGATGACGCTGCCCTCCAGGGAAAACGGCCGGGTCGACCTCGGCCAGGTGGGCGAGATCGAGTCGATGGATCCGGCGGTGATCGAGGCGCTCGAGGCGGGCGGCTTCATCCCGGTGGTCGCGCCGATCGGCACCGGGCGCGACGGCACCACCTACAACATCAACGCGGATCTGGTCGCGGGCAAGCTCGCCGAGGTGCTGCGCGCCGAGAAGCTCGTGGTGCTCACCAACACCCCGGGGGTGCTCGACAAGGACGGCAGGCTGCTCACCGGCCTCACGCCGAAAAAGATCGACGACCTGGTCGCGAAAGGCGTGATCTCGGGCGGCATGCTGCCCAAGATCGGCTCGGCGCTCGACGCGGCGAGGAGCGGCGTGAAGAGCGTGCACATCATCGACGGGCGCGTGCCGCACGCGCTCCTTCTCGAGGTTCTGACCGACCAAGGGGTCGGGACGCTGATCCGCAGCAAATAGGTCGTGAGGATCTCGAGATTGCCCCCGTCCCGGCGGGTGTGGATCTTCGACCTCGACAACACGCTGCACGACGCGCGCGTGCACATCTTCCCGTCGATGCACACCCAGATCCAGGACTTCCTCAAGAAGCGGTTCGGGCTGGACGACGAGGGCGCGAGCCGCATGCGGCGCGACTTCTGGCTGCGCTACGGCACGACCCTCGCCGGCCTGATGCGCCACCACGGTACCGACCCGCGTCACTTCCTCGCGGAGACGCACGTCTTCCCGGAGCTCGCCGACATGGTGGTACACGAGAATGCGGTGCGCCATGCGCTCGCGCGGCTCGGGGGCACGCGGCTGGTCTTCTCGAACGCGCCGCGCCACTACGTGGAGGAAGTGCTGCGCGCGATCCGGCTGCGCCGGTTCTTCGATGCCGTGTACAGCATCGAGGACACCGGCTACCGCGGCAAGCCGCATGCCTGGGGCTTTCACCGCCTCCTGCGCGCCCACGACCTCGACCCCCATCGCTGCGCGCTGATCGACGACATCCTGGACAACCTGCGTGCGGCGCATCGCCTTGGCATGTCAACGGTTTGGGTCGGCCCGGGCGGCCGGCGCGCGCCCCGCTACGTGGATCTGCGCATCTCCTCGGTCACCGAACTGCCGCGTAGAATCGGATAGTGAGGATTTACCATTAGGCTCACATGCCCCGCGCCAAAGGCGAACGCCGGCTCGAGATCCTGAAGGCCCTCGCGCAGATGCTCGAGGCGCCGAAGTGGGAGAAGGTCACCACCGCCGCGCTCGCCGAGAAGCTCGGCGTCTCGGAAGCCGCGCTCTACCGCCACTTCGCCTCCAAGGCGCAGATGTACGAGGGCCTGATCGAGTTCATCGAGAGCTCGGTGTTCACCCTCGCCAACCAGATCACCGCCGACGAGGCCGACGGCCGCCGCCAGTGCGAGAAGCTCCTCGAGATGCTGCTCGCCTTCGCCGAGAAGAACCCGGGCATGGTGCGCGTGATGACGGGCGACGCCCTCGTCGGCGAGCACGAGCGCCTGCAGGCGCGCATGAACCAGTTCTTCGAGCGCTTCGAGTCCACGCTCAAGCAGTCGCTGCGGGTCGCCTCCGACGGCGACGCCGCCGGCCGCGCCGGGCTGCTCGTGCGCTACGCGCTCGGCTGCCTGCACCAGTACGCGAAGAGCGGCTTCGCCAAGAAGCCGGGCGAGAGCTTCAGCGCCCAGCGGCGCTATCTGCTCGCTTGAGCACTCTGGCACGCGCCCTGATCGCAGCACTCTCCTGGGCGCTCCTGGCGCTCTCGGCGCAGGCGCAGCCGCCGATTCCCAAGGTCGGGTTCCTCGGCAACTCCAACCCCATACTCGAAGCGAACCTTGTTGGACCGTTTCGCGACGGCTTGCGCGACCTCGGATACATCGAAGGCAAGAACATCGCGATCGAGTACCGCTGGGCCGAGGGCGATTACACGCGGTTTCCGACGCTCATCAAAGAGCTTATCGTCGCCAAGGTCGAAATCATTGTCACCGCCGGAACCCCGGCGACGCTCGCGGTGAAGAAGGCGACCACGACGGTGCCGCTGGTGATGATCGCCGTCGGCGACCCGGTCGGCACCGGGATCGTTCCCTCGCTGCGCCTGCCGGGCGGCAACATCACCGGCCTGACGTCGATTTCGCCGGAGCTCGACGGCAAGCGCCTGGAGCTTCTGCGGGAAGTCGTGCCGGGCGTTTCGCACGTCGCTGTACTCTGGAACGCGTCGAGCCCGCTGCAGGTGGTGGCGGAGAAGCAGACGCGTGCCGCGGCCGATGCGCTGGGAATGAAAATGCTGTCCCTGGGCGTGCGGAGCAAAGAGGAGATCGAGGAGGCGTTCGGCCTGATTCTGAAGCAGCGCCCGCAGGCGCTGCTCGTGCTTGCCGACCGTCTCTTCCTGCACCACCGCCAGCGCATCATGGATTTCGCGCTCGAGCATCGCCTTCCAGGCGTGCACGCCTACCGCGAGCTCGTCGAGGCGGGGGGACTGATGTCCTTCGGGCCGAGCTACGCGGGCATGCACCGGCGCGCGGCGATTTTTGTCGACCGGATCCTGAGGGGCGCCAAGCCGGGGGATCTGCCCGTCGAGCGGCCGGCGTCCTTCGAGCTGGTGGTCAATCTGAAGACTGCCAGGAAGTTCGGACTGACGATCCCCGAGTCCGTGGTGCTGCGGGCGACCGAGGTACTTCAGTAACTCGCTAGCGCCGGCTGCAAACCGGGCAGGCGGGGTCCTTCTTCACACGCACGGTGCGCCACTCGGCATTCTTGGCGTCGAGGACTTGAAGCTTTCCGTTTAATGATTCCCCGACGCCAGCGACAAGCTTGATTGCTTCCATGGCTTGCGCCGCGCCGATCACGCCGGTGAGCGGGGCGAATACTCCCATCGTCGAGCATTGCACCTCTTCCACCTGGGCATCCTCCGGAAAGAGGCACGCGTAGCAGGGAGCGTCCTTTTTTCTCAGGTCGAAGACCATAAGCTGGCCGTCGAAGCGGATCGCGGCGCCGGAGACGAGCGGCTTCGCATGGCGCACGCAGGCGCGGTTGATCGCGTGGCGCGTGGCGAAGTTGTCGGTGCAGTCGAGCACGACGTCGGCCTGAGAGACGATTGGGGACAGGCTGGCGGCATCCAGTCGTCGCGCCAACGGAATTACTTCTACTTCGGGATTGAGCGCGTTCAAGGACTGTCTTGCAGCGTCGACTTTGACCGCGCCGACCGACTCGGCGCGATAGAGGATCTGGCGCTGCAGGTTGGTGAGGTCGACCTTGTCGCCGTCGGCGATCGTCAGGCGGCCGATGCCGGCCGCGGCAAGGTAGAGCGCCGCCGGGCAGCCGAGGCCGCCCGCGCCGACGATCAAAGCGCTTGCCGCCCGCAGCCGCTCTTGGCCCTCGATCCCGAACTCGGAAAGGAGGATGTGGCGGCTGTAGCGGAGAAGCTGCTGGTCGTTCAGTTCGTTTTGTTTTGCGCGACCGTCGGGGACTGCGACTTGACCGGCTCGCCCTTGAGGAAGGCGAGCGCCTGCGAGAGCTGGAAGTCGTCCTTGGAGCCGAGCTCGGTGGGCTTCACTTCGGCCGGCGTCGCGGGCGGCTTGGTGCGCGTCACGGTGGGCTCTTTCTTCTCCGGCTCGCGGCCGTTCTCGAGGTGGCGCTGCAGATCCGCTTCGCGCACGCGCACCAGGGTGTCGCTCGGGTCCTCGACCATGAGATCGGGCGTGATGCCGAGCGCCTGGATCGAGCGCCCGCTCGGCGTGTAATAGCGCGCGGTGGTGAGCTTGATCGCGGTGTTGTTGCCGAGCGGCATGATGGTCTGCACCGAGCCCTTGCCGAAGGTCTGCGTGCCCATCACCTTGGCGCGCTTGTGGTCCTGCAGCGCGCCGGCGACGATCTCGGAGGCCGACGCCGAGCCGCCGTTCACCAGCACGACCATCGGAACGGTCTTCACCGCCTGCGGCAGGCTCTTCAGCACGTCGTCGCCGCGGCGCGCATAGTCCTCCGGGCTCGCGTAGAACTTGCGGCGCGCGTCCTCGGCGCGGCCGTCGGTCGAGACCACGAGCGACTTCGCGGGCAGGAACGCCGAGGAGATCGCGACCGCGCCGTGCAGGAGGCCGCCGGGATCGTTGCGCAGGTCGAGCACCAGGCCCTTGATCTGCCCCTGCTTGAACAGGCTCTCCAGGTGCTTCACCAGGTGCTCGGCGGTCGCTTCCTGGAACTGCGACACGCGCACCCAGGCGTAGCCGGGCTCGATGATCTTCGACTTCACGCTCGGCACGCGGATGATGGCGCGCGTGATCGTGACCACCATCGGCGCGGTCTCGCCCTTGCGCGAGATGGTGAGCGTGATCTGGGTGTTCGGCTTGCCGCGCATGCGCTTCACGGCGTCGTTCAGCGTCATGCCCTTCACCGGCGTGTCGTCGAGCTTGATGATCAGGTCGCCGGGCTTGATGCCCGCCTTGTGCGCGGGCGTGTCCTCGATCGGCGAGATCACCTTGACGAAGCCGTCCTCCATGCCGACCTCGATGCCGAGGCCGCCGAACTGGCCCTGGGTGCCGACCTGCAGCTCGCGGAACGCCTCGGCGTCGAGGTACGACGAATGCGGGTCGAGGCCCGTGAGCATGCCGTTGATCGCCTCGGTGATGAGCTTCTTGTCCTCCACCGGCTCGACGTAGTTGGTCTTGATGGCGCCGAAGACCTCGGTGAACGCGCGCAGCTCCTCGATCGGGAGGGAGGAGCGCGTCGCGCGGTCGGCGATCGCCTGGAAGTTGAGGCTGATGAGGACGCCGGCGACGGCGCCGACGATCATGAAGCCGATGTTGCGAAGCCTGGTATGCATGACGCTCGCTTATTTCTTCTTGACCCAGGATAGCGGGTCAAAGGCGCGGCCCAAGTGCCGCATTTCAAAGTATAAACCGGTTTCCTCGTTGCCACCGCTCGATCCGGTCGTGGCGATCGGCTCGCCCGGCGCTACGGCTTCGCCCAGCTCCTTCAGGAGCGACTCATTGTTGGCATAGATCGAGAGGTAACTTTCCCCATGGTCCACGATCAGGAGGTTGCCGAATCCGCGCATCCAGTCGGCGTAGACCACCTGGCCCCTGGCGATGGCGCGCACCGGCTGTCCCTGAGGCGCGCGAATGAAAACGCCCTTCGCCTCCATCCCCGCCGCTCCTCTTGGAGCGCCGAAGCGCTGCGTCAGTTCCCCCTTGACGGGCAGGGCGAGCCTGCCGCGCAGGCCGGAAAAGGCCCCCTTCGTGGAGGGGAATTCGCTGCGCAGCGCTTCCACGATGCGCGCGAGCCGCGCCTCGTCGGCCCGCAGCACGCGGATTTCCTTGCGGTTTTTGCGCAGCTCGGCGGACACGCTGGCGAGCACCTTGGAGCGGTTGCGGCGCTCGGTGAGCAATTTGTCACGATCGGCGCGGCTCGCCTGCTCGATCGCGCGCAGCCGCTCGGCGCGGGCGTCCGCGTCGGCTTCGAGCCGCTCGAGCTCCGCGGCCGCCGCGCGCTGCTCGGCGAGCAGCTGCGCCGAGGCGCGCGAGATGTGGCCGAGATAGTGCAGCGCGCGGCCGATATCGGCGGGATCGTCTCCCGACAGCGCCACGCGCAGCGCGTCGGGGGTGCCGGCGCTCGCCCATGCGGCGAGCATGCGCTCGATCGCCGCCTCGCGCTTCGCCACCTGAGTTTGCAAAGTTTGACGCTGCCCGGCGACGCGCGCGGCGTCGGCGCGCACTGCGCGCGCTTCGGCGGCGAGCCGGGTCAGCGCGCGGTTCGCGTTGGAAATCGCGCGCTCAGAGTCGCGCAGCGCGTCGCGCGCCTCGCGCTGCGACGATTCGCTGCGCCGGATTTCCTCGTTCAGCCGGTCGATGCGCCCGCGCAGCGCCTTCAGCCTGTCTTCCTGCGTCGTTCCCCAGGCCGCAGCCGCGGCCAGCGCGAGCGCGGCACAAGCGGCGGCGCGGCTCAGACTTTCGCTTTCCCCTGCGCGGCGACCGAGGCAGTGCGCCGCGCCACCTCGTCCGGGTCGCCGAGGTAGTAGTGGCGCACGGGCTTGAGCGATTCATCGAGCTCGTAGACGAGCGGGATGCCGGTCGGGATGTTGAGCTTCACGATCGCCTCGTCGGAAATTCCGTCGAGGTGCTTCACCAGCGCGCGCATCGAGTTGCCGTGCGCCGCGACCAGCACGCGCTTCCCGGCGCGCACCGCGGGCGCCATGCTCGAGCGCCAGTACGGCACGACGCGGCCCACCGTGTCCTTCAGGGACTCGGTCAGCGGGACCTCGACGCCGGCGTAGCGCGGGTCGCTGCCTTCGTACCTCGGGTCCTGCGGCGTGAGCGGCGGCGGCGGCGTGTCGTAGCTGCGCCGCCACGCGAGCACCTGCGCTTCGCCGTACTTCGCCGCCGTCTCGGCCTTGTTCAGCCCCTGCAGCGAGCCGTAGTGGCGCTCGTTCAGGCGCCAGCTTTTCTCCTCGGGCAGCCACGCCCGGTCGAGCTCGTCGAGCGCGATCCACAGCGTGCGGATCGCCCGCTTGAGGACCGAGGTGTAGGCGAGGTCGAAGTCGTAGCCCTCGGCCCTGAGGAGCCTGCCGGCGGCGCGCGCCTCGGCGACGCCCTGCGCGGAGAGGTCGACGTCGGTCCAGCCGGTGAAGCGGTTCTCGCGGTTCCAGTCCGACTCGCCGTGGCGCAGGAGGACGAGCTTGCGCATCGTGCTTCATTATAATGGCCGGCTCCGTGGACTTCGTTCGCAACAACCTCCTCCTTTTCGCCGTCGCGTTCGTTTCGGGCGCGATGCTCCTCTGGCCGCTTTTTCGCCGCGGCGCCGGCGGCCCGTGGGTCAACACCGCCGAGGCGACGCACCTCATCAATCGCGAGGACGCGCTGGTGCTCGACGTGCGCGATCCCGGGGAGTACGGCGCGGGCCATATCCTCGGCGCGAAGAACGTGCCGCTGTCGCGCCTCGGCGAGGCCGAGGTCGCGAAGCGCAAGGATCGCCCGGTCATCGTGTATTGCGAGGGCGGCGAGCGCTCCTCCAAGGCGATCGCGGTGCTGAAGAAGCAGGGCTTCACGCGCGTGGTGAACCTCACCGGAGGCCTGCGCGCCTGGCAGCAGGCCGGCCTGCCGGTCGAAAAATAGTGGCGCGAGTGCTCATGTATGCGACCGCCGCGTGCCCGTTCTGCCAGTCGGCCGAGCGGCTGCTCGTCGCGAAAGGCGCGGCCATCGAGAAGATCCGCGTCGACCTCGAGCCCGAGCGGCGCGCGGAGATGACGCGCAAGAGCGGCCGGCGCACCGTGCCGCAGATCTGGATCGGAGAGCGCCACATCGGCGGCTGCGACGATCTGTACGCCCTTGAGCGCGAAGGCAAGCTCGATCCCTTACTCAAGGCCAACTCATGACAGAACCTCAGCAGCCCCAGGCGACGTTCCAGATCGTGAAGATCTACGTGAAGGACGCGTCGCTGGAAATCCCGAACGCCCCGCAGGTCTTCATGCAGCAGGCGCAGCCGCAGCTCGAGGTGCGCCTCGATACCGCGGCGGCGCCGGTCAGCGAAGGCTACTTCGAGGCCTCGGTCAGCGCGACCGTCACGGCGAAGGTCGGCGACAAGACGCTGTTCCTCGCCGAGGCGGTGCAAGCGGGCATCTTCCAGGTGCACAACGTCCCGGGCGAGGAGCTGCGCCCGCTGCTCGCGGTCGCCTGCCCGACGATCCTGTTTCCGTACCTGCGCGAGACCATCTCCGACCTCGTGGCGCGCGGCGGCTTCCCGCCGGTGCTGCTCGCGCCGGTGTCGTTCGAGGCGCTCTACCTGCAGCGCCTGCAGCAGGAGCAGCAAGGCGCAGGCGCGCCGGGAAATCCCGCCGGTCCCAAGATCGAACTCGCCCGGTGAAGCGCGTCGCGGTGCTCGGCGCGGGCGCCTGGGGCACCTCGATCGCAACGCTGCTCGCCGCGCGCCTCGAGGTCGTGCTCTGGGCGCGCGATCCGGCCCAGGCCGAAGCGCTCGCGCGCACGCGCAGGAACGAGCGCTACCTCCCCGGCATCGACCTCCCCGCCGGCGTCCAGGTGACTTCTTCCCTGGGCGAGACCGCGCGCTGCGAGCTCGTGCTCGCCGCGACTCCGGTGTCCGGGCTGCGCGAGCTGCTGAAGAGAATCGAGCGGCACGCCGCGCTGGTCTGGCTGTGCAAGGGCTTCGAGCCCGACACCGGGCTTCTGCCGCACCAGGTCGTCGAGCAGACGCTCGGCCCGGCGGCGCGCTGCGGCGCGCTCTCCGGGCCGTCGTTCGCCGAGGAAGTGGCGCGCGGGCTGCCGTGCGCGCTGACGCTCGCGGCGCGCGACGCGGCGTTCGCACGCGAGGCCGCCGCCCTCGTGCACGGCGGCAGGATGCGCGTGTACTACAGCACCGACCTTGTCGGGGTCGAGATCGGCGGCGCGGTGAAGAACGTCATGGCGATCGCTGCGGGCATCTCCGAC
>DATIGR010000071.1:0-11844 GCA_035454645.1 Burkholderiales bacterium
CACCCTGCCACCGGGCCTGTACGAGGCGGTGATTACCGACACCCACCCCGAGATGCCCGGGCTGGACCTCGTCGATGGCCGTTATCTCATCCAGTTCCAGCCGCGCACGCTCGACGACATCCTCAAGCTCGACGACGGCCGCGGCGATGAGCGCGCGTTCGAAGTGGTCGACCGGGTCTCGCAGATCAACCAGGGCCTGTATGACACGTTCGTCTCGCCGGTCGTGAAGGCGTTTTCGAGCGAGGCGGCGGCGCGGGTCACGCGCGACGCGAATCCGGCGCGCATGGAGCGCTGGGCGTTCTCCGACCTCAATCCGTGGATGTGGTGGGTGAAATCCGCGGCCGAGTGGGTGCGCGCGAACCGCCAGCCGGTGGCGCCCGACAACGCCTTCGTGCAGGCGGAGAAGAAGGTATCGGCGCAGATCGAGGAGGCGCTCGACCGCTATCGCGACGCACGCGATGCCGCGTCCGAGCGGCTGTTCAAGGCGCTGTACGAATCTCCCTGGCTCGCCGCCGCAGTCGGCATCCTGCCCGGCAGCCGCAGCCAGCGCGGCGCGCCCGCGCCGACCTGGGAGCGCGAGGAGCTCAAGCGCCTGAAGCTCGCCGAGATCGAAGACTGGGTCGAGACCGGCACGCTGGCGGACGCCTGGGCGAGGCTGCTGCTCTACGTCGGGCGCGAGGACCGCGTCGGCGACGAGCGCCCGTTCAACCTGCTCAGGAAGATGATCGAGGAGACCAAGCCCGAGAACGTGCCCTCGCTCGCGGTGCTGAAGGCGGCGCTCAAGCGCCAGGCGTTCGTGCTGGCGCTGCACGAAGAGCGCGCGATCGCCGCCCTGCCCAGGCTCGCGCCGGACATCAATATCCGGCGCCGCGGCTACGAGGCGGCACGCAAGATCGTGCGCGCGCGCGGCGAGCTGACCCCGCGCCAGGTCGAGCGCTTGCGGCGCGTGGCGAAGCTCCTCGAGCTCGAGACCCCGGCACAGGAGCTGAAATCGGCATGAGCCACGAGAAATACCGGCGGCTGATCGATGCCGCCAAGGCGCTGCAACCGGTGGCAACGGCGATCGCCCATCCCTGCGACGAAAGCTCGCTTTCGGGCGCGGTCGACGCCGCCAAGCTCGGCCTGATCCGGCCGGTCCTGGTGGGGCCGAAGGCGAAGGTCCAGGCGGTCGCGGCCAAGCTGAAGGCCGATCTCGCCGGCTTCGAGCTGGTCGACGCGCCCCACAGCCACGCCGCGGCGGCGAAGGCAGTCGAGCTGGTGCGCGCCGGCAAGGCCGAGGCGCTGATGAAGGGCTCGCTGCACACCGACGAGCTGATGGCCGAGGTGGTCAAGCGCGACACGGGGCTGCGCACTGCGCGCCGCATCAGCCACTGCTTCGTCATGGACGTGCCCTCCTACGAGACCGCGCTCATCATCTCGGACGCCGCGGTCAACATCGCGCCGACCCTCAGGGACAAGGTCGACATCGTGCAGAACGCGATCGACCTCGCGCACGCGCTGCGCTTCCCCGAGGTGCGCGTCGCAATCCTCTCGGCGATGGAGACGGTCAATCCCGACGTGCCGTCGACCGTCGAGGCCGCGGCGCTGTGCAAGATGGCCGACCGCGGCCAGATCACCGGCGGCGTCCTCGACGGGCCGCTCGCGCTCGACAACGCGATCAACCTCGAGGCCGCGGCCATCAAGAAGATCGTCTCGCCGGTCGCCGGCCGCGCCAACGTGCTCATCGTTCCCGACCTCGAAGCCGGCAACATGCTCGCGAAGAGCCTGTCGTTCCTCGCGAAAGCCGACTCGGCGGGCATCGTGCTCGGCGCCAAGGTTCCGATCATGCTGACGAGCCGCGCCGACTCGGTGATGGCGCGGCTCGCCTCATGCGCGGTCGCCTCGCTCGTAGCACAGCAGCGGCGCGACACCGCCGCCAAGGCGATCGCCGCCTAGGAGCGAAGATGCGCGACGCGATCCTGGTCCTCAACGCGGGGTCGTCGAGCATCAAGTTCTCGCTGTTCGCCGAGCGCAAGGACGGGCTTGCGCCCGTCGCCGGCGGGCAAATCGAAGGCATCCACACCGCGCCGCACTTCATCGCGAAGGACGCGGCGGGCAAGCCCGCGGCCGAGAAGCGCTGGCCGGCGCAGGCGAAGCTCGGGCACGACGGCGCGCTCGCGCACATCGTCGACTGGCTGAAGGGCACTCACGGCTCCGAGCATCGCCTCGCCGCGGTCGGGCACCGCGTGGTACACGGCGGCGCCGACTACGCCACGCCGGTGCGCGTCGATGCCGCCGTGCTGGCCAAGCTCGAGCGCCTGGTGCCGCTCGCGCCGCTGCACCAGCCGCACAACCTGGCGCCGATCCGCTCGCTTCTCGAGCGCTCGCCGCAGCTCCCCCAGGTCGCCTGCTTCGACACCGCGATGCATCGCTCGAACCCGCCGGTGGCGCAGATGTTCGCGCTGCCCGCCGAGCTCACCGAAGCCGGCGTGCGCCGCTACGGCTTCCACGGCCTTTCGTACGAGTACATCGCCTCGGTCCTGGCGCAGTTCGACGCCGGCGCGGCGCGCGGCCGCACGGTGGTGCTGCACCTCGGCAACGGCGCGAGCATGTGCGCGCTGCACGCCGGGCGCAGCGTCGCGAGCACCATGGGCTTCACCGCGGTCGACGGGCTGCCGATGGGCACGCGCTGCGGCGCACTCGACCCCGGCGTGCTGCTCTACCTCATGAACGAGCGCGGCATGGACGCACGCGCGCTCGAGAAGCTGATCTACAAGCAGTCCGGGCTGCTCGGCGTCTCCGGCGTCTCGAGCGACATGCGCGCGCTCCTCGAGTCGCCCGAGCCGCGCGCCAAGCTCGCGGTGGACCTCTTCGTCTACCGCATCGGGCGCGAGCTCGGCTCGCTCGCCGCGGCGCTCGGCGGCCTCGACGCGATCGTGTTCACCGCCGGGATCGGCGAGCGCGCCACGGCGATCCGCAGCCGCGTGTGCCGCCAGGCCGCCTGGCTCGGCGTCGAGCTCGACGCGCAGGCGAACGCCAAGCACGGTCCGCGCATCAGCAGCGCATCCAGCCGCATCGCCGCCTGGGTGATCCCGACCAACGAAGAATTGATGATCGCGCGCCACACGCGCGAGGTTCTGAGCAAGGCCAAGCTCCATGCCCCAACCGCATAACCCCATTCTCGCCGGCAGGAAAGCGCTCGTCGTCGGCATCGCCAACGAGCACTCCATCGCGTACGGCTGCGCCAGCGCATTTCGCAGCGTCGGCGCCGAGCTCGCGATCACGTACCTCAACGAGAAGGCGAAGCCGTACGTCGAGCCCCTCGCGCGCAAGCTGGAGGCGCCGGTCTTCCTGCCGCTCGATGTCGAGCGCGCCGGCGAGCTCGAGGCCCTGTTCGACGCGCTCAAGACCCGCTGGGGCCGGCTCGACATCCTGATGCACTCGATCGCGTTCGCGCCCAAGGCCGACCTCCAGGGCGGGCTGATCGACTGCTCGGCCGAAGGCTTCAAGCGCGCGATGGACGTCTCGGTGCACTCGTTCATCCGCATGGCGAAGCTCGCCGCGCCGCTGATGAGCGACGGCGGCACGATGTTCGCCATGAGCTACCACGGCGCGCAGAAGGTCGTGCCGAACTACAACGTCATGGGTCCGGTCAAGGCGGCGCTCGAGGCGGCGTGCCGCTACCTCGCCTACGAGCTCGGCGAGAAGCGCATCCGCGTGCACCCGATCTCGCCCGGGCCGCTCAAGACCCGCGCCGCGTCCGGGCTCAAGGACTTCGACCTGCTCCTCAACGAGGCCGCGAGCCGCGCGCCGATCGGCGAGCTGGTCGACATCGACGACGTCGGCTATACCTGCGCCTACCTCGCCACGCCCTATGCGCGGCGCCTGACCGGGCAGACGACGTACGTCGACGGCGGCGTGAACATCATGGCCTAGGCGCGGCGCCAGCTCGTCTTGCCGGCCTTGTCCTCGAGCACGACACCCTTCTCGAGGAGCTCTTTGCGGATGCGGTCGGCCGCCGCGTAGTCCTTGCGTTTCCGGGCCGCCTCGCGCTCGGCGATCTTTTCCAGGATCCACTGTTCGGCTCTTCCCTGGAGGAAAGCGAGCGGATCGCGCTGCAGGAGCCCCAGGACGCCGCCCAGCGCCTTCAGCTGCCGGGCGGCGTCGGGCTTTCCCTGGAAGACTTCATTGGCGAGATCGAACAGCACCGCGACCGCCTCGGGCGTGCCGAAATCGTCGTCCATCGCTTCCTTGAAGCGCCTGGCGTGGGGTTCAGCCCAGTCGATCTTCTGGTCTTGGATTTTTGAATCTTTCAGGGCCGTATACAGCCGTGTGAGCGCGTTCTTCGCGTCGTCGAGGTTCGGGTCCGAGTAATTGATCGGGCTGCGGTAGTGCGCACGCAGGATGAAGAAGCGCACGACCTCGGGGTCGTACTTCGCGAGCACCTCGCGCACGGTGAAGAAGTTGCCGAGCGACTTGGACATCTTCTCCTTGTCGACCTGGACGAAGGCGTTGTGCATCCAGTAGTTCACGAACTTCACTGCATTTGCGCCTTCCGACTGCGCGATCTCGTTCTCGTGGTGCGGGAACTGGAGGTCCTCTCCGCCGCCGTGAATGTCGAAGTGCGTGCCGAGAAGCTCGCTCGACATCACCGAGCACTCGATGTGCCAGCCCGGCCGTCCCTTGCCCCAGGGCGAATCCCACGCCGGCTCGCCGGGCTTGGCCGCCTTCCACAGCACGAAGTCGAGCGGGTCGTCCTTGGCCTCGTCGATTTCGACGCGGGCTCCGGCGCGCAATTCGCCCGGGTCCCTGCCGGAGAGCTTTCCGTACCCCGGGAAAGACGACACGTCGTAGTACACGTCGCCGTTCGCGGCGGCATAGGCGTGGCCGCGCGCGATGAGCTCGCCGATCATGCGCACCATTCCCGGGATGGAGTGCGTGGCGCGCGGCTCGTGCTGCGGCTTGAGGAGCCCGAGCGCCGCGAAGTCTTGCTCGTTGGCGCGGACGAAGCGCTCGGTCAGCGCCTGGATGGGCTCGCCGTTGTCGTTGGCGCGCCGGATGATCTTGTCGTCGACGTCGGTGATGTTGCGCACGTACGTCAGCTTGTAGCCCAGGGCGCGCAGGTAGCGCGCGACGACGTCGAACACCACCAGCATCCGGGCATGGCCGAGGTGCATGTAGTCGTAAACCGTCATGCCGCAGACGTACATGCGCACTTCGCCCGGGCGCAGAGGCACAAATTCCTGTTTGGCCCTGCCGAGGGAGTTGAAGATCTTCAGGATTAGTCTAGAATTCCGGTGCGTTCGTAGGGCCTTGAAAATATTAGCACAATGCTGAGTTCCGCAGCCCGGCTGGGGTGGGTCGCCATAGCGCTTGCGGTGGCGGTGCCGGCGCTCGCCGACGAGCTCCAGGAAGCCTCCAAGCTCCTGAAGGCCGGGCAGCACAAGCAGGCGCTCGAGCGGGTGAACAAGGCGCTCGCCGCCAAGCCGCGCGATCCGCAGGCGCGCTTCCTCAAGGGCATCATCCTCACCGAGCAGGGCAGCACCAAGGAAGCGATCGAGGTGTTCACCAAGCTCACGCAGGACTATCCCGAGCTGCCCGAGCCGTACAACAACCTCGCGGTGATCTACGCCTCCCAGGGGCAATACGACAGGGCGCGCACCGCGCTCGAGCAATCGATCCGCACTCACCCGAGCTACGCCACCGCGTACGAGAATCTCGGCGACGTCTACGCCAAGCTCGCGAGCCAGGCGTACGACAAGGCGCTGCAGATCGATTCGTCCAACGCCGCGGCCAAGAACAAGCTCGCCCTGGTGCGCGATCTGGTGGGAAGCCCGGCACCGGTGGCATTGAAGGAACCGGCGACTCCTTCGGTTGAAAAACCGAAGCCTGCCCCGGCGGCGGTGGATCCCTCGGCCGAAGTCATGAAAGCGGTCAGCGGCTGGGCGGCCGCATGGTCCGACAAGAACGCCGAAGCGTACCTCGCCTACTACGCGGCCGAGTTCAAGACTCCCGGGGGCGAGCCGCGCGCCGACTGGGAAAAAACGCGCCGCGACCGGATCAGCGCCCCCAAGTCGATCTCGGTGAGCCTCGACTCGCCCAAGGTGACCATGAACGGCGCCGACCGCGCCACGGTCACCTTCCGCCAGAACTACCGCTCGGACTTGCTCAAATCCACCAGCCGCAAGACCCTGGTCTTCGTCCGGTCGGGCGGCGGCTGGAAGATCGTCGAGGAGAAAAGCGGCTAGATGCGCGCGCTCGTTCTTACAGCCCTGCTGTGCTGGGCCGCGGCCGCGGCAGGCGCCACGCCGGAAGACCGGCTGTCCGGGGTGTTCCAGGCGATCGAGGCGAACCGGCTCGACGAGGCGCTGAAGCGCGTCGATGCGCTGATCCGCGATCATCCGAATTTCCGCCTCGCGCACCTCGTGCGCGGCGATCTGCTGCTTGCGCGCGCGCGCCCGCTCGAGACCTTCGGCAACGTCGCGAAGACCGTGCCGGGCGAGAGGATCGATGGCCTGCGCGAGGAGGCCCTGGCGCGGCTGCGCGCGCAGCGCCAGCGGCCGGGCGGGGACCGCGTGCCGCGCTACGTCCTGCAGCTGCACCCGGACCAGAAGCACGCGCTGGTGGTGGACTCGCGGCGCTCGCGCCTGTACGTCTTCGGCAACGACCGCGGCATGCCGCGGCTGGTCACCGACTACTACGTGACGCTCGGCAAGAACGGCATGGAGAAGACGCGCGAGGGCGACCAGAAGACGCCGGTCGGCGTGTACCACGTGACCGGCAACCTGCCGCGCAAGAAGCTCACCGACTTCTACGGCGCCGGCGCCTTCCCGATCAACTACCCGAACGAATGGGACCGGCGCCTGGGGCGCGACGGCTACGGCATCTGGCTGCACGGCGTTCCCTCCGACGTCTACAGCCGGCCGCCGCGATCGAGCGACGGGTGCATCGTGCTGGCGAACCCCGACCTCGAGTCGATCGGCCGCCACGTCCAGGTCGGCCTCACGCCGGTGATCATCGCCGACGAGATCGAGTGGACCGACGCCGCCGCGATCGAGCGGGAGCGCGCAGCGCTCGCCGGCGCGCTCGAGCAATGGCGCTCGGACTGGCAGAGCCGCGACACCGAGCGCTACCTCGCGCACTACTCGAGCCGCTTCGCTTCGAAGGAAGGCCAGAAGCTCGATGCCTGGGCCGCGCACAAGCGCAAGGTCAACGCCGCCAAGCGCTGGATCAAGGTGGGCGTGTCGCGCGTGGCCATGCTCCGCTACCCGCGCGAGCGCGACTTCGTCGTCGTCACCTTTAACCAGGACTACCGCTCCAACTCGCTGTCCAACGTCATGCGCAAGCGCCAGTACTGGATGAAGGAAGGCGCTGCATGGAAGATCATTTACGAAGGCTCCGGATGAATCTCAAGCACCTTTTCGTTCTCTCGGCGGCCGCGGCCGCGCCCGGCGCGCTCGCCGCCGACCCGCAGGTCGACCTGCGCACCAGCGCCGGAACCATCCGCCTGGAGCTCTACCCGGCGAAGGCGCCCAAGACGGTGGAGAACTTCCTGCAGTACGTCCGCGACGGCCACTACAACGGCACGGTGTTCCATCGCGTGATCGACGGCTTCATGATCCAGGGCGGCGGCATGACGGCGAGCATGCAGCAGAAGCCGACGCGCAAGCCGATCGAGAACGAAGCGAAGAACGGCCTGAAGAACGACGTCGGCTGGATCGCGATGGCGCGCACCAGCGCGCCGCACTCGGCGTCGGCGCAGTTCTTCATCAACGTCAAGAACAACGATTTCCTGAACTATCCCGGGCAGGACGGCTGGGGCTACGCGGTGTTCGGCAAGGTGGTCTCGGGCCTCGACGTGGTGATGAAGATCGCCAAGACCGCGACCGGGCCCGGCGACGCGCCCCGCCAGGCGATCGTCATCGAGTCGGCGGCCCTGGTCGAACCCAAGAAGTAGTGCCCGCGCTCTTCATCTCCGACCTGCACCTCACCGAGGAGCGGCCGGAGGCGAACGAGCGCTTCATCGCCCTCGCCGAAGGCAGGGCGCGCGACGCCGAGGCGCTCTATGTCCTGGGCGACTTCTTCGAGTACTGGGTCGGCGACGACGACCTCGAGGATCCCTTCAACGCGGTCATCGCCGGCCTGCTGCGCGACCTCGCCCGGCGCGGGGTGCGGCTTTTCTTCATGCATGGCAACCGCGACTTCCTGGTCGGCGAGCGCTTCTGCGCGGCGACCGGAGCACGCCCGCTTGCCGATCCTTCCGTCCATGAAATTCATGGAGTGAAGACCCTGCTCGTGCACGGCGACACGCTGTGCACCGACGACCTCGAGTACCAGGCGTGGCGGCGCCGGGCGCGTGACCCGGCGTTCCAGGCCGAATTCCTGGCGAAGCCGCTTGCCGAGCGACGGCAGGCGGTGCTGCAAATGCGCGAGAAGAGCCGCCTGGTGGTGCAGGGGAAGACCGCCGACATCATGGACGTCAACGAGGACGCGGTACGACAGGCGATGCGCAGCCACGGCGTGCGCCGCCTGATCCACGGCCACACCCACCGGCCGGGGCGCCACGCGCTCGAAGTGGACGGCGAGCGCTGCGAGCGCTGGGTGCTGCCCGACTGGTACGGCCGCGGCGGCTACCTCGTGCTCGATGAGCGCGGCGCGAAGCTCGTGCGCTTCTAGCCGCACCGCGTTCGCTACTTGGCGGCGGCGGGGAACGCCGGCAGCTTGCCGATGTGGCGCGGGTCGTGCTGGATGATCACCGTCGCCTTCAGGTTCTTCTCGATCAGCTTGATGCGCTCGAGCGAAGCGAGGGTCTGCGAGCGGTCGTAATTGAAGCCCGGCACGCCGTTCGAGTCGTAGTTTTCCTGGAAGTGCGCGAGGTCGCCGATCAGGACCACCGGGCCCTTGTCCTTCAGCCGCACCAGCAGGCTCGAGTGGCCGGGCGTGTGGCCGGGAGTGCGCAGCACGACGACGCTGCCGTCGCCGAACACGTCCTTGTCCATGCTGAGCGGCTCGACCTTGCGCTTCTCGGAGATCCACACCTTGAAGCCGGTCATGTTCGCCCCCTGCATCGGCGGGTTGGCGGTCACGCCGTCCCAGTCGCCCTTGCCGATCAGCAGCGTGGCGTTGCTGAACGGCAGCAGCTGGCCGGTATGGTCGGCGTGGAAATGGCTGATGCCGACGAATTTCACCTGCTCGGGGCTGACGTTGATCTGCTTCAGCAGGTCGGCGATCGGCTTGTTGGTGGCGTTGGGAACCAAGCCCGGCTGGTAGCCGGTGTCCCACACCATCACATCGCTGCCGTGCTTGATCACGTAGCAGCTGAAGGTGAAGGGCTTGCTCGGCTCGGTATAGGCGAAGGTGTCGCTGAAACGCCGCGGGTCGTTGGTGCCGTTGCCGCAGTCGAGCCGCGTCAGCGTGACTTCGGGCGCCTGCGCCAGCGCCGGCAGCGCGGCGAGCGCCGCGGCGCACAGCGCCGCCTGGAATACGGGTTTCAGCATGGTCTCCTCCCTCTAGGACGAGCGCGGATGGTAATGCATCCTCGCTCGCGCGGGCGCACCACGTCGCGCGGAATAAGCGCGCGTTTCGGCCTGTACGTCCTCGGACGTTGAATCGGGATTAGCGCCTAGCTCAAGCCCGGTTGCAGGTCCGCTTTCAGGTCCTCGAGCGCCTCGAGCCCGACCGCGACGCGGATCAACCCCTCGGTGATCCCGGCGGCGGCGCGCGCCTCGGGCGAGATCCGGCCGTGCGTGGTGCTCGCCGGGTGGATGATCGTGGTCTTGACGTCGCCGAGGTTGGCGGTCACCGACATGAGCCGCGTCGCGTCGATCACGCGCCAGGCGGCGTCGCGGCCCCCCTTCACCTCGAAGGACACCACCGCCCCGGCCGCGCGCTGCTGGCGCTTCGCGAGCTCGTGCTGCGGGTGCGAAGGCAGCCCGGGATAGAAGACCTTGCTCACTTCCTTTCTCGTCTCGAGCCAGCGCGCGAGCTCCAGCGCCGCGGCCGATTGCGCGCGCATGCGCAGCTCGAGCGTCTCGAGCCCTTTCAGCACCACCCAGGCGTTGAACGGCGACAGCGTCGGCCCCGCGGTGCGCAGGAACGCGGTCATCGGATCGCCCACCAGCGCCTTCGCGCCGGCCACCGCGCCAGCAATCACCCTGCCCTGCCCGTCGAGGTACTTGGTGGCCGAATGGATCACGAGGTCGGCGCCCAGGCCGAGCGGGCGCTGCAGCGCCGGGGTGCAGAACACGTTGTCCACCGCGAGCAGCGCGCCGGCCTTCTTCGCGATCGCCGCGAGCGCGGCGATGTCCGAGACCTCGGTCAGCGGGTTGGACGGGGTCTCGAGGAAGAACATCTTCGTGTTGGCGCGAACCGCCCGCCGCCATTCCTCCGCCCGGGTGGGAGAGACGTAGGTGGTCTCGACGCCGAAGCGCGAGAGGATGTTGTTGAAAAGCTGGATCGTGGCGCCGAACACCGCGTTGGAGCACACGACGTGGTCGCCGCTCCTGAGATGGGTCATCGCGGTGGTCAGGATCGCCGACATGCCCGATGCGGTCGCGACGCAGCTTTCCGCGCCTTCGAGCGCGGCGAGGCGCTCCTGCAGCATCGAGACCGTGGGGTTGGTGTAGCGCGTGTACACCATGCCCTGGTCCTCGCCGGCAAAGCGCGCCGCGGCCTGCTTCGCGTTCTTGAAGACGAAGCTCGAGGTGAGGAACAGCGCCTCGGAATGCTCCTGGAACTCGGTGCGCGCCTGCCCGGCGCGCACGCCCAAGGTTTGCAGCTCGTAGTCTTTGGACATAAAAAAACCCGGGCCTCTAGTGCAGCGGACCGGGTTTTCCTCGGCACGCTTTAGCTGGATTTGTTACGCGCCCGCAAGCTGTGGCCCCTCAAATCGGCGCGGCGCCGAAACTATATCAGGCCGCCAGATTAAGGTCTAGCTGGGGAGCTTCATCCTCGCCGGAGTCGCGCCTGGCGTCGCGCCGGATCTCGATCGAGAGCAGGTAGTCGCTGGTGATGTCGCCGGTGATGTAGTGGCCGTCGAAGCAGGAGGTCTCGAAGCTCCCGAGCCTCGGGTTGCAGCGCCGCACCGCCTCCTTGAGCGCGTCGAGGTCCTGGTAGATGAGCGCGTCGGCGCCGATCTCGCGCGCCACCTCCTCCTCGCTGCGGTGCGCGGCGATGAGCTCGGCGCGCGTCGGCATGTCGATGCCGTAGACGTTGGGAAAGCGCACCGGCGGAGCGGCCGAGGCGAAGAACACCTTGCGCGCGCCCGATTCGCGCGCCATCTGCACGATCTCGCGGCTGGTGGTGCCGCGCACGATCGAGTCGTCGACCAGCAGCACGTTCTTGCCGGCAAACTCCATCGCCATGGGATTGAGCTTCTGGCGCACCGAGCGCCGGCGCACCGCGTGGCCGGGCATGATGAAGGTGCGGCCGATGTAGCGGTTCTTGACGAAGCCCTCGCGATAGGGCACGCCGAGGCCGGCGGCGAGCTGCAGCGCCGAGGGGCGGCTCGAGTCGGGGATCGGGATCACCACGTCGACCTTGAGGTGGCGGTACTGGCGGCGGATCTTCTCGGCGAGCTTCTCGCCCATGTTGAGGCGCGTCTCGTAGACGGAAGCGCCGTCGATCAGCGAGTCGGGGCGCGCCAGGTAGACGTACTCGAAGATGCAGGGATTCAGGCTCGCGTTCGGCGCGCAGTCCTGGCTGTGGAAGGCGCCGTGCTGGTCGATGAACACCGCCTCGCCGGGGCCGATGTCGCGCAACAGGCGGAACCCGTTCGCATCGATCGCCACCGATTCCGAGGCGACCATGTATTCGGTGCCCGCCGGCGTGTCGTGGTAGCCGATCGCCGCCGGGCGGATGCCGAAC
>DATIGR010000072.1:0-6387 GCA_035454645.1 Burkholderiales bacterium
GCGCCCGGCTTTCAGGGCCTTCCCCAGGCGATTCAGGTCGAACCGGGCGAGCTCGGGGTCGAGCAGCTCGGCGCCGATGCCGCGCTCGATGAAGCTCGGGAAGTAGCTCGCGTAATGCGTCTCCATGTCCGCCTGGCTCGCTTCCTCGCCCAGCACCTCGAGGCGGATGGTGTCGAGCAGCAGTCGCGCGGTGACGCAGCTGTAGGCCGGGTCCTCCTCGATCAGGGCGCGCGCCGCGAGCACCGCGGACTTGCGCACCTCCGGCATCGGCACGCCGTCGTACAGGTCGCGCAGCGTCGCTTCCAGGATCGCCTCGGGATCGGCGTCGCCCAGGCCCTGGCACGCCGCCTCCACCATCCGCTGCAGGCGCGCGCGGTCGAGCGGCTTGCGCTCGCCGTGCTCGACGACGTGAAGCTCCGCAGACGTCTTCGCCAGGGCTTTTTCCTGCGCCCGAGCCCTGGCCCGCTCTTCGCGGTACAGCACGTAGGCGCGCGCCACGTCGTGCTCGCCCGAGCGCATCAGCGCCAGCTCGACCTGGTCCTGGATGTCCTCGATGTGGAAGGTCCCGCCCTGCGGCTGGCGGCGCAGCAGCGCCCCGACCACGGTCTCGGTCAGGCCGGCGACCAGCTCGCGGATGCGCGCCGACGCGGCCCCCTGGGCGCCGTTCACCGCGAGAAACGCCTTGGTCATCGCAACCGAGATCTTGGCCGGCTCGAAGCCCACCACCGCGCCGTTACGGCGGATGACCTTGTAATCGGCGTACGGGCTGCGCAGCGCGCTCGGCGACTCGGGAAGGGCGGCCCCCAGTGCGGAAACGGAGGCGGCGTTCTCCTGAGTGATCTGCATGTCTCAATCTCCCGTCGGTGCGCAGTCTCGGGACCGTCTGCCGCCTTGTTTTTGCGGTTCTGACGACCTACAACTTCTAGTGCTTCTCTATCTATGCGGCACTAGCTGTTGGAGGGCAATGTACACACGCAAGAATTTTTTTGCAAGCACGGCCACTAAATATTGTGAATTTGTCCCTGCAGAGACCTACATATAGGGGAGATGCGGCGGCGCAGCACGATATATCGGTGCCGCCTGCCAGAGTGCTACTAGATCTAGCTTCTTGCCAGCGATGCGAGCAGCCGCGCCCAGTCGAAGCGCGCGCCGGGATCGGTCTTGCGCCCGGGCGCCACGTCGCTGTGCGCGGCGATGTCGCGCAGCGGAAGCCTCGACTGAAGCTCGCGCACCAGCGCGCTGAGCGCCGCGTACTGGGCGGCGGAGAAAGCGTCCTGCTCGGTGCCCTCGAGCTCGATGCCGACGGAGAAGTCGTTGCAGCGGCTGCGGCCGCGCCAGGACGAGGCTCCGGCGTGCCAGGCGCGCTTTTCGACCGGCACGAACCGCACGCGCTCGCCGCTGCGCCGGATCAGGTAGTGGCTGGAGACCTTGAGGCCGGCGATTTCGCGGAAATAGGGGTGCGCCTGCGGATCGAGCCGGTTGGTGAACAGGCGCTCGATCGCATCGCCGCCGTAGCGGCCGGGCGGCAGGCTGATCGAGTGCAGGATGACTAAGGTGATCTCGGTGTTGGGCGGTCGCTGATCGCAGTTGGGCGACTCAACGATTCTCATCTTTGATGTTGAGTCGTTGCATGCGATAGCGCAGTTGCCGGAAAGTAATCCCGAGCAGGCGCGCCGCAGCGGTGCGGTTGAAGCCGGTCTTGCCGAGCGCCTGCAGGATCGCCTCGCGCTCGAGGCGGTCAAGGTACGTCGGCAGCGGCTGCTCGATCAGCTCGGGCTTCGGGGCCTGCGCCTCCTTCTCCGCATCCTCGTGCTCCTCCTCCTCGGGCGCGATGCGATGCAGCGCGAGCGCCTCCGGGCCGAGGTCTTCGCCGGGGGAGAGCGCGAGCGCCCGCTCGAGGATGTTCTCGAGCTCGCGCACGTTGCCCGGGAAGTCGTAGGCCATCAGCTCCGGCAGCGCGCGCGCCGAGAGCCGGGGCGGCGTGACCCCGTTCTGCGCCGCCAAGCGCTGCAGGATGTGCGTGGCGATCAGCGGGATGTCCTCGCGGCATTCGCGCAGCGGCGGCATGGTGAGATCGACCACGTTCAGGCGGTAGTAGAGGTCACGGCGAAAGCGCCCCGCCTCGACCATGCCGGCGAGGCTCTGGTTGGTGGCGCAGATGATGCGCACGTCGACCGGCTCTTCCTGGGTGGCGCCGACCTTGCGCACGCGCCGCTCCTGGATCGCGCGCAGCAGGAGCACCTGCGTGTGCAGCGGCAGCTCGGCGATCTCGTCCAGAAACAGGGTTCCGCCATGCGCGGCCTGGAAGAAGCCGTCGCGGTCCTCGTTCGCGCCGGTGAACGCGCCTTTGCGGTAGCCGAAGAGCTCGCTTTCCACCAGCGTGTCGGGGATCGCGCCGCAGTTCACCGGCACGAACGGCTTGTCGCGGCGCGCGCCGTTCTCGTGGATCAGGCGCGCGGCGAGCTCCTTGCCGCTGCCCGATTCCCCCGAGATGTGAACCGGCGCCTGGGTGCGGGCGAGCTTGGCGATGAGGTTGCGCACGTGGACGAGCGGAGCGCTTTCGCCGAGGAGCTTTCGCCCGGCGGCGTTGTCCGAGGGGTCGGGGCTCTCGGGCAGCGACAGCGCGGACTTCACCAGCGCGCGCAGCTGCTCGAGCCCCACCGGCTTCGATACGTAGTCGAACGCCCCCGCCTTGAGCGCGGCGACCGCATTCTCGGCACTGCCGTAGGCGGTGATGACGGCGACCGGCACGTCGACGGGCAGCGCGCTGATGTGCCGCACGAGCTCGAGCCCCTCGCCGTCGCCCAGCCGCATGTCGGTGAGGCACAGGTCGTAGCGCTCGGCCTTGAGGCGCTCCTTCGCCTCGGCGATCGAGCCGACCGCATCGACGCCGAGACCCATGCGCGCCAGCGTGAGCTCGAGCAGCTCGCGGATGTCGGGCTCGTCGTCGACGACCAGGACGCGCCGCCCGGTCTGCGGCGCCCGGCGCTCGGGGCGGCGGCTCATGCGCGCGGCCTCATGCCCGCTGCACCTGCCTGCAGCGAATGCGGAAATGCGCGCCTGCGCCGTCGCTCACGTACTCGAGCGTCGCCCGGTTGGCCGCGCACAGCTCGCGCGCAAGGTACAGGCCGAGTCCCGTGCCCTTCGCCTCGGTGGTGAAGAACGGCTCGAACAGCTGCCCCCGGATCGCCGGCGGCACGCCCGGGCCGTTGTCGATCACCGAGAGCTCCACCCGGTCGCCGTAGCCGTCGAGCCGCACGCGGATCGCGCCGGGCTCGGGGCGCGCGTAGCGCGCCGCGTTGCGCAGCAAATTCCACATCACCTGGTGCAGGTGCTCGCGGTCGAACTCGATCCACGACTCGCGCCGCGTCTCGAGGATGATGCGCTGCGCGGGGATCTCGTCGTTGGCGACGAACTCGGCGACGAAGGCACCGAGCCAGGCGTGCAGCGAAAGCGGCGCGGCCGAGACGCGGTCGCGCTTGTTCAGCTGCAGCACGTCCGACACCAGGCGCTCGAGACGCCCGGCGTTGTCGCGGATGATGCGCGTCAGGCGCTCGCGATCGTCGCTGCGCTTCTCCTCGCTCAGGAGCTCGGTGGCATGGCTGATGGCGGCGAGCGGGTTGCGGATCTCGTGCGCGATGTTCGCGGTCAGCCGGCCGAGCGCCGCGAGCTTGAGCTGCTGCGCCTGCTCGCGCGCGCGCGTCGTATCCTCGACCAGCAGCACCGAGAACTCCTCGGCGCCGCGCTCGAGCGGGCGCAGGCGGATGTCGCGCCCGCCGACCTCGATCTCGGCGCTGCCGGCAAAGCCCGGCACGAGGGACGCGATCTTCGTGCCGAGCAGGCTCGCCGCACCGAAAAGCTGCTGCGCCTGCGGGTTGTGCTGCACCACGCGGCCGGCACGGTCGAGCACCAGTACCCCGTCGTTCATGTCCTCGATCACGAGCTGGTTCACGCGCGTCTGGGTCGCGAGCTCGCGCCCGCGCTGGCGCGCGAGGCGCTCGTTCGCGGCGACGCGCGCGGCGAGCCAGCTGGTCACGCCCGCGATGGCGAAGTAGCCGATCGCGAGCAGCCCCGGCTGCAGGAAGCTCGCCGTGGGCGCGTCGTGCTCGAGCACCCAGTAGCTCTGCTCGAGGAGCAGCGCGATAGTGGCGAGCGCGGCATAGAGGTAGGTCAGCCGCCGCGGCGCCACGATCGCCGCGCCGGTGAGCGAGATCAGGAGCATGACGCCGAGCCCGCTCTTGATCCCGCCGCTCGCGTACATGAGCAGCGTGATCGCCACGATGTCGAGGCAAACCTGCAGCGAGACCTGCAGCTCGAACTTCCGGCGCGCCTCGCGCAGCAAGCCGTGGACCACGACGGCACAGAACAGGTATCCGGCAGCGAAGTAGCGCACGAGCTCGAGGCTGCGTGCGCCGAGGTCGACCGCCTCGTCGTAGACGAGCGCGGTGCCAAGAAACACCGCGGCGAGCGCGATGCGGTAGTAACTGAAGTAGCGCAGCGAGATCCAGAACGCCTCCGGAATCCGCTCCTCCGGCGGCGGGAAGACCTCCGGCAGCGTGACCGCTCCCCCGCGCATCGAGGCTTCCATCAAGGGCCGCCCGCGCCGAGTCGGGCGTGCTCCTCGCCGCAATACAGGCGCCCGCCCGCCTCGCGCGCCTCGGCCCGCGGCAGGTGCATGCCGCAGCGGGCGCAGGCGACCAGATCGGCCTGGAGCGGGGGCGTTCCCTTCTGCTGCACTTGGCTGGCGCGCCATGCCCGCCGGATGAGCCATGCGGCGAGCACGAGGAGAAGGACGAGGACGACGAGGCGGCCCATCGACGGATTATCTAACGGGAAGCAAATCGATGGTCGGGGCGACTGGATTTGAACCAGCGACACCTGCGTCCCGAACGCAGTACTCTACCAGGCTGAGCTACGCCCCGACTTTGGTAGACGAGCGGGTCACGGCGAAGGATGCCAATTCTAGCAAAGACAGCTTGTACTTAGAGCCCGGAAGGTCGGCGATCGCGCGCCTAGCGACCCCGGCCTCGCGCTCTGCCGCGGCGCGCGCGTAGTCGAGCGCGCCGCAGGCGCGGATTGCCTGCAGCACCCGGCCGAAGTCCTCGCGCCCGCCTTCGGCGATCGCCTTGCGCACCAGGGCGGCCTGCTCGGCGCTGCCGCAGCGCATGGTGTAGATGAGCGGCAGGGTCGGCTTGCCCTCGGCCAGGTCGTCGCCCAGGCTCTTGCCGATGTCGCCGCTGTAGTCGAGCACGTCGTCGACCAGCTGGAATGCGGTGCCGACGTGTCGGCCGTACTCGGCGAGCTTTTCCTCAAACACCGGCTCTTTCGCCAGCACGCCAGCCAGCCGCGCGGCCGCCTCGAACAGCTTCGCCGTCTTGCGCCGGATCACCTCGAGGTAGCGTGCCTCGTCGACTTCCGGGTCGTGGCTGCCCATGAGCTGCATCACCTCCCCGGCCGCGATCGTGTTGGTCGCCTCCGCGAGAACCTGCATCACGCGCATGTCGCTCACCTCGACCATCATCTGGAAAGCGCGCGAGTACAGGAAGTCGCCGACCAGCACCGCGGCAGCGTTGCCGAACGCAGCGTTCGCCGTGGTACGGCCGCGACGCAAGTCGGAGGCGTCCACCACGTCGTCGTGCAGCAGCGTGGCGGTGTGGATGAACTCGATCACCGCCGCGAGCGGCAGGCGCGCCTCGGACCGGTTTCCGACGGCGCCGCAGGCGAGCAGCAGCAGCGCGGGCCGCAGCCGCTTGCCGCCCGAGGCGACGAGATACTCCGCGACCTGCCGCACCAGCGCGACGTCGGAGTCGAGGCGCCGATGGATCAGCGCGTCGACCTGCGCCATGTCGTCGGCGACCGGCGCCAGCGTGGACAGCAAAGTCATGATTACCTTATAATTCCAGGTCTTTTCGGAAGCAAGACAAATCCAGTCATGTACGCGGTCATCAGGTCGGGCGGCAAGCAGTATCGTGTCGAATCGGGCAAGCAGGTGCGCGTCGAGACGCTGGCGGCGGACGTCGGCGCGGCGGTCGCGTTTGAAGAGGTGCTGCTCGTCGGCGCGGGCGATGCGGTCAAGGTAGGCGCACCGCTCGTGGCAGGCGCCAAGGTCAAGGGCACCGTGGTGGCGCATGGACGCGGCGATAAGGTGAAGATCTTCAAGCTGCGCCGCCGCAAGCACTACCAGAAAACGCAGGGACATCGGCAGAACTACACCGAGGTCCGCATCGACGATATCCAAGGATGATCGATGGCACATAAGAAGGCAGGCGGAAGCTCGAGAAACGGGCGCGACTCCAAGGCGAAGCGCCTCGGGGTCAAGGTCTACGGCGGCGAGCGCGTCAACGCCGGTCAGATCCTGGTGCGCCAGCGCGGCACGCGCGTGCACGC
>DATIGR010000073.1:0-8435 GCA_035454645.1 Burkholderiales bacterium
GCGTGCACGCGCGCGACGCGGGCATGCGCGCAAAACCGATGGCGCAGCTCGGCTGGCAGCAGGTGGAGAAAATATTGAGGAGGGCAGCGTGAACTTCGAATACTCGCCCAAGGTGCAGGAGCTGCGGGAGAAGCTCGCTCGCTTCATGGCAGCGCATGTTTATCCGAATGAAGGAGCCTGGAAAAAACATGTGACGAGCGCACAGCGCTGGCAGCCCGTTCCTCTGATCGAGCAATTGAAAGACAAAGCGCGAGCGGCGGGGCTGTGGAACCTGTGGCGGCCGAAGACCCACGGCGGCACGCTCACCAACCTCGAGTACGCGCCGCTCTGCGAGATCATGGGGCGCGTCAGCTGGGCGCCCGAGGTGTTCAACTGCTCGGCGCCCGACACCGGCAACATGGAGACGCTCCTCAAGTACGGCACGCCCGAGCAGATCAGGCAATGGTGCGAGCCGCTGCTCGAAGGCAAGATCCGCTCGGCGTTCCTGATGACCGAGCCGAACGTCGCCTCCTCGGACGCGACGAACATCCAGACCAGAATCACCCGCAAGAACAACGACTACGTGGTCAACGGGGTGAAGTGGTGGTCGAGCGGCGCCGGCGATCCGCGCTGCAAGATCTACATCGTGATGGGCAAGACCGACCCGGACAATCCGTCGCGCCACAGCCAGCAGTCGATGGTGCTCGTGCCCGCCGACACGCCGGGCGTGAAGATCCTGCGCCACCTCTCGGTGTTCGGCTACGACGACGCGCCGCACGGCCACATGGAGATCGAGCTGAAGGACGCGCGCGTGCCGGCGGCGAACGTGCTGCTCGGCGAGGGCCGCGGCTTCGAGATCGCGCAGGGCCGCCTCGGCCCGGGCCGCATCCACCACTGCATGCGGCTCATCGGCCAGGCCGAGCGCGCGCTCGAGAAAATGTGCAAACGGGCCTCTGAAAGGACTGCCTTTGGGAGAAGCATCGCGGAGCAAGGCGTGACGCGCGAGCGCATCGCCGAGGCGCGCATCCTGATCGACGCCGCGCGCTACATGGTGCTGAACGCGGCCTGGAAGATGGACACCGTGGGCAACAAGGCGGCGAAGAAGGAGATCGCGATGATCAAGGTGTTCGCGCCCAACGTCGCCTGCCAGGTGATCGACTGGGCGCTGCAGGTGCACGGCGGCGGCGGCGTGTCGGACGACTTCGGCCTCGCCGAGGCGTACGCGCATGCGCGCACGCTGCGCTTCGCCGACGGCCCGGACGAGGTGCACCGCAACCAGATCGCCAAGATCGAGCTCGGCGAGCAGACGTCGATTCCCGAGGCGCTGGGCAAGGTGAAGCGGCTGTGATCATCGGCGTCCCGAAGGAGGTCAAGACGCACGAGTACCGCGTCGGCCTCACGCCGACCTCGGTGCGCGAGCTCGTTTCCCACAGCCACCAGGTGATCGTGGAAAAAGGCGCCGGCGCCGGGATCGGCGTTCTGGATTCGGTCTACGAGAAAGCCGGCGCGCGCATCGGCGACCCGTGGGAAGCGGAGCTCGTCGTCAAGGTGAAGGAGCCGCAGCGCGAGGAGCGCGCGAGGCTGCAGGAGCGGCACGTGCTCTTCACCTACCTGCACCTCGCGCCCGATCCCGAGCAGGCCAGGGACCTGCTGCGAAGCGGCGCGATCTGCATCGCCTACGAGACGGTCACCAGCGCGCGCGGCGGCCTGCCGCTGCTCGCGCCGATGTCGGAGGTGGCCGGGCGCATGGCGGTCCAGGTCGGCGCGAGCTCGCTCGAGAAGGAGCGCGGCGGCATGGGGATCCTGCTCGGCGGCGTCCCGGGAGTGCCGCCCGCAAAGGTGACCGTGCTCGGCGCCGGCGTCGCCGGCACCAACGCGATCCGCATCGCGGTCGGCACGGGCGCGCGCGTTTATGCGCTCGACCGCTCCCTGGAAGCGCTCCGGGGCATCGAGCGCGAGTTCGGCGCGCGCGTGGTCACCGTGCATTCGAGCCGCGACACGGTCGAGAGCCACGTGCTGTCGGCCGACCTCGTGATCGGCTCGGTGCTGGTTCCGGGCGCGGCGGCGCCCAAGCTCGTGAGCCGCCAGATGGTGAAGGACATGAAGCAGGGCGCGGTCGTGGTCGACATCGCCATCGACCAGGGCGGCTGCTTCGAGACCTCGCGCCCGACGACGCACGCCGACCCGACCTACATCGTCGACGGCGTGGTGCACTACTGCGTGGCCAACATGCCGGGCGCGGTGCCGCGCACCTCCACCTACGCGCTCAACAACGCCACGCTGCCCTTCGTCATCGCGCTCGCCAACAAGGGCTGGAAGCGCGCGCTGGCGGAGGATCCGCACCTCGGGGGCGGGCTCAACGTCGCGCGCGGCAGGGTGACGCACCGCGAAGTCGCCGCCGCGCTGAAGACGTCGTATTCCCCTGCCGAAGAGCTCCTGCGCTGACGCGCTCGTCCTGGGCGCCGGCATCGTCGGCGTCTGCGTCGCGCTTCACCTGCAGAAGCGCGGCCGCGCCACCGTGCTCGTCGACCGGCGCGGGCCGGCCGAGGAGACCTCGTACGGCAATGCGGGCCTGGTGCAGCGCGAGGGCGTCTATCCCTACGGCTTCCCGCACGACTTCGGGGCGCTCCTGCGCTACAGCTTCAACCGCACCATCGACGCCTACTATCATCCGTCGGCGATCCCGCGCATCGCGCCGTTCCTGTGGCTGTACTGGAAGCATTCGCGACCCGCGCGGCACCGCGCGATCGCGCACCAGTACGCCAGGCTGATCGAGCACTGCCTCGCCGAGCACGACGCCCTGGCGCTCGAGGCCGGTGCCGCGGAGCTCTTCCGGCGCACGGGATGGATGAAGATCTTCCGCACCGAGCGCGAGCGCGACAAGCGCTTCGCCGAAGCCGAGCGCTGGCGCGCAGAATTCGGTATTAAATTCAATGCTCTCGACCGGAAGGCGATTCAGGAAACGGAACCCCATCTCGCGCCGGTGCTGGTCGGCGCGCTGCACTGGACCGATCCGGTGGCCGCGGTCGACCCGCAGGCCGTGGCGCTCGCGTACCTGCGTCGCTTCGAGGAGCTGGGCGGACGCTTCGTGCAGGGCAATGCCGCGACCCTCGAGCCCGGATGGCAGGTGCGCACGGCGGAGGGGCCGGTCAGCGCGCGCGACGCAGTCGTCGCGCTCGGGCCGTGGGCCGACGCCGTGACGCGCCGGCTGGGCTACGACCTCCCTTTGGCGGTAAAGCGCGGCTACCACATGCACTACCGCGCCGCGGGCCGCGCGGTGCTCAATCACCCGATACTCGATACCGAGCGCGGCTATTTCCTCGCGCCGATGCGCCGCGGCATCCGCCTCACCACGGGCGCCGAGTTCGCGCTGCGCGACGGGATGAAGACGCCGGTGCAGCTCAACCGCGCCGAGCCGATCGCGCGCGAGCTCTTCCCGCTCGCCGAGCGGCTCGACCCCGACCCGTGGATGGGCTCGCGCCCGTGCACCCCGGACATGATGCCGGTCATCGGCCGCGCGCCCCGGCACGAAAGGCTCTGGTTCGCCTTCGGCCACGCGCACCACGGCTTCACCCTCGGCCCGGTCACCGGGCGCCTCGCCGCGGAGCTGGTCTGCGGCGAGCCGCCCTTCGTCGATCCTTCGCCGTACCGCGCCGAGCGGTTCTAGCGGCTGACTATAATCGGCCATGCTCAAGCTCTGCGGCATCCGCCTCAGCAACTACTTCAACAAGGTCCGCATCGCGCTGCTCGAAAAGGGCGTGCCGTTCGAGGAGGACCCGACGTGCACCCCGTCGCAGGCAGACGCGTTCGTCGCGCGCTCGCCGATGGGCAAGGTGCCGTTCCTCGAGCTCGACGACGGCCGGCGTCTCGTCGAGTCCGAGGTGATCGCGGAATACCTCGAGGACGCGTACGCGCAGAAGCCGCTCCTGCCGAAGGACCCGTTCGAGCGCGCAAAGGTGCGCGAGCTGGTCACGGTGATCGAGCTTCATCTCGAGCTGCCGGCGCGCCGGCTCTATCGCGAGGTTTTCTTTGGTGGAAAAGTCTCAGATGAAGTAAAGCAGGCGGTGCAGAAAGACCTGCCCAAAGGCGTGCGCGCGCTCGAGGCGCTCGCGAAGTTCGATCCCTACATCGCCGGGCGCGAGCTGACGCTCGCCGATTGCGCGGCGTTCGTGCACCTGCCGCTCGTCTCGCTCGCCACCAAGCTCGCTTACGGGCGCGACGTCCTCGAGGAACTTGCGCCGCTCAAGCCCTATCTCAAGATGCTCGGCGAGCGCCCCGCTTTCCGCAAAGTGAACGAGGATCGCAAGGCTGCGCAGGCCGCGCTGGCAGCAAAGAAGTGAGCTCCTGGCAGGAGTACCTGCGCTTCGTCGTGACCCTGACCGCGGTGCTCGACCCGTTCCTCGCCGTGCCGATCTTCATCGGCGTCACCGCGGGCGAGCGCTCGGCCGCGCGGCTGCGGCTCGCGAACGCCGTCACGCTCACGGTGTTCCTCGTGCTCGTTGGGGCGGCGCTCTTCGGCGAGCGCCTGCTGCGCCTGATGGGCGCGAGCCTGCCCGCGTTCCAGGTCGGCGGCGGCCTGGTGCTGCTGCTCATGGCGCTCGCCATGCTGAACGCGCAGGCGGGCGGGATCCGCCAGACGCGCGACGAGGCGCGCGAGCTCAAGTCGCGCGAGTACTCGGGCGTCGTGCCGCTCGCGGTGCCGCTGCTCGCCGGGCCGGGCGCGATCGGCACCACCATCATCGCCGCCCAGGCGGGCGGCATCGCGCACGGCGCCGTGCTGGTGGCGTGCATCGCGCTCGTGTGCGCGCTGCTCTGGGTGATGCTGCGCCTCGCCCAGGGCATCTCGGGCCGCATGGGAACCACGGGGCTAAACATCGCGACGCGGCTCCTCGGCCTGCTGCTCGCCGCCATCGCCATCCAGACGATGGCGCAGGGGCTCAGGGTGCTTTTCCCCGGCCTCGCTTAGCGAGCCAGCCCTCGAGCGCGGCGCGCATCGCCTCGGGCTGCTCGGTCGGGATCCAGTGCACCGCGTCCAGCTCGACGGTAACGCAATCGCGCAGCGCGGCCAGCGCGCGGCGCGTGCCCGCCGGGTCGGACAGGCTGCTTCGCGTGGAAAGCAGCGCGAGCACCGGAACGGCGATCTTTGCGGCATCGGGCCAGGGCTCCACGGTGGCGGCAAGCATGCGCACGTAGGCGGCGAGCGGCGTGGACCTCAGGTCGACCGCGAGCGAGGCGAACGGCGACAGGTGCACCTTGCCGGCGCGGATCTTGCGGTCCCATTCCCGCAGGTCGAGGTACTCGAGCCTGCGCCGGTAGACGCCGATCTTGTTCATGAGGCGCGCCGCGCCGTAGAGCGCGTAGAGCACGGCCTTCACGCGCGCGAGCGTGCGCATCGTGCCGATCAGCGCCTGCGGCGGCATCGGCTCGATCAGCACCAGCCCGGCGACCCGCTTCGGATAGCGCGCGGCGAACTGCAGCGCGATGTTCGCCCCGAGGCAGTGGCCGCCGACCACCGCGCGCGCCGCGCCGCGCGCGTCGAGCAGCGCCGCGATGTCGGCGCACCATACGTCCATGCCGAGCGGCGTGCGCGGCGCCGCGGCCGAGGCGTTGCCGCGCAGGTCGGGCGCGAGGATGTCCCAGCCCTCGAGCCGCATGCCTTCGCGCAGCTCCGCCCAGCGCGTCGAGTTGCTGGCGACGCCGTGCAGCAGGACGAGCGCGCGGCTCACGGCGCCATCGGGTTGCGCGGCGCCCGCTCCTCCAGGATGTCCTCCATGCGCGCGCGGATCGCGCCCTTGATGCGCGGGTGCGTGAGGATGTAGAAGCGCTCTTCCCTGACCGCGGCCACCACGGCCTGCGCCACCTGGCCGGCGGACACCTTGCCGGAGGCGACTGCTTTTCTTAGCATGGCTTCACGGGCGAGGGTTGCGGGTGATTTTTCCGGGAGCGGCAAATCGCTCGGCCGATTGCGTTCCGACTCAGTGATGCGCGTAGGAACATAGGCGGGACACAGCACCGACACGCCGACCGCGGAGCCGCGCTCTCGCAGGTCGTGGTAGAGCGATTCCGAGAGCGCCACCACCGCGTGCTTGGTCGCGTTGTACGCGCCCGAGCCGGGCGGCGAGATCAGCCCGGCGACCGACGCGGTGTTCACGATGTGGCCTTCGTTCTGCGCGACGAGGCGCGGCGTGAACGCGCGCACGCCGTGGATCACTCCCCACAGGTTCACGCCGAGGATCCACTGCCAGTCGGCCACCGTGTTCTCCCACACGGCGCCGAGCGGCGAGACGCCCGCGTTGTTGCACACCACGTGGACCGCGCCCAGCTCCTTCACCGTGCGCTCGGCGAACGCTTCCACTTCGGCCGCTTTCGACACGTCGACATGCATGGAACAGGCGCGGATGCCTTTCTTCCGGACTTCGTTTTCCACTGAAGAAAGATTCTTCAGGTCCACATCCGCCAAAGCGACGTGCATGCCCTCGGCGGCGAAGGCGAGCGCCATCGAGCGGCCGAGGCCGCTCGCCGCGCCGGTGACGGCCGCCACTTTGCCTTTCAGCTCTTTCATGGGGCTATCTCCAGGAGTGCCACAGCATCGACGCGCCGCCGACCAGGATCAGCGCTTCCATGACGAAAACATGCAGGTGCGCGTGCATGCGGCGCACCAGCCACGCGGCCATGGCGCTGCCCGGAATACTGGCGAAGCCGATCACCAGGCCGGTGAAGAACGCTTCGGTATCGAGAAGATCGAAGCGCTGGAACAGAGCTGCCTTGACGAGGTCGAGCACGATCGACACGAGCGCGTCGGTGGCGAGCACCGCCGGCGCGGCGAGCCCGCTGCCGAGGAGCAGCGACACCAGGATCACGCCGGTGCCGGTGGCGACGCCGGTGGCGAGGCCGAACACTCCCGAGCCGACCGCGAGCCCGGGACGGCCGAGCACGATCTGCCGGGACTGGAGCCATCGGCGCAGCGGCACGAAGCCGATGACCGCGAGACCGAGCAGCGTGCCGAGCGCGCGCGCATCGAGGATGCTGTAGATCCAGGCGCCGAGCACGAGGAACGGCAGCGAGGCGGCGAGCACGAGCGTGAGCGTGCGCCGGTCGAGGTGCGCGCGGTAGAACCAGAAGCGGCCGGCGTTGATGATGACGCCGGCGACCGCCATCACCGGGATCACCGCCTTGATGCCGATCAGCGGCACGAGCGCGGCGGTGAGGATCACGCCGGTGCCGAAGCCGCTCATGCCGCTGATCGTGGCGGCCACGACCGCGAGCGCCGCGACCGCCGCCAGCGTCGGCGCGTCGAGCAGCAACTAGGCGGGCGGCACCGGGCGCGGGCGCCCGTCGCGGTCGATCGCGACGTAGGTGAGCGTCGCCTCGGTGACCTTCACGACTTTCGGGGCTTCGGGCCGGCGCTCGGCGTACACCTCGACGTTCACGGTGATCGAGGTGCGGCCGACGCGGACGAGATCGACGTAGAACGAGAGCAGGTCGCCGATCTGCACCGGCTGCTTGAACACGAACTCCTTGACCGCCACGGTGGCGACGCGGCCGCGCGCCAGGCGGCCGGCGGCGGTGCCGCCGGCGATGTCGACCTGCGCCATGATCCACCCGCCGAAGATGTCGCCGTTCTGGTTGGCGTCCGCGGGCATCGGCATGACCCGCAGCGCCGGCACCTTGCCTTCAGGCAGCTTGTTTTCCACGGGTCTTCATATAGTGAAGCGGACCGCCCCGGAAAGGCGCGAATCCGGTGCCGAAGATGAGCCCGGCATCCGCCAGGTCGGCGTCGGCGACGATGCCTTCGGCGAGCGCAGACTCGGCCTCCTCCAGGTACGGCTCGATCAGCGAGTCGACGAGCGTTTGGTCGTACGCCTCGGGCTCGCCTTTCTGCGGCTTGCCCTCCACGTACTTGTAGATCCCCTGGCCGGTCTTCTTGCCGAGATGGCCGAGCGCCACCTTGGCTTCGAGGATCGCCGGCACCGCGGTCGCGCCCTTCGCGAGCGCCTTGCCGGCGTGCAGGCAGATGTCGAGCCCGACCGTATCGGCGAGCTCGGCCGGCCCCATCGGCATGCCGAAGTCCTCCATCGCGCGGTCGAGCGTCTCGGGCCTGGCGCCGTGGTCGAGCATGCGGAACGCGTTCAGCATGTACGGGCCGAGGACGCGGTTCACCAGGAAGCCGGGGGAGTCCTTCACCGGCAGCGGCAGCTTGTCGATCTGCCGCACGAACGCGGCGGCGTTTTTCGCAGCCTCCGGATTCGTGTTCTCTGCGGAGACGACCTCGACCAGCTGCAAGAGCGGCACCGGGTTGAAGAAGTGGATGCCGACGAGCCGCGATGGGTCGCGGAATTCCGCCGCGATGTCGGCGAGCTTCAGGCTGGACGTGTTCGAGGCGAGGATCGCATCGGGGCGCGCAGCCGCCTCCAGCTTCGCGAACAGCTGCCGCTTCGCTTCCAGGTTCTCGAAGA
>DATIGR010000074.1:0-14787 GCA_035454645.1 Burkholderiales bacterium
TATCAGGTGGAGCTGGTATAGCCGCCGTCGATCACGACGACTTCGCCGGTGACGAAGCGGTTGGACTGGACGAGGCTCATCATGGTCTCGGCGACGTCGTCGGCGGTCACGACGCGCTTGAGGGGCGTAGCCTTGGCGCGCTTGCCCATGAGATCCTCGTACTTGTCCTTGAGCATCCGCTTCATCCAGTCGCCTTCCATCCAGCCGGGCGCCACGGCGTTGACGCGCACGTCCGGGCCGAGGTTCCAGGCAAGGGTCTTGGTCAGGTTCACCACCGCGGCCTTGCTCGCGGCGTAGGGCAGGGGCTGGGGGCCGGGGCGCAGGCCGACGATCGAGGCGGTATTGACGACGCAGCCCTTGGCCGCCTTGAGCAGCGGCACGCAGGCGCGCGTCACCTGGAAGAGGCCGCGCACGTTCACCGCGAACACGCGGTCCCATTCCTCGAGCGACAGCGTCTCGAGCTCGCGCGGCTTCCACGACGCGGTCGTGCCGGCGTTGTTGATGAGCACGTCGAGCCTGCCGAAGGCCTGCTCTATCTTCTTGATCATCGATCGAACGCCGGCTTCGTCGCTGACGTCGCATTTGACCAGTAGCGTCTTGACCCCCGCCTTTTCGGCTTGCGCCGCCGTTTCGCGGGCGGCCGCCTCGCTCGAGGAGTAGTTGATCGCGACGTCGTAGCCGGCGCGCGCGAGCGCGAGGACCGCGGCGCGGCCGATGCCGGTCGCTCCCCCGGTCACCAGGGCCGCTTTCTTCATCCCCACACCTCTTCGGCGACCTCGACCAGGCGGCGGATCTTCGCCCACTGCTCGTCCTCGGTCAGCACGTTTCCTTCTTCGGTCGAGGCGAAGCCGCACTGGCCGGAGATGCAGAGCTGCTCGAGCGGCGCGTACTTCGCCGCCTGCTCGATGCGCCGCTTGAGCTCGTCCTTCGATTCCAGCCTGCCGGTCTTGGTCGTCATGATCCCGAGCACGACCGTCTTGCCCTTCGGCAGCAGGCGCAGCGGCTCGAAGCCGCCCGAGCGCTCGTCGTCGTACTCCATGAAGTAGCCGTGCACCTTGATGCGGTTGAAGAGCACCTCCTGCACCGCGTCGTAGGCGCCCGTCCCCATGTACGTGGACCGGTAGTTGCCGCGGCACAGATGCATGGTGATGGTCATGCCGGCGGGGATGTCGGACATCGCGGTGTTGATGAGATCGCCGTAGAGCGCGCCGAGCTTCTCCGGGTCGTCGCCGCGGTCCTTCATCTGGCCGCGGTACTTCGGGTCGCACAGCATGGCGATGAACACCTCGTCGAGCTGCAGATAGCGGCAGCCGGCGTCGGCGAAAGCGCGCACCGCCTTGCGGTACGCCTGGCCGAGGTCGGCGAACAGCTCCTCGTTCGAGGGGTAGACCTTGCGGTCGATCGGGACGGTGATCGGCCGCCCGTAGAGCGCCGAGGGCGCGGGAAGGGTCATCTTGGGCGTGCGCCGGGTATGCGCCTTCAGGAACCCGAAGTGCTCGAGCATCGGGTGGCCGTCGAAGCCGATGCGGCCGCTGACCTGCACGCCTTCCGAGCGCGTCTTGACCCCGGCGAAGCTGACCCCGGCGGCGGCGACGTACTTCTCGATGCCTTTCAGGCCCCACAGGAAGTCGAGGTGCCACCACGAGCGGCGGAACTCGCCGTCGGTGATCGACTGCAGCCCGGCCTCCTCCTGCCTGCGGATCACGCGCTCGATCTCGCGGTCCTCGACCGCCTTGAGCTCGGCGGCGGTGATCTCGCCTTTCGCGCGCCGGGCGCGCGCCTCGTGCAGCGCCTGCGGGCGCAGCAGGCTGCCGACATGGTCGGCGCGGAACGGTGGCCGGGTTCGCATCATGAACATGTTCAGCTTCTGTCGGCTTGGCGCCTGTGTCAAGATTGAAGCGTGAACGGCGCCGACGCACTGCTGCGCGCGCTGCGCGCGATGGGGGTGGAGCGCATCTACGCGTCGCCGGGCTCCGACTGGGCGCCGCTGTGGGAGGCGCTCGCCGGCGTCGGGCCCGGCGAGGCACCCGAGTACCTCTCCGTGCGCCACGAGGAAACCGCGGTGGCGATGGCGAATGGCTACGCGAAAGCGAGCGGCAAGCTGCCCGCGGTCGTGCTGCACACCACCGTCGGAACGCTGCACGCGGCGATGGCGCTGCGCATCGCGCTGCACGAGCGCGTGCCGATGGTGGTGCTCGCGGGCGAATCGGCCGCGTTCGCCGAGGACGGCGCGCCGCTCGGGCGCCAGTGGCTGCGCCTGCTCGCCGACATCGGCGGTCCGGCGCGGCTCATCGAGCCGTGCGTGAAGTCAAGCTGTTCCCTGAATGCTCCCCAGCTTCTGGCGAGCACCGTGCAGCGCGCCTGCCAGCTCGCCGCGAGCTCGCCGCGCGGCCCGGTGTTCCTCTCGGTGCCGATCGAGCATTTGATGAAAGAGGTCGCTTCCGAGCTGCCGAGGGCGAGCCTGCCCGCTGCGGCGGCGCCGGATCCGGCCGCGCTCGATGCGCTCGCGCTCGAGCTGGCCGCGGCGCGCAATCCGGTCATCATCACCGAGGAGGTCGGGCGCGATCCCGCCGCCGTGGCCGCGCTCGTCAAGCTGGCCGAGGTGCTCGGCGCCCCGGTGTTCGACGCCTGGCAGCCGTACTACCTCAACTTCCCGCGCGACCATCCTCTCTATGGCGGGATCATCACGGAGCCCGTCGCCGACGCGGATGCGGTGTTGCTCGTCGAGGCGATAGCGCCGTGGCATCCGCCGTCGAAACTGACCCGGGCGAAGGTGTTCGCTCTCGGCGAAGACCCGCTGCGCTCGCGGCTGCCGTATTGGGGATTCCGCACCGATGAAGTCATTCCCGGCGATGTCGCCGGGAGCCTCGGCGCTTTGGCGGCCCGCCTGCGGAAGCGCCCGGCCCCCGACATGAGCCGCTGGCGCGGCAAGAAACAATACGAGCCGGCGCCGCCGCACATCACGAGCGCGTGGGTGGCGCAGGAGCTGAACCAGGTTCTGCCCCCGAACGCGATCCTGGTGGACGAGACGATCACCCACCGGCTCGACCTGCTGCGCCACGTCGATCGCCTCGGGCTCGGGGGCTTCTACGAGGCGAGCTTCGGCGGGCTCGGCGTCGGCCTCGGCGTCGCGCTCGGCGTGAAGCACGCCGAGCCCGCGCGCACCGTGGTGTGCGCGATCGGCGACGGGGCGTTCCACTACAACCCGGTGCCCGCTTCGTTCGGCGCGGCGCAGGAGCACGGCCTGCCGATCCTCGTGATCCTGTTCAACAACGCGGGCTATCTGTCGCAGAAGACCGACGTCGCCACGTACTACCCGCAGGGGCAGGCGGTGAAGAGCGGCAAGTTCGTCGGCACTTCGATCGTGCCGGCGCCCGACTACGCGGCGCTCGCGCGCGCGTACGGCGGGGTCGGCGAAAGGGTGGAGGACCCGCGCGAGGTGCGCGCGGCGCTCGCGCGCGGCTTCGACGCGCTCGCGCAGGGAAGGCTTGCGCTGCTGGATATGGTCTTGAAGCCCGTTTGAACCGCCTTGGCGCCAGAGAGCGCAAGAAGCTCGCGGTGCGCGAGCGCATCCGCGCCGCCGCGGCCGAGCTCTTCACGCGCCACGGCTACGGCGCGGCCACCATGCGCCAGATCGCGAAGCGCGCGCGCGTCGCGCTCGGCACGCTCTTCAACTATGCGCAAGACAAGCGCGATCTCGTTTTTCTCATCTTCAACGAGGAGCTGAACGCGACGACCGACATCGCGCTCGCCGCGCCGCGGCCGGCGCAGCCCTTCGCCGAGCAGCTCGTCGCGGTGTTCCGCGTCCACTACCGCTGGCTCGCGGAAAAGCCCGCGCTCGCCCGCATCCTGCTGCAGGAGCTCACCTTCTACTCGAGCGGCAAGCAGGCGGCGACCTTTCATGCGATCCGCAAGCGCCTGATCGACGGCATCGAGGATCTGGTGCGGCGCGCCCAGGAGGAGAAGAAGATCCGCTCGCGCGAAAATGCCGCGGTGATCGCGCGCTACGTGTTCTTCGTCTATTCTGCGTCGCTGCGCTGGTGGATCGCCGCGCCGCAGCCCGACCCCGGGCGCGGCGTCGCCGACCTGCGGCGCCTGCTCAAGCTCATGATCGAGGGCCTGCGATGAAGAACTTCACCCCGCCGCCGCTCGCCTGCGACGCGCACTGCCACGTGTTCGGGCCTGCGGCGAAGTTTCCCTACGACCCGAAGGCCGCGTACAAGCCCGAGGATGCGCCTTTCGAGGAATTGGAAAAGCTTCATTCTCGCCTGGGCTTGCAGCGCGCAGTGATCGTCCATGCAAGCTGCCATGGGGCCGACATGCGCGCCACGCTGGATGCGATCGCGCGCTCGGGCGGCCGCTATCGCGGGACCGCGATTATTGATTCGTCTTGTTCAGAAAAAGATCTTGAACGCATGCACGAGGGCGGGATACGGGCCGTGCGCTTCAACTTCGTGCGCCACCTGGGCGGCCGGCCCGACATGGACTTCTTTCAGAAAACGGTTCAGAAGCTGCGGTCTTTCGGATGGCACTTGATCCTGCACCTCGATGCGCAGGACCTGGTCGAGTTCAAGGAGCTGTTCGGCAAGCTGCCGGTGCCGTTCGTCATCGACCACATGGGACGGGTCAAGGCGGCCGACGGCCTCGACCAGCAGCCGTTCAGGATTCTTCTCGAGGCCATGAAGAACGAGAAATGCTGGGTCAAGATCTGCGGCGCCGAGCGCGTCTCGTCGAAGGGCCCGCCGTTCACCGACGCGGTGCCGTTCGGAAGGGCGCTGGTGGAAGCGGCACCGGATCGGGTGCTGTGGGGCACCGACTGGCCGCATCCCAACGTCAAATGGATGCCCGACGACGCCGGGCTTGTGAACCTGTTTCCGCTGATGGCGCCGGAGCCGGATTTGCAGTACAAAATATTGGTCGACAATCCCGCAAGGCTCTACGGCTTCTAGCATGGCAAGGATCATCGGCGGCATCGGCACCTCGCACGTGCCCACCATCGCGATGGCGTTCGACAAGGGAAGACAGGACGACCCGGACTGGAAGCCCCTGTTCAAGGGCTACGAGCCGGTGGCGAAGTGGCTGGCGCAGAAGAAGCCCGACGTGCTGTTCGTCTGCTTCAACGATCACGCCACCACGTTCTTCTTCGACCACTATCCGACCTTCGCGCTTGGCGTGAGCGACGAGTACCGCATCGCCGATGAAGGCCTTGGAGTCAGGAGCATTCCCCGGCTGAAAGGCAATGCCGCGTTGTCCCGCCACATCGCGCGCTCGCTGGTGGCCGACGAGTTCGACATCTCGGTGTTCCAGGACCTGCCGCTCGACCACGGCCTGCACTCGCCGCTCACCATGATGTGGCCGAAGAGCCCGGACTGGCCGGGCGCGGTGGTGCCGCTGGTGGTGAACGTGGTGCAGCAGCCGCTGCCCACGCCCCGGCGCTGCTACAAGCTGGGCAAGGCGATCCGCAACGCGGTGGAAAGCTTTCCCGGGGACCTCAAGGTGGCGATGGTCGGCACCGGCGGGCTGTCGCACCAGATGATCGGCGAGCGCGCCGGCTTCAACGACGAGGCCTGGGACCGGGAATTCCTGGACCTGATCGAGCGCGATCCCGAGCGCCTTGCCGGCATGACGGTCGAGGAGTTCCAGCAGCGCGGCGGCAACGAAGGCGCCGAGGTCATCATGTGGCTCATCATGCGCGGCGCGCTCGACGCGCGCGCGAAGAAGCTGCACCAGAGCTACTACCTGCCGATGACCACCGCCATGGCGGTCGCGCTCTTCGAATGAAAACCCAGAATCAGGGACAGACCACGTTTTCCTGCGCGCTGCGTGAAGCAACGGAAAACGTGGTCTGTCCCTGATTTTGGGTTGTTGCATGAGGTACGTCTTCGATCTGGAGCGCAGCGCGCGCGGATTGCGGCTCAACCGCTTCCTGAACGGCCTCACGCGCGCCGAGCACCGCAAGCTGTTCCTGGAGAAGCCCCAGGAGGCGATGAAGAGCCTTTCTCCGGAGGAGAGAGACATGGTCGTGCGCCTCGACTGGAAGCGGCTGCAGGACTACGGCGCGAGCTTCTTCTGCCTGGAGAAGCTCGCGCGCGTGAAAGGCGTGTCGAATCCCGAGATGGTCGCCGCGTTCCGCGGCGAGACGCTCGAGCAGTTCCTCAAGACCCGTCGCGTTCCGGGCGCGCGTTGAGCTGGCATACCTCAATGCCGCGCAATCTCGCGATCGTGGCGTTCGACAACGGCATGTACCACATCACCGGAAGACAGCAGACGCTGACCGCGGGCCCCGTGGACCTCGTCGCCGGGGCGAAGGGCGCGGGGCTCGAGCGAAGCGAGCCGGCCGGCGTCACCGAGCGCGACCCGATTCGCATCCGGAGCCGATTCATGGACGCCCTGGCGGGGAAACAATGACGACTCTGAAGACGCTGATCGGCGACTACCCGGTCACGAAGCAGTTCCTCACGCGCACCGACCGCTTCGACTTCGCGCGGTTCCAGGGCAACGTCTCGACGATGTTCAAGCGCGTGGTGCGCAACCTGGAATTCGACATCGCCGAGATGGCGATGATGACCTACCTCGTCGCCAAAGCACACGGCAAGCCCTACCGGCTGCTGCCGTTCGTGGTGCTGGCGCGCTACCAGCATCCCTATCTCGTCTTTGATTCTCAGCGAAACCCTTCGCTTTCTCCGGAGCAATTGCATGGAAAGCGAGTCGGGGTGCGCTCGTATTCGGTCACCACCGGCGCCTGGATCCGCGGCATTCTGATGGAGGACCACGGCGTCGACATCTCGCGCATCCAGTGGGTGACGTTCGAGGAGCCGCACGTCGCAGAATTCCGCGACCCGCCCAACGTGCAGCGCGCGCCGGCCGGCAAGGTCATCGACCAGATGCTGCTCGGGGGCGAGCTCGACGCGGCGATCCTCGGCGCGATTCCCAAGGACGAGAGGCTGAAGCCGCTCATCCGCGACCCCGAAGCGGCGGGCAGGCGCTGGAGCGAGAAGCACCGCGCCATCCAGCTGAACCACCTGGTGAGCGTGAAGAACACCGTGTCGAAAACGGCCGCGGACGACATCTACGGCCTGCTCCTGGAGAGCAAGAAGGCGGCGGGCGACCCGCCGATGCTGCCGCACGGGCTGGAAGCCAACCGGCGCAACCTCGAAATCGCCATCGACTGCGCCTACAAGCAGAATATGATTCCGCGTCGCTTCACGGTAGAGGAGCTGTTCGAATGAAAAAAATCCTTGTTTCCCTGTTGTTCATCCCGGCACTGGCGCTCGCGCAGGCCTATCCCACCAAACCGGTGCGCATCGTGCTGCCGTTCGGCCCGGGCGGCATCGCCGACATCACCACGCGCACCCTCGCGCCCAGGCTGAGCGAGGGCCTCGGCCAGCAGGTGATCGTCGAGAACCTGCCCGGCGCCGGCGGCATCCGCGCGGCGGAGGCCGTGGCGCGCGCCGACCCCGACGGCCACACGCTGCTGCTTCTCACCAACGGCAACGCGGTGAGCCAGGCGCTGTTCAAGTCGCTGCCCTACGACCCGGTGAACGACTTCGCCATGATCTCCACCGTCGGCTTCTTCAGCATGGTGATCGTCACGCGGGCCGAGTCGCCCATGAAGACGCTGAAGGACGTGATCGCGATGGCGAAGGCGAACCCCGGCAAGATGAACATCGGCACCATCACTCCCGGCGGCACCCAGCACCTCGCGGCGGAGCTGTTCCGCTCGACCGCGGGCATCGACGCGCTGGTCGTGCCGCACAAGACCACGGGGGAGGTGATCGTCGCGACGCGCAACGGCAACGTGGACCTCGCGGTGGACTTCATCGCGCCGCTTATCTCCCAGATCAAGTCGGGCGCGCTGCGCCCGCTCGCGATGACGGCGGCGAAGCGCTTCCCGGGCCTGCCCGACGTGCCGACGGTGATCGAGGCGGGGGTCGCCGGCTACGACGTGAGCTCGTGGAACGCGCTCGCCGCGCCGGCGAAGACGCCGCCGGCGGTGATCGGCCGCGTGAACCAGGAGCTGCGCAAGGCGATCACCGCGCCGGAGGTGCAGAAGCGCTTCGGCGAGCTCGGCGTCGACGCGCGCACCAGCACGCCCGAAGAGCTGCGCCAGTTCTTCGTCGGCGAGTCGCAGCGCTGGACGCGCGTGGTCGAGGCCGCCAAGATCCCGAAACAATAACCGGGGTCAGACCCCAAACTTAAGGCGACTTAAGTTTAGGGTCTGACCCCGAGGTTCTTAGCGAAGAAGTCGAGCGTGCGCTTCCAGGCGAGCTCGGCCGCCTTCGGGTTGTACTCGAGGATCTCGAGCTTCTTCTCGTTGGCGGTCTCGTTCGCGAACGCGTGCTTGGCGTCGTAGCGGTGGAACTCGAATTTCACGCCGGCGGCGCGCAGCTTCTTTTCCAGCTCGTCCACCTTCGCGATCGGGAACGGCACGTCGCGCGTGGCGAAGTGGCCGAGCAGCGGCGCCTTGATCTTCGCGGCGTCGATGAACTCGAGCGGCGGGAAGCCGTACCACGGCGCCGCGGCATCGGCCTCGGGGACGTTCACCGCGGCTAGCAGCGTGAGCGCGCCTCCCATGCAGAAGCCGGTCACGCCGACCTTGCGGCTCCCGGTCGCCTTCAGGTGCTGGACCGCGCCGCGCACGTCCTGCCCCGCGGCGTCGCCGAAGTTGAGCCCGGTCATAAGGTGCTCGGCTTCCTTCGCCTCCACCGCCACCTTGCCGCGGTAGAGATCGGGGACGAGCGCGCGGTAGCCCGCGGCGGCGAGCTTGTTCGCGACCCCCTTGATCTGGTCGTTCAACCCCCACCACTCCTGGATCACCACCACGCCGGGCGCGCCGGTGCCGGCCTTCGGCTCGGCGAGGTAGGCGTTGACGCTTTTTCCGTCGGGTCGCTTGTAGCTGATGTTCATGGTCTCCTCCGTTGTCAAAGCCAGCGCCGCACGCGTGCCCGATAGGCAATGTACTCGGCGCCGAAGCGCTCTTCCAGCGCCCGCTCCTCGGGGGCGATCTGGAACCGGTTCATATATAGGATGAAAAGCGGCACCCCCGCCAGCGCGGCGAGGCTCCCGAGGTAGATCGCCCACGCGAGGAGCAGGGTCGCCAGGCCGAGGTACATCGGGTTGCGGGTGAAGCGGTAGATGCCGCCGGTGACAAGGGCCGAAGCCGAAGCCGGCTTGAGCGGATTGATCGTCGTGCGGCTGCGAAAGAAGTGGAGCAGGGCGATGGCATCCAGCGACACGCCCACCGCGGCGACCGGGTACGCCAGCACCGAGGGAATCGGAAAGGTCAGCGCGGGCACGACCCACGCGAACCCGAGCATCGCGGCCGCGACGCACGCCGCCACGATCGGCGGCGGAACGCGGTTTTCTAGCGCGATAGCCACTCGAGAGCGGCAAATCCGGGCTCGACGTCCCAGGGGACGGCTCGGCCGGCGACGTAGGCCGTTTCCCACGGATGCCCGAGCGCCGGCTCGATCCGGGGCCGCTCGGTGCGCGCGCCCGCATGCCACTCGGCCATGTGCCGCGCCTCGGTAGCGTCGAGGCGCATGCTGAAGCCGAAGCCGGCCTTCCCGTCCTTCATCAGCACGCGCGCGACGAGCGCCTCGTGGCCCGACGCGAGGCGCATCGATTGCACATGCACGAAAGCCGGCGCTGTCATTCCTTCGAGCGCAGCAGTTCGGCGACTTCCTCGTAGATGCTGCGCCGCGCGCCGAGCGCCAGGATGTTCACCAGCCGTTTCGCGCGGTCGACCTGATAAACGAGTCGAAACTTGCGCACGCGGTATTTCCACAATCCCTCAAGCTCGCCGTGCAACGGCTCCCCGGCCAGAGGATTCGCCACCACCACGCGTATCGCCGATTTCACCGCGCGCTTGATCCCGGGTGGAAGTCGACGCAGCACCTCAGCGGCCGGGGCGCGAACCGCCGGGCGGTACAAGGCCAACTCAGCGCCGCCTTCTGCGTTTACGCCTGCGAGGCACGAAAGGTTCGCCGAAGACTTCCTCGAAAGTCAGCCACTTCTCGCCGGACGCGATACTGGCCAGGCTCTGGCGAATCTGCTTCATGAGCTCCGGGTCGCTCAGCACGTCGAGCGTTTCCTTCAAACCTTCGTATTCAGCGTAGCTCACCAGCATCGCCGCAGGCCTGCCGTTGCGCGTGACCACGACCTGTTCCTCCCGCTCCTCGACTCCGGTGACGAGCTCGGGCAGACGCGCTTTGACTTCGGAAATGGGCAGGATCTTGGCCATGCGCTATTTGACCAGAATTCTGGTCACCTCGAAAGGAGCGGGTTCAATCCGCTGCGCGTGACGCGGCCGTAGAGCTCGCGGCCGAGCGCCTGCTCGCAGAGCTGCGCGGCGGCGAGCAGCCCGTCGAGGTCGATCCCGGTGTCGACGCCCATCGACTCGAACAGGTTCACCAGGTCCTCGGTGCACACGTTGCCGGTGTAGCCGCCGCCGTAGCGCACTTTCGCCGGATGGCCGCCGACGCCGCCGAACGAGGCGTCGAAGTGGCGCACGCCGGCGTCGTAGGCGGCGACGCAGTTCACCAGCCCGGTGCCGCGCGTGTCGTGGAAGTGCGCGATCGGAACCGCGCTCTCGAGGTTGGAGAAAAGCTCCTTCACGGCGGGCGGCGTCGCCATACCGGTGGTGTCGCCGAGCGCCACGTGGCCGACGCCGAGCTCGCTGAACCGGTCGGCATCCGCGATCACCGATCCCGGGTCGACCCTGCCCTCGAACGGGCAGCCGAACGCGACCGAGACCGTGCCCACCAGGCGGAAGCGGCCTTTCGCCGCCGCCGCCATCGCGGCGATGTTGTCCCACTGCTCGGAGCGGCTGCGGTTCAGGTTCTTGCGCGTGTGCGACTCGGTCGCGGACACGAGCAGGCTCACCTCGCTCGCGCCGTAGCCCGCGTCCAGGTCGGCGAGCGCGCGCTCGACCGCCCGAAGGTTGGCGCAGGTGGCCTTGTAGAAAACTCCGGGTCTTCTCCGGATGGATCTCAGCAGTTCCGAGGCGTCGGCGAACTGCGGAACCACCTGCGGGTTGGAGTACGAGGTCGCCTCGACGCGCGCAAAGCCGAGCGCGGCGAAGCGTTCGACGAGCGCGCGCTTGGTCGCGGTCGGCACGAACGCGCTCTCGTGCTGCAGCCCGTCGCGCGCGAAGCACTCGCAGAGCGTGACGTCGCTCATCGTTGACATCATCAACTACCTGGTTTACGGTGTCAACGACATGGCGATCCTGATCGAGCGCCGCGACCCGCTCACCCAGGCGCAGGGCGTGGAGGCGGGCTACGCGCAGACCGAGCGGCGCTGGCCGTCGCAGCCGCTGGTGGAGCGGCCGCACACCGGCGCCGAGCTCTCCGGGCCGCAGCCGGTCGGCCGGATCCTGCCGCTTCAGGGAGCCGATCTCGCCGGCCAGGGCGCCCGGCGGGCCATCGGACAGCTCATCCGCCTGCGCCTGCGCGTGGTGGACGAGGACGGCGCGCCGCTCGCGGGCACGCTGCTCGAGGCGTGGCACTGCAACGCCGCGGGCAAGTACATCCACCCGAGCGACACGCACGACGCCCCGGTCGACCCGAACTTCTACGGCGCGGCGCGCCTCCTCGCCGACGCCGACGGCCGGGTGGAGCTGCGCACGATCAAGCCGGGCGCGTACCCGGTGCCGGACACCGGCGGCTGGTGGCGGCCGCCGCACGTGCACCTCTCGGTGTGGGGCAGGGTCTGGCTGTCGCGCCTGGTAACTCAGATGTTCTTTCCCGGCGAGCCGCTCAACGAAGCCGACGCGATCCTGAACGCGATCCGCGACCCGCAGGCGCGCGGCCGCTGCATCGCGCAGCTCGTTCCCTCCCGCACGAACGAGCTCGTCTACGAGCACCCGCTCGTGGTGCGCGGGCGCAACGCCGCCGAGCCCCTGCCGTGAAGCACCTCGTCCCCACGGCCGAAATCACGCTCGGCCCGTTCTTCCCCCCGGAGTTCGCGCAGGGCGCGCACGACCTCGCGCCCGGCGCCGCCGGCGCGATCGAGATCACCGGCCGCGTCACCGAGCTCGACGGCAGGCCGCTCGACAACGTCGTGCTCGAGATCTGGCAGGCCGACCCCTCGGGCCGCTTCGACAATCCCGCGTTCCCGGGCTGGGGCCGGGCGGCGACCGACGCGGGCGGCGAATACCGCTTCCGCACCCTGCGGCCGGGCGCCATTCCCGGGCGCGCGCCGCACGTCAACTTCCTGATCCTCTACTCGGGGCTGATGCGCCAGCTGCAGACCGTGATGTTCTTCGACGATGTGGAGGATCCGGTACTGCAGGCGGTGGAGCCGTGGCGCCGCGCCCGCCTGATCGCGCAGCCGGCGAGAACCGACGCCTTTCGCTTCGATATCCTGCTGCGCGGCGGCGACGAGACCCCGTTCTTCGATGACTGAGATCCGCGAGCTCCTGTCGTACCGCGTGCACGTGGTGGCGAACCTGCTTTCGCGCGGCGCGGAGCTGCGCTACCGCCGCGAGTTCGGCGTAAGCCTCTGGGAATGGCGCACGATCGCGCTCCTCGGCACCTGCGACGAGCCGCTGTCGCTCGGCCACCTCGCGCGCGCCGCCGGCATCGACAAGAGCCAGATGAGCCGCGTGGTGTCGGGGCTCGCGAAGCGGCGCCTGGTGCTGCGCGAAGCGGACCCGGGAGACGCTCGCGGCGTGCGCCTCACGCTCACGAAGACCGGACAAAGGCTGTGCACGGGCCTGATCCGCGCCGCGGGCGAGCGCGACGCGGTGTTTCGCAATTGCCTCGGCAAGGGCGAAAAGGAGGCGTTCGAGCGTACCTTGACCAAGCTCGCCGGCCGGGCGCGCGCGCTGATCGAGGCGGAGCGGGCGCTCAAGTGAGGACGCGCATCACCGAGCTCCTCGGCCTCGAGCACCCGATCTTCCAGGCGGCGATGAGCTGGGCGTCGTCGAACGCGCCGCTCGTGATCGCGGTGTCAAACGCCGGCGGCATGGGCGTGCTCGGCGCCGGACCGCTGCGGCCGGACGACTTCAGGAGGATTCTTTCTGAAATCAGGCAGGGAACGCAGCGGCCGTTCGGCGTCAACATCCCGCTGAACGGAAAGCACGCGAAGGAGCTGCTCGACATCGCCCACGAAGCGCGCATTCCCGTCATGGTGGCTTCGCAGGGCGGGCCGCGCGAGCAGCTCGCGCGCTTTCGCGCCATCGGCACGAAGTGGCTGCACGTCGTGGCCTCGGTCGAGCACGCGAAGAAGGCGGAAGCCGCCGGCGTGGATGCGCTGGTGGTCGACGGCGCGGAAGCGGGCGGGCATCCGCCGCCGTCCAACGTCGGCACCTTGGTGCTCGTGCGCCGCGTGGTGCGCGCGACGCGCCTGCCGGTGGTCGCGAGCGGCGGCGTCGCCGACGGCGCCGGGATCGCGGCGCTGCTCGCGCTCGGCGCCGAGGCGGTGCAGCTCGGCACGCGCTTCATCGCCACGCCCGAGGCGAGCGTGCACGAGAACTACAAGCGCGCGGTGCTCGCCGCCGAGGTGCACGACACCTGCCTGGTCGGTCCGCCGGCGCTGCCGGTGCGTCAGCTTCGCAACGCGTTCACGCGCAAGTTCGAGGCGTCCGGCGAGCAGGAGCGCGAGGCGCTCTTCAAGTCGTCCTCGCTGAAGAAAGCCGCGCTCGAGGGCGACGTGGAATGGGGCAAGGTGGAAGCCGGGCAGAGCGCCGGCCTGGTGGACGACATCGTCCCCGCGGCCGATCTCCTGAAGCGGCTGGTGCGGGAGCTCGAGGAGGCGCGCCGGAGGCTCGCTTCCCTATGACGCCAGCAACCGAAAATCAGGGACAGACCACGTTTTTCGCAGGTTCAGAAGGCGAGAAAACGTGGTCTGTCCCTGTTTTGGGGGTCGCATGACGGCTCTTCTGGTCGAGGACCGCGAAGCGGTGCGCATTCTGACGATGAACCGGCCGGAGAAGCGCAACGCGCTCAACCAGGCGCTCACGCAGGGCCTGCTCGACGCGCTGCGCGCGGCGGACGCGGACGAATCGGTCGGCGCGCTGGTCCTCACCGGCGCAGGGCAGGGCTTCTGCGCCGGCGCGGACCTCGGCGAGTTCAAAGAGCTCGGCGCCGGCCTCGCCGCCGAGGACCGCGCCGAGCTGACGATGCAGCTTCACCTGACCTTTACTCGAATCAAGAAACCCGTCGTTGCCGCGATCAACGGCCATGCCATGGGCGGCGGCGCCGGCCTCGCGCTCGCTTCCGATCTTGCGGTGATGGCCGAGGGCGCGAAGCTCGGCTACCCGGAGCCCAAGCACGGCATCGTCGCCGCGATCGTCATGGCGAACCTCGTGCGCCAGGTCGGGCGCAAGGCCGCGTTCGAGCTCGTGTCGCTCGGCGAGCCGGTCGACGCACAGCAGGCGCTGCGGCTGGGAATGGTCAACCGCGTAGCTCCGCTTCCGGAGCTGATGAAAGAGGCCCTTTCGCTGGCAGAGAAGCTCGCAGCCGTGAAGCGCGAGGCGATGGCCGAGACCAAGCGCCTGTTCCACGAAGTCGCCGACCTGCCGCTCGCGGCGGCGCTCGAGCGCGGGCGCGACGCCAACAAGCGCATGAGGGGTTTTTCAAAGTGAAACCCCTCGACGGCCTTGCGGTGCTGGATCTGTCCCGCGTGCTCGCCTGTCCGTTTGCGAGCATGATCCTCGCCGAGCTCGGCGCGCGCGTGATCAAGGTGGAGCAGCCGGGAAGCGGCGACGAAACCCGCGCGTTTGAGCCGCAGCTCGCGAAAGACAGCGCCTACTACTTCGCCTGCAACCGCTCGAAAGAATCG
>DATIGR010000075.1:0-26586 GCA_035454645.1 Burkholderiales bacterium
CGCGATCTCGAGCAGCGGCCGCCCGACCGCCGAGCGCTCGGCTGGGCCCGGGGTCGGGATGCGGATGAAGCGCAGCAGGATCATCGTAATCACGGCGAAGCCGATCAGCGCCAGGTACGCGCCCATGAACTTCGGCGCGAGCAGCTCGATGGTAAAGCGGCTGGTGGTCGGCCCGAGAATCCCGCCGACGAGGCCGCCCGCGAGCACGAGCGAGATCGCGGTCGCCTTGAAGTCGCCGGTCGCGACGTCGGCGGCCGCGAAGCGGTAGTACTGGCCGTAGGCGTTGTACACGCCCCACACCAAAGTTCCGAAGCACAGCAACCAGAAGCTCTGCGCGTAGATGGCGCCGGCGCAGACGAGCGCTCCCACGATTCCCCAGAAGGTCCCGGTGGTGAGCCCTCGCTGACGCCCTACCCGCTTCATATGCAGCGACGCCGGCATGGTGCCGATCGCGCCCCCGAGCACCCAGCAGGTCACCGGCAGCGTCGCGAGCGCCACGTACGGCGCAAGGGCCAAGCCGGCCAGCCCGTTGATCGCGATCAGGGTCGAGTTGTTGGTGAACAGCAGCGCCTGGCACGCAGCCAGCAGGCCGACGTTGCGCCCGGTACTGGTCATATATACAGTATTGGTCTTGCCATGCAAAAGGACGATCCCCGCTATCTTCGTGGAGCGCGCTCTTTCGTGCAGGGCCGTTTCGAAACCGTGGCGCGCGAGGCGTTCGACGACGGCTGGACGCCCGAGGAAGCGGACACGCGGGAGCTGAAGACGCAGGTCGCGATCGAGCGGGCGCGCTCGATCATCTCGCACAACGACTCGCCCGACGTTCCATTCTCGCAGTCGATCAATCCGTATAGGGGATGCGAACACGGCTGTGTGTATTGCGTATCGGGCGACACGCCCATTCTCATGGCGGATGGGAGTACCCGGCCGATCGCGCAGGTGCGCCCCGGAGACGTGTTGTATGGCACGAAGCGCGATGGTTGGTATCGCCGCTACACGCGATCGCGGGTGCTCGCCCATTGGAGCGTCATCAAGCCGGCTTACCGGATCACGCTACAGGACGGCACCCAAGTCGTGGCGGGCGGAGACCATCGGTTCCTCACGGAGCGCGGCTGGAAGTTCGTGACAGGGACCGAGCAGGGACAAGCTCGACGGCCGCACCTCACCACGGGCAACAAGATGATGGGCGTCGGTGCCTTTGCGAGGGGGCCCAACAAGAACGAGGATTACCGCCTGGGCTACTTATGCGGGGTCATTCGCGGCGATGGCCACCTCGCATCGCACACGTACCGCCGCGCGAGCGGTGGCACGGGAATGCTGCATCAGTTCCGCTTGGCACTCTGCGACATAGAAGCGCTCCTGCGCGTACAAGAATATCTCGACGACTGGCACGTCCGTACGCAACATTTCGTGCTTCAAAAGGCCGCTGCGGGAAGGCGGCTGATGCATGCCGTGCGCGCCCAGGACAAGACAAGCGTCGATGAGATACGCATGCTCATCGACTGGCCGCTGTCAGCCTCGTTAGAGTGGGCGGCAGGCTTCCTGGCGGGAATTTTCGACGCCGAGGGCGGCTACAACGAAGGCATTCTCCGAATCACCAACACGGACCGGGACATCATTGATTGGATAAGCCGTAGCCTCACCGCGCTGAATTTCCGCTTCGCGCTAGAGCACCTGCATTACGAAACGCGCAAGGACATGGAGGTCGTCCGGCTGCTGGGCGGGCTGCGCGAGCACCTGCGCTTCTTCCACACCGTGGATCCGGCCATCGTGCGCAAGCGGGATATTTCGGGCCAGGCACTGAAAAGCGATACGCCCCTCGGCGTGGTGAGCATCGAGCCGCTGGGCAAGGCGATGAGGTTGTACGACATCACGACCGAAACCGAGGACTTCATCGCGAATGGGGTGGTGAGCCATAACTGCTATGCGAGACCCAGCCACGCCTACCTGGAGCTCTCGCCCGGCCTCGATTTCGAGACCAAGCTCTTCGCCAAGACGAACGCCGCGGAATTGCTGCGCGGGGAGCTGGCCAGGCCCGGCTACAAGCCCAGTCCCATCGCGCTCGGTGCGAACACCGACTGCTACCAGCCGATCGAGCGCAGGTACCGCATCACCCGGCAGATCCTGGAAGTGCTGGCCGAGTGCGAGCACCCGGTCACCATCGTCACCAAGTCGGCGCTGATCGAACGAGACCTCGATTTATTGAGAGGGCTTGCTTCGAAAAACCTGGTCAAAGTGTTCGTCTCGATCGGCACGCTCGATCGCGAGCTCGCGCGCAAGCTCGAGCCGAGAGCCGCGAGCCCGCAGCGGCGCCTGGACGTAGTGAGGAATTTGAACGAGAACCGCGTTCCCTGCGGGGTGATGATCGCGGCGCTGATCCCGGCGCTCAACGACAAGACCATGGAGCAGGTGGTCGAGGCGGCCGCGGCGGCGGGCGCGAAGGAGGCCGCGTACGTCATCCTGCGCCTGCCCTACGAGCTGAAAGCCGTGTTCAAGGAGTGGCTCGCGGAGCACTACCCGCAGCGCGCCGGGCACGTCATGAGCATCGTGCGGCAGATGCGCGGCGGCCGCGAGAACGATCCGCGCTTCGGCGCGCGCATGTCGGGCACCGGGAACTACGCCGAGCTCGTCGAGAAGCGCTTCGAGGTCGCCTGCCGCCGCTTCGGAGTGAACCGCAGGCAGGCGCCGGAGCTCGACTGCTCCCGCTTCCGCCCGCCCGTTTCGCCGTCTTCGGCCGGACCTCAGCTAAAGTTGCTGTAATGAGAAAAGTACTGGTCGCCGCCGGCTGGGGATGGGCCGCGGCGATCGTAGGGCTGTCCCTCGTCCCGGAGCAGCCGATGCTCGATGTCGAGCACGGCGACAAGGCGGGGCATCTCGCGGCCTACGGGCTGCTGATGCTCTGGTTCGCGCAGCTCTACCTGACGAACAGGGCGAGGGCCGCCTACGCCGCGGGGTTCGTCGCCCTGGGCGTCGCGCTGGAGTTCGCGCAGGGCGCGCTCGTCTACCGCAGCTACGACGTCGACGACATGTATGCGAATGCTCTCGGCATCGCGCTCGGCTGGATGCTCGGCGCGATGCTGCCGCCGCTCCTGCCGCGGGCGCAGGATCAGTCGCGCGTGTAGCGCTCGTGCAGGTGCACCGGCTTCGCGCGCCTGCGCAGCCGGATGTTGAGCATCTCCACCACGACCGAGAACGCGAGCGCGAAATAGACGTAGCCCTTGGGCACGTCGTGGTCGAAGCCCCCGGCGATCAGCAGCACGCCGATCAGCACCAGGAACGAGAGCGCGAGCATCTTGATCGTCGGGTGCGCCGAGACGAAGCGCCCGATCGGCCCGGCGAACGCCATCATCAGCGCGACCGAGGCGATCACCGCCGCGACCATCACCTCGATCCACGGCACCATGCCGACCGCGGTGATGATCGAGTCGAGCGAGAACACGAGGTCGATCACCATGATCTGCCCGATCACCGCCGAGAAGCTGGCGCGCACCGCGGCCGAGCGCCCGCCCTCCTCGCCCTCGAGCAGCTGGTGGATCTCCATCACGCTCTTCCAGAGCAGGAACAGCCCGCCGCCGATCAGGATCAGGTCGCGCCCGGAGAGCCTCTCGTTGAACACGGTGAACAGGGGCTCGGTGAGGCCGATCATCCAGGCGAGGACGAGCAGCAGCGCGATGCGCATCAGCATCGCGGCGCCGAGGCCGATGCGCCGCGCACGCTCGCGCTGCCTCGGCGGCAGCTTGTCCACCAGGATGGTGATGAAAATGATGTTGTCGATGCCGAGCACGAGCTCGAGCGCCGTAAGGGTGAAGAAAGCGATCCATACCTGGGGGTCCTGAACGAGCTCGAGCACGGCGTCATCCTCCTGCGGGCGGGCGAGCGATCATACAATGACGCGCCCCATGAGTCCGCGAACCGAGTGGCTGCTCGCCGCGCCGATCGCGCCCACGCTCGCGCGCCTGTCGGCCCCCGGCGTGCTGCTGGTCGCGTTCCAGTCGATGGTCTCGGTCGGCGACACGTATTTCGTCGGCCGCCTCGGCACCGCGCCGCTCGCCGGCCTCGCGCTCGTGTTCCCGCTCATCATGCTGCTGCAGATGACCTCCGCCGGGGCGATGGGCGGCGGGGTGTCCTCCGCGATCGCGCGCGCGCTCGGCTCGGGCGACGCGGCCGCGGCGCGCCGCCTGGTCGTGCATGCGCTCGTGATCGCCGCCGCGATGGGTACGGCATTCACCGTATTGGTGCTTTTTTTCGGAAAGCCGATCTATTCGCTCCTCGGCGGCCGGGACGAAACGCTGGCGCACGCGCTGAGCTACTCGGGCATCGTGTTCGGCGGCGCGATCGCGGTCTGGATCGCGAATACGCTTTCGAGCGTGCTGCGCGGCAGCGGCAACATGCTCACCCCGGCGCTCACGCTGATCGGCGCCGCGGTCGTCCACCTGCCGCTCTCCGGGACCCTGGTCGCGCGCATCGGCATCGCCGGCGCGGGGATCGCCTACGTCACCACTTTCAGCATCGCCGCGCTCGTCATGGCGGCGATCGTGCGGCGCTCGAGGCTGCTCGCGCCGCGGCGCGAGGACTGGAGGCTCGAGTGGCGCCTGTTCCGCGAGATCCTGCGCGTGGGCGCGATCTCCTCGCTGTCGGCGCTCCAGACCGTGCTGACCGCGGTGGTCCTGACCGGCTTCGTCGGGCGCCACGGCGCCGCCGCGCTCGCCGGCTACGGCGTCGGGCTGCGCCTGGAGCTGCTGCAGATCCCGCTGGTGTTCGCCGTCGGCCAGGCGCTGGTGGTGCTGGTCGGCACGCATATCGGCGCCGGCCGGCCCGCGCGCGCCAAGCACATCGCCTGGGTCGGCGCGCTCTTCGCCGCCTCGATCAGCCTGGTGATCGGCATCGCCGCTTTCACCTTCCCGCTCGCCTGGGTCGGGCTGTTCAGCAGCGACGCCGCGGTGCTGCAAAACGGCTCGAGCTACCTGCGCACCGTGGCGCCTTTCTACCCGCTGCTCGCCGCCGGGATCGCGCTCTACTTCGCCTCGCAGGGCGCGGGGCGCGTCCTGCGGCCGATGCTCGCCGGCACGGTGCGCCTCGCGCTGGTGATCGCCGGCGGGCTGATGGCCGCGTCGCTCGAGGGCGTGTTCGTCGTGATCGCCGCCGCGATGATCGTGTTCGGCGCGCTCACGGCGTGGTTCGTTGCGTCTACCGACTGGAAATGAACCCGATCAGGGCGTCGAGCGTGGCGTCGGGCGCCTCCGCCATGAGCGAGTGGCCCGAGGGCGCGATCTCCACCGTGCGCGCCGCGGAGAGCTTCTCCTGGAGCAGCCTGACCGCTCTCGGCGGCGTCATCACGTCGCGCCGGCCGACGATGAAGAGCACGGGGCACTTCACTTTCGCCGCGCTCTCGGCGCCCGAGCCGTAGTCGTTGCACGCCTTGAGGTCGTTGTAGAGCACGCCCGGCGCGAGCCGCTCTAGGCGCGCGAGCGAATCGCCGTACATCCACATGCCGGGGTTGGGATTCGCGCCGAGCGCGACCTGCGGGGAATGACCCCAGATCGTCTGCATGTCGAAGGCGGCGTAGTCGTTCTTCCGTGCCGCTTCGAGGAAGGGCTCGGCCACCTTCATCGGATAGCCGACCGCGATCAGCGCGACGCGCTCGCACTGCTCCGGGTGGCGCGCCGCGAATTCGAGCGAGACCAGCGAGCCCATGGAGTGGCCGACGAGCGCTGCTTTCTCAGTTCCTGTTTGAGCAAGAACTTTGGAAAGCCAGTCGGCCATGGCCCCGATGCTCGGGAGCGGCGGGCCTTCGCTGCGGCCGTGGCCGGGGAAGTCGAGCGCGAGCACGTTGCGCCCGTGGTAGCCGAAGTAGCGGCTCTGAAGGCCGAACCAGGAGTGGTCCAGCCCCGCGCCGTGGACGAACACCACGGTGGGCTTGGCCGGGTCGAGCTCGTGCGCGGCGGTGTAGGCGAAAGCGCGCTTCCCCTCGACCTCGAAGTTCACTTCGCTGAAGCGCGCAGCGCGCGGTCGAGATCCTCGATCAGGTCCTGCGGATCCTCCAGGCCGATCGAAAGGCGCACCGTTCCAGGAGTGATGCCGGCTTTCTTCAGGTCCTCGTCGCTCATGCGGTAGTGCGTGGTGCTCGCCGGATGGATGACGAGCGACTTCGCGTCGCCGACGTTGGCGAGGTGCGAGAACAGCCGCAGCGACTCGATGAAGCGCTTGCCCGCGGGCCTGCCGCCCTTGATCTCGAAGGTGAACACCGCGCCGCAGCCGTGGGGCAGCAGCTTCTTCGCCAGCTCGTGGTCCGGATGGTTTTTCAATTCAGGATAAATTACCCGCTCCACGCTCGGGTGCGGGGACAGGAACTGCACCAGCTTTCTCGTGTTCTCCACGTGCCGCGGCATCCTGAGGTGCAGCGTCTCGATTCCCTGGAGGATCTGGAACGCGGTCATCGGCGCCATGCAGGCGCCGAAGTCGCGCAAGCCCTCGCGGCGCGCGCGCAGCAGGAAGGCGCGCGTGCCCGACTCCTCCTCGAAGTCCATGCCGTGGAAGCCGGCGTACGGCGCGGTCAGGGTCTCGAACTTGCCGGAAGCCTCCCAGTCGAACCGGCCCGAGTCCGCCAGCACCCCGGCGATCGCCACCCCGTGGCCGCCGAGGAACTTGGTGGCCGAGTGGTAAAGGAGGTCGGCGCCGAGCGCGAAGGGCTTCATCAGCACCGGGGTGGTGAAGGTCGCGTCGACGAGCAGCGGGATCTTCGCGGCGTGCGCGATCTCGGCAACCGACGGAATGTCGAGGACATCCAGTCCCGGGTTTCCGAGCGTCTCGCCGAACAAGAGCCTCGTCGTGGGCCGGATGGCCGCGCGCCAGTCGTTCAAATTACGGGGAGAAACGAAAGTCGTATCGATGCCGAAGCGCTGGAGCGTGTAGGCGAGAAGGTTGTGCGAGCCGCCGTAGAGCGCGCCCGAGGCGACGATGTGCCCGCCGGCGCCCATCAGGGTCGCGATGGCGAGGTGCAGCGCCGCCTGGCCGGAAGCCGTGGCGATCGCGCCGACGCCGCCCTCGAGCGCCGCCACGCGCTCTTCCAGCACCGCCACGGTGGGATTCGAGATGCGCGAATAGACGTGGCCGGCGCGCTCCATGTTGAAGAGCGAGGCGGCGTGCTCCGTGTCGCGGAACACGTACGACGTGGTCTGGTAGATCGGCACCGCGCGGGCGCCGGTCGCAGGATCGGGCGACTGGCCGGCGTGCAGCGCCAGAGTATCGAGACTAGGGTATTTCGGCCCTGCCACTCAATGCAGGTTTTTTCTCGAAGGGCGAGTGTAGGTTTCGAAGGCGCGCTCGGGCTTCTTCTGCTGCGAGGCCTTCTCTTTCCAGTCGCGGTCGAAGAGCTCGTTGACGAGCGCCGTCACCTGCGCGACCTGCTCCTTGCCGAACTGGCGCGCGAGGATCACGGCGACGTCCTCGAGCATGCAGCGGCGCTGCGCCTCGTGGATCGCGTGCGCGGTGGGCCCGACGAACAGCAGCTTCGACTCCTGCTCGCCGTTCTCGTGGTAGAGCGTGAGGTCGACCTCGACCGCCTCGTAGCAGAACGGCCCGAGGCTCTCGAGCGCCGCTTCGAGCGCGCCGTGGAAGCTGCGCCCGATCTCGCCGGTCCAGCACACGGTGAGGATCAGCTCCTTCTCGTCGTACTTGATGCCCGGCTCGTCGGGCTCGAGGCTCTTCACGTCGGCGAGGCCGTCGGCGTCGAGGTACTCGAGCAGCGGCGCGAACGCCTGCTCGAGCTGCCGGCGCGAGACGCCTTCGAGGATGGGAATGTCGGCGTGGAGGTGAACTTCGTGCCGCATGCGCTAATTGTACGCCTAAAATCCGGCCATGCAGCCCGATTACTCGGGTGGGAGCCTGGTCAATCTCGTCGCCTCGATCGTCGCCGCGCGCGGCGGCACGCCGCTGCATGCGCCGCTCGCGAAGCTTCCGGCGAGCGAGCTGCGCGGCGCGCGCAACGTCGTGCTGCTCATCGTCGACGGGCTCGGCGACAACTACCTCCTTCGCCGCGGCGCGGGCAGCGAGCTCGCGCGCCGGCGCCGCGCGGCGCTCACGTCGGTGTTTCCGTCGACGACCGCTTCGGCGATCACCACCTCGTACACCGGGCGCACGCCGCTCGAGCACGGGCTCACCGGCTGGTTCACCTATTTCGGCGAAGCGGGCTGCGTCAGCGCCGCGCTTCCCTTCAGGAGCCGGGGCGACTACCTGCCGCTCGCGCGCCGCGGCGTGACGCCGGATCAGATCTACGTCTGCAAGCCGATCTTCGAATCCGTGACGGATACGTGCTTCGTCGTCACTTGCAAGGAAATCATCGACTCGGAGTACAACACGGTGCATTGCCGCGGCGCGCAGCGCATCGCGTACGAGACGCTGGAGGAGCTGGTCTTGCAGGTGGAAAACGCGATCAAGTCGAGCAGCGATCGCAAGTTCATCTACGCCTACTGGCCGGTGTACGACATGGTGTCGCACCGCCACGGCGCGGGAAGCGCCGAGGCGTTCGAGCAGTTCGCCAAGTTCGACGCCGCCTTCCGCGGGCTGCTCGCGCGGCTCGCCGGCACCGAGTCGCTGGTCGTCGCGACCTCGGATCACGGCTTCATCGACGTCGCGCCCGAAGAATCGCTCGAGCTGCCGGCATCGCTCGCCTCTCTGCTGAGGTTTCCCCTGTGCGGCGAACGAAGGGTTGCGTACTGCCACGTGCACTCCGAAAAGGAGTTTCTGGAAAAAGCGCGAGACTGGCTGGGAGACCGCGCGGACGTCATGCCGAGCCGCCGGCTGGTGGACGAGGGCTGGTTCGGGCCGGGTGCGCCGCATCCGCGCTTCGCCGAGCGCATCGGCGACGTCGCGCTCGTCATGCGCGGCCGCTACGCGGTCAAGGACTGGACGCCGGGCGAGTCGCGCCACCTGCACATCGGCAACCACGGCGGCGTGAGCGAGGACGAGATGCTCATTCCGCTCATCATGGAGGCGACATGAAGGCCAGGGTCAACGGCATCGAGATCTACCACGAGCTGCACGGGAAGGAAGGCGCGCCCTGGCTGGTTCTCAGCCACTCGCTCGCCTGCAGCGTGCGCATGTGGGATCCGCAGATCGAGGCGTTCAAGGCGAGCCACCGCATCCTCGCCTACGACATGCGCGGCCACGGGCAGACGAGCGCCCCGGCGGGCCCGTATACGCTCGACCTGCTGGCCGACGACGCTCTCGGCCTCGCCGCTTCCCTGAACATCAAGTCCGCCGTCTACTGCGGGCTGTCGATCGGCGGCATGATCGGCCAGACCATCGCCCTGCGCGGTTCGGGGCCGTTCGGGCGCATGGTGCTCGCCGACACCACGCACGCCCAGCCGCCCGACGCCCTCAAGCAGTGGGAGGAGCGCATCCGCATCGCCGAATCCAAGGGCATGGCCGCGCTCGTCGACTCGACCCTCGAGCGCTGGTTCACCGAGCCTTTCCGGAGAAAGAACCCTCCCGAGCTGCAGCGGATCCGCGGCCTCATCGAGCGCACGCCGGTGGCCGGCTACGTGGGCTGCGGCCGCGCGATCATGGGCCTCAACACGACCGCCAGGCTCAAGAGCATCAAGCTCCCGGTGCTCGCCATGACCGGCGAGCAGGACCTGGCCGCGCCGGGCACCCGCTACATCGGCGAGAACGTGCCGGGGGCGAAGCTCGTGGTGATCCCCCAGGCCGCGCACATCGCGAACATCGAGCAGCCCGAGGCCTTCAACCGCGCTCTTCGGGAATTCCTTTCATCCCCTGCCAGCGCGCGAGCCTAGGGGAGTGCACGCCGAAGAGGTCGAGCACGCGCGCGCAGGTGTGCGCGACGAGATCCTCGAGCGACCTCGGCGCGGCGTAGAACGCCGGCACCGGCGGGAACACGATCGCGCCCATCTCGGTGACCGCGACCATGTTGCGCAGGTGCGCGAGGTTGAGCGGCGTCTCGCGCACCAGCAGCACCAGCCGGCGGCGCTCCTTCAGCACCACGTCGGCGGCGCGCGACACGAGCTCGTCGGCATGCGCGTGCGCCACCGCGGCGAGCGTTTTCATCGAGCACGGCGCGATCACCATCCCCTCGGTGAGGTACGAGCCGCTCGAGATCGTCGCGGCGATGTCCTTGGGGTGGTAGGCGACGCCGGCGAGCTTCTCCACGTCCTTGCGCTTCATCTTCAGCTCGTGCCAGACGTTGAGCGCGCCCGCGTCGGAGAGAACGAGATGGCTTTCCCATTCATCCATTCCCTGGAGGACTTTCAGGATCTCCACGCCATAGACCGCGCCGGTGGCGCCCGTGATCCCGACGATCAGCCGCTTCTTCATGCCCGCTAGCCTACCTGCCAAAGAGACTCGCTGGGAAGCTCGGGCCATGCTTGTGGTGTTCTGCCCGTTCGCGGCGGGGTACTACCTTTCGTACTTCTACCGCTACGTGAACGCGGTGATCGCGAAGGACCTGGTGCGGGACTTCGGCCTCGCGCCCTCCGACCTCGGGTTCCTCACCAGCGCCTATTTCCTCTCGTTCGCCGCCGCGCAGCTGCCGCTCGGCGTTGCGCTCGACCGGTTCGGCCCGCGGCGCTGCACCGCCGCGCTGTTCTGCATCGCGGGCGCGGGCGCGCTGGCGTTCGGGCTGGCGCGCGACCTCGCCATGCTCTCTGCCGCACGCGCGCTGATCGGCCTCGGCGTATCGGCCGGGCTGATGGGATCGATCAAGGCGTTCACCCTGTGGTTCCCGCGCGAGCGGCTCACCGCGCTCTCCGGCTGGATGATCGGCGTCGGAGCCGTGGGCGCGCTTTCGGCCACCGCGCCGGTGGAGGCGCTGCTCGGGCCGCTCGGCTGGCGCGGGGTCTTCCTCGGCCTGGGCGCGCTCAGCGTCGCCGCGGCCGCGCTCATCTTCTTCGTCGTCCCCGAGCGCGCGCTGCCGGGCGGGGGCGACCCCTGGCGCGAACAGGTAGCCGTGATCGGCAGGATCTTCGCGCGGCTGGATTTCTGGCGCCTGGCGGCGCCGCTCGTCATCTGCCAGGCGACGTTCCAGGCGCTGCAGGGTCTGTGGTTCGCGCCGTGGCTCGCCGACGTGCACGGCCTCGCGCGCGGCCCGGCTGCCGATTACCTCTTCCTGTCGGCCGCGGCATACATGACGGCCTCGTTCGGCCTCGGGCCGCTTTCGGAATGGGCGGGCAGGCGCGGCGTTTCGCAACTGAGGGTGTACCAGGGCGGAATGCTCCTGTGCGCCGCCGCCTTCGCTCCGCTCGCTTTCGGCCTGTCCACGGGCGTCGCGCTTTTCCTGGTGCTGTTCGCGGCGACCAGCATCGCCGCGGTCATCGCCTACACGCTGCTCACCCTGCTCGTGCCGGTGGCGCAGTCCGGGCGCGTGACCACCGCGGCGAACCTGCTTCTTTTCACCGCTTCGTTCGCGTTCCAATGGGGGGTCGGCGCGATCCTCGGCAACTGGCCGAACGCGCACGGCCGCTACGATCCCGAGGGCTACCGCGTCGCCTTCGGGGTGCTGCTCGCAGCGCAGGCCGCGGCCGCGGCCTGGCTGCTGACCGCCAGGGAGGCGCGGCGCTAGCCGCGCTTGTAGACGATCTTCTTGGTGCCGCCGTCGCAGGTGCCGACCACCTTGCCGTCGGCCTGCGCGTCCTTGTCAACCACGTCGAGCGTGAACTTCTCCACGCCGTTCTTCTTGATCTTGGCCTCGATTTCGCCCCTCAGCTCTCCGCAGTCCTTGCGCTGAGCGAGGGCCGGTCCAGAGATCACCAGACCCGCCACCACTGCCGCAGCGATCAGCTTCCCCATCTGTGCCCCCCTTTCGGTGCTTGGGAGCGCATAGAATGACTTGATTCCGCGGACTTTGCAAAAGAACTGCTTGGCACCCTGACATGCTGGATACGACCATCGCGGGAAGCCTGCCCAAGCCCGGCTGGCTCGCCGAAACCGGGAAGCTGTGGCCCACCTGGCGCGCACAGGGCGCCGAGCTCGAGCGCGCGAAGCGCGACGCCACGCTCCTCTGGCTGAAGGAGCAGGAAGACGCGGGGCTCGACATCGTCACCGACGGCGAGCAGTCGCGCCAGCACTTCGTACACGGCTTCCTCGAGTTCGTCGAAGGCATCGATTTCGAGCACAAGGTGAAGATGGGCATCCGCAACAACCGCTACGACGCCCTGGTGCCGGTGGTCGTCGGGCCGCTTCGGCTCAAGGGCCGGGTCCACCAGAGAGAAGCCGTCCTTCTTCGCGAGCACTCGAGGAGAAAGATCAAGATCACCCTGCCGGGCCCGATGACGATCGTGGACACGATCGCCGACCGCCACTACGGCGACAAGGCGAAGCTCGCCATGGCGTTCGCGGGCCTGCTCAACCAGGAAGCGCGCGCCCTGGAGAAGGACGGCGTCGACGTGATCCAGTTCGACGAGCCGGCGTTCAACGTCTACATGGACGACGTCAAGCGCTGGGGCATCGACGCCCTGCACCGCGCGATCGACGGCCTCAAGTGCAAGACCTGCGTGCACATCTGCTACGGCTACGGCATCCAGGCGAACCTCGACTGGAAGAAGACCCTCGGCGAGTCGTGGCGCCAGTACGAGGAGATCTTCCCGGCGCTCGCGAAAAGCAGGCTCGACCAGGTGTCGCTCGAGTGCATCCACTCGAAAGTGCCGATCGAGCTCCTCCGGCTGCTGAAGGGCAAGGACGTCCTCGTCGGCGTGATCGACGTCGCCGCCGATGCGGTCGAGACGCCGCAGGAAGTCTCGGAGGTGATCGGAAAGGCGCTCAAGTACGTCCCGGCCCGCCATCTCTTCCCGTGCACCAACTGCGGCATGGCGCCGATGGACCGCGAGATCGCCGTGCGCAAGCTCCGCTCCCTCGCCGCCGGCGCCGCGCTCGCGCGCAAGCGCCTCGCCCCGGGCGAGCGCACCGTCGGCTGGGGCTCCGCCAAGCTCGGCAAGAGCACCCGGAAGAAAAGACGCTAGAACCCGATCCGCCGCTTCGCCGGCTCGGCCGGCGGCGCGAGCAGCGGCTGCAGCTTCCGGTAGACGTCGCGCAGCGCCGCGTCGTGCTGCAGCAGGGTCCTGTCGATCTCGGCCAGTCGCTTCAGGATCGCCGCGTTCGTTGCGATGTGCTCTCTAAGGCGTACGAACGCACGCGTTACGAAGATGCTCATCTGGACTGCACGATCGCTGCGTAGGACGTTCGCGGCCATAAGCGCCCCATGCTCCGTAAAAGCCAAAGGGCGGTAGAAGGTGCCCCGGTGGCGTCCTGAACTGGTCACAAATTGTGACCAGTTGCCCTCTAACTGCCTGATCCCACGGTCTTTTGTATCTAAACCCGCCAATCACCGACTGGTTCAGCGCTTTGGTGGCGACGCCATACAGCCGAGCTAGGTCGACATCGAGAACTACGCGCACGCCACGCACGAAAACGATGACCGGTTCGGGTGTCGTTTCCCGACCACTGGCAGGTTCCGCGTTCATTACACGCCCTTCGGTCGTGTAACGCGCAGCTGCCCAATTGGACGACGGCTGCGCTTATCTGCCCGTCGTTTTCACCGGACCCTCGCAAGCGCTGGGCGGACGAGCGTCGCCGGCACTGTCCTCGGTGCTGCGGCGGGCTCGCGGATGGTCAGGGCGAGCGCCGCGGCGGCCGCGGCGAGCGCGAGGTCGAGGAGCCACATGCCGTCGTAGCTGCCGGTCGCTTCGACGAACACCCCTCCCAGCCAGGAGCCGAGGAACGCGCCCACCTGGTGGAGCATGAACGTGATCCCGAGCAGCGTGGGCAGCCGCGCGGCGCCGTAGAGCCGGCCGATGAGGCCGGCGGTGGGCGGCAGCACCGCCATGTAAGTGAGGCCCATCCATATGGAGAACGCGAGCACGGTGAATTCGGTCTTCGGCGCGGCGAGGAACAGCGCGATGCCTGCCGCGCGCGCGGCGAACAGCGACGACAGCGTGGCCGTCATCGAGTAGCGCTGGATGACCCAGCCCGCGCCGATGCTGCCCGCGATGTTGAAGAGACCCAGCAACGCCAGCGCGGCGCCCGAGACGCGGGGCGGCAGGCCGCACACCTCGATCACGCCGGGCAGGTGCGTGACGAGAAAGAACACGTGCAGGCCGCACACGAAGAACGTCGCGTTGATCAGCCAGAAGCCGCGGCTCGCGAGCGCCTCGCGCACGCTCGCGCCGGCTTGCGGCGTCGAGTGCGCGTGCGCAGCGCCCGGCGCCGCCCCGCCCCGGAAGGCGAGCGCGAGCGGGATGGAGACGAGCGCGAGCGCGGCGATGGAGAAGGCCGCGCTGACCCAGCCGGCGAGCGAGATCACCGCCTGCGTGGCCGGAGCGAGCACGAGCTGCCCCAGCGGCCCGCCCGCGCCGACGATGCCGGCGACCAGGCCGCGGCGCTCGGGGGAGACGCGCTGGCTCACCGTGCCGACCAGCAGCGACGGGCTGCCGACCGTGGCGGCAATTCCGCTCACCGCGAGCACCGCGACGAGCAGCGCGGCGCTGCCGGCGAAGGGCACGAGCGCGCCCGCCGCCGCGGCGAGGAGGCTCCCGGCCACGATGACGCGCGCCGCGCCGTAGCGCTCGGCAAGCATGCCGGCGAAGGGCTGCGCCGCGCCCCAGGTGAGCTGGCTCACCGCGACCGCGAAGCTGATCGTGGCGATGCCAAGGCCGGTAGCCGTGTTGAGCGGCGAGATGAACAGGCCGAACACCGTGCGCGAGCCCATGGTGATGGCGAGCAGCAGCGCCGCCGCCGCCACGAGAAGCCACGCGCTCGCGCGCGCCTGAGTCCGGCTGGTTTGCATGCCGGCATGGTGCGTGCGCGCTGTATCGGCCCGATGTCGGTACTGTTTCTATCGGCCGGTGTTACCTCGCGGAAACACGGCCGAAACCGGCACGACACGGCGTGGAAGAAAACCGCAGCTTTTACCAGCAGTACGCGAACGCCGGGAAGCACTCCGACTTGGAGCCGCGCGGGTCGCAGCCCGCCTCGAGCAGCCCGCTCGCCGGGTCGAGCTGCGCGGCGGACACGAACCCCTCGCTCCAGTCGGGCGCGAGCTCGACGTCGTGGCCGCGCCGGCGCAGCTCGTCGATCACCTTCGCCCCGAAGCGCGGCTCGACGCGCACGCGGTTGGGCTCGCCCCGGTGCGGGGCGAAGAAGCCGGGAAAGTGCTCGGTGGAAAGGCGCGGCGCCTCGATCGCGTCCTGCAGCGTCATGCCGAACGCCGCGCGGTAGACGAAGAACTGGAGCAGCCACTGCCCCTGGTTGTCGCCGCCCATGGTGCCGAAGCTCATCCACGGCCGTCCGCCCTTGAACGCGAGCGACGGCGTGAGCGTGGTGCGCGGCCGCTTGCCGGGCGCCACGACGTTCGGATGGTGCGCCGGCTCGAGATAGAACGTCATCATGCGCACCGAGAGCGGGAAGCCGAGCGCCGGGATCACCTCGGAAGACATGATCCAGGCGCCGCTCGGCGTGAACGACGCCATGTTGCCTTTCGCGTCGATCGCATCGACATGCACCGTGCCCCCGCCCCAGTCCTTCGGCGTGAAGCGCTCGTCCTCGGGCAGCAGCGCGGCGTTGCGGCGTGCGTCGCCAGGGCGCAATTCTTTGCTTGAATGACGCATATCGATCAACGTTGCTCTTCGCCGTGTGTATTCATCGGAAAGCAGCACATCGCCCGGGACCAGCGTGTCTCCGTAGTACTGCTCCCGGTCGGCGAAGGCGAGCTTCATCGCCTCGATCAGCAGGTGGCAGTGCTCGGCGCTGCCCGGCTTCACGTCCTTGAGGTAGGGCCACATCAGCGCCACCGTCTGCAGCTCCGCCGGCCCCTGCGACCAGAAGCCCGACTTGAAAAGCTCGACCTCGCCGAAGCGCAGGCTGGCGGGTTTTTCAATCCGGGTCTCAAAGCCTTCCAGGTCCTCCCGCGAAAGCAGGCCGTCGCGTTCCCGCGAGAACTTGGCAATCTCCGCCGCGATGTCGCCGCGGTAGAACTCGGCGTGCGGGTCCTTCGCGTTCGCGAGGTGATCGAGCACGCGGGCGAGCGCCTCGTTCTTCATCAGCTCGCCGACCTCAGGAACGTCCTTTCCGTTTCGCAGGTAAAGGGCCGCGCTGCCGTGCCATTCGGACAGAAATCTGTCCTGCAGATGAGCAATTCCGTACTTGTGCTGGTGGCGCAGGCCGGCGGACACGGGGAAGCCGTTCGCCGCGAGCTCGCGCGCGTGGGCGGAAACCTCGCGCAGGCTCATCGTCCCCCAGCGGGAAAGCGCGCTCATGACCGCCGAGAACGCCGCCGGCACGCCCGCCGCCAGGATGCCTTCTTCCGGGACGTCTTTCAGACCCCGGGCAAGAAATGCCTGCGGCGTTGCCGCCAGGGGGGCGGCCGTGTTGCCGTTCAGGCAGACGACGCGCGACTCGCCTGCCGGCCGGATGAGGATCGGGCATTCGCCGCCCAGGGTGTGCATCTGCGGGTTCACCAGCCCTTCGACCAGCGTGGCGGCGCAGGCCGCGTCGATCGCGTTGCCGCCCGCCTTGAGGACATCGACGCCGGCGTTCACCGAGAGGTAGGAGTTCGCCGCCACGGCGCCGTGCCGCCCGATCAACCGCGGATAGAACGTCGTCGAATCCGTCGGCGCGATGCGGTAAGCTCGCGAGGACATGCTCGATTTTCTCGCAGAACAAAGGATCGCCGAGGCTGTTTCGCGCGGCGAGCTCGATGGGCTGCCCGGCGAGGGGCGAGCGCTCGAGCTCGACGACGACCGGCTGATCCCCGAGGACCTGCGCCTCGCCTACCGCATCCTCAAGAACGCCGGCTTCGCGCCGCCGGAAGTGAAAAAGCTCGGCCTGATGAAAGCGCGCATCGATAGCCGCTACTACGGCAAAGTGCGCGCCAAGCTCGCGCGCTGACGATCAGGACGGCTTGGGGATGTCGGACGGGCCGTAGACGAGCGACACTCGGGCGTCGTCCGGAATCGGCGGCAGCGAGGCTTCCCAGTCCGCATAGCGCTTGCTCAGCTCGCTGAGCGTTCCCGGCTGGCGTTTCGCCAGGTTGGCGCGCTCGCGCGGGTCCTTCGCCAGGTCGAACAGGAATTCGTCGCCCTCGATCGAGAGCCATTTCCAGCTCGCGCTGCGCATCGCCTTCTGGGCGCGGAACTTCGTGCGCCAGAAAAGCTCGCGCCGCGGATGTTCCTTCAGGAGGCTGACCCCGTCCAGCGGATAGTCCGGGTGCGGCGCGACGCCGGCTGCGTCGAGGAAGGTCGCGACCCAGTCCATCGTGATCGCGAGCTGGGGGATGACGCCGCCCTTCGGCCAGCGCACGATGTACGGCACGCGGATGCCGCCTTCGAGGAGATCCATCTTGCCGCCCACGAGCGGCCAGGAGTCCGAGAAGCGCTCGCCCCCGTTGTCGCTCGTGAACACGATGACGGTGTTGTCGTCGAGCTCGCGCGCGAGCCGGCCGATGCCCTCGTCCATCGCCCGGATCATCTCCAGGTACGTGGCCACCGAGCCGCCGTCGACATGGCTGATGCGGCCGGCGATTCGTTCCGACTCGGCCGCATCGGCGCGCGTTTCCCACGGCCAGTGCGGCGCGGTGTAGTGGAGCGAGAGCAGGAAGGGCTTGCCCTTCGCCCGGCGCACGAACGCGACGGCTTCGTCGCTCAACAGGTCGGTGAGATATCCCGCGCGGCGGACCTCCTTCTCGCCCTGCCAGAGGTCGTGCACTCCCGCCGAGTCGCAGTGCGTGAAGTAGTCGACCCCGCCGCTCATCGGACCGAAGAACTCCTGGTAGCCGCTCTTCAGCGGCCCGAACTGCGGCGCGAAGCCGAGGTGCCACTTGCCGACGAGCGCGGTGGCGTAGCCGGCATCGCGCAGCAGCGAGGCGAGCGTCGGATGCTCCGGAGGCAATCCCAGATTCGCGATTCCACGGGAGCGGCTGGAAATCGGCTCGTCCGCGCCGCCGCGGAAGCGGTACTGCCAGCGGCCCGTGGCGAGCGCGAAGCGCGTGGGCGAGCACACCGGAGAATTGGCGTAGCCGTCGGCGAAGCGCAAGCCGCCGGCGGCGATGCGGTCCAGGTTGGGAGAGCAATTGCCGCGTCCCCCATAACAGCCGAGGTCGGCGTAGCCGAGGTCGTCGGCGAGGATGAAGACGAAGCTCGGCTTACTCGCCCTTGACACCGGTCTCGCGGATCACGCGTCCCCAGGCCGCATGGCCCGCGCGCATCATCGCGCCGAACTCCTCGGGCGTATTGCCGATCGGGAAGATGCGTCCGGCGCGCAGCCTCTGCTCCACTTGCGGATCCTTGAGCGCCTTGACGGTCTCCGCATTGAGGCGCAGCACGATCTCGTGCGCAGTGCCGGCGGGCGCGAGCAGCCCGTACCAGAAAGGCAGCGTCTTCTGGTCGAAGCCTTCGAGGCTCGGTACGCCCGGCAGCTCGTCCACGCGCTCGGTGAGATAGACCGCCAGCACCTTGAGCTTGCCGCTCCTGATATGCGCGAGCGCTCCGGTGGTCGGCGTGAACATCATCTGGGTCTCGCCCGCGAGCACGCTGCGGATCGCCTCGGCGTTCCCCTTGTAGGGCACGTGCGTGAATGCCGCGCCGGTGCGGCGGCTGAAGAATTCGGCGGTGAGGTGTCCCGGCGACGCCTTGCCCGCCGAGGCGTAGTTCAGCTTGCCGGGGTTCGCCTTGGCGAACGCGATCAGCTCCTGCGCCGAGCCCGCCGTTACCGAGGGGTGCACGATGAGCACCGAGTCGCTGCTCGCGATCGCGGTAATCGGCGCGAAGTCCTTCAGCGGATCGAACGCCATCCGCTCGTAGAGGTGCGGGTTGCTCGTGACGATGCTGAAGAGCGTGAGCAACAGCGTGTGGCCGTCGGCTGCCGCCTTGGCCACCTCGGCCGCGCCCACGTTGCCGGCCGCGCCCGGCCGGTTTTCCACCACCACCGGCCGCCCGAGGCTCGTGCCAAGGCGCTCGGAGAGGATGCGGCCGAGGACGTCGAGCGGCCCGCCCGGCGGGAACGGGTTCACCATGCGCACCGGCTTCGACGGATAGCCCTGCGCCGCCGCCTGCAGGGCCACAAACACAAGAGCGAAGACGGCGAGGCGCTTCAAGCGCTCAGCGCTTCGCTTCATACGCCGCGATCGCCTTCTTGAGGTCGGTGTACTCGATGCAGGGGAAGAAGCACAGCGTGTCGAGCTGCCCGAGGTGCTCCTTCGCCTTCTCCAGGTTGCCCACCATGAGATAGGCCTCGCCGATGTACTCGTGCGCGCCGCGGTGCTTCGGGTCGATGCGCAGCGCCTCGCTGTAGTGCTTGAACACCAGGCTCATGTCCGGGTTCGCGCCCTTGCGGATCGAGTAGGCGTACAGGTTGTGGTAGTTGGCGTTGTTCGGATTCGAAGCGACTGCGTCCTTCAGCAGCGCCGCCGCCGCGGGCCAGTCCTTGCGCTGGGTGGCTTCGGACACCTTGTCGAGCACCGGATCCCGGGGTTCGGCGGTGACCGGCTCGCCGGCGGCCAGCACCAGGCCGGGAACCGCTAGTATTAGCGTAAGCAGGAAAGCTCGCATGGTTTCTCCTTCAAGGCTAGCAATGGTACTACTCGCCGCTGCGCTAACAGCCGCGGCGCCGGCGGCATTCCCGCAGCCGCCGCAGACGCGTGCCGAGGCGCTCGGCGCGCTCGAGAGCCCGGACGCGGCGACGCGCGCCGAGGCGGTGGTGTGGCTCGCGAACCACGGCGGCATGCGAGACGCGCCGCTGCTGCACGAGCGGCTGCGCGACGAAAGCGCCTTCGTGCGCGGCTTCGCCGAGCAGGGGCTGTGGCTGCTTTGGAGCCGCTCGGGCGACGCCGAGCTCGACCGCCTGATGGCGCTCGGCACCGAAGCGATGCAGGCGGGAAGGCATTCTGAAGCGGTTGGGGTTTTTTCAAGGATTATTGAAAAGAAACCCGAGTTTGCGGAAGGCTGGAACCGGCGCGCGACGGTCTACTACCTCGCCGGCCAGTATGACAAGTCGATCGCCGACTGCCACGAGGTGCTCAAGCGCAACCCGCGCCACTTCGGCGCGCTCTCGGGGATGGGGCAGATCTACCTGCAGCTCGGCGACGACGAGAACGCGCTCGACTGGTACCGGCGCGCGCTCGAGGTGAACCCGAACCTGCTCGGCGTGGAGATGAACGTCAAGCTGCTCGAGGAGCGGCTTCGAGCTCGGCGAGCGCCTGGGCGATCGACCTAGCCGCCTCGCGCGGGTGCTCGAACGGGAACAGGTGCCCGCCCGGCACGCTGCGGAAGCTGAATTTCGGCCGCATGCCCGCGAGGCGGATGCGCCGCACGACGTCGGAGCCGGCGCCGCCGATGAACGCCGCCGGCAGCGCGAGCTTCGGCAGGTGGCGCATCATGTCGTGCGGGATGGTGCGGTAGATCTCGTATTCGATCCGCGGGTCGATCTTCAGGCCGAGGCCGGCGCTTCTCCTCACCAGGGCGTGCTCGACGTAGTCTTCCAGGCACTCGGGAGCGAAGTTGCGGAACAGCTTGCGGGTGCGGAAGTGCTCTCCCGCCTCCGCGCGCGTGCGCCAGGTGCTGCGCCGGTCGCGCGTGGCGAGCGCGGGCGTCACCCGGTCGACGATGCCCAGGCGCTTGGTCGCGCCGAGCAGGCTGCCGCGGAACGGCCCGATGAGCGGCGCATCGAGCAGCACGATGCCGCGGAACAGCTCCGGCCGCCGCACCGCGGCGAGGTAGCTCAGGTATCCGCCGAGCGAATGGCCCACCCCGAAAACTGGAGAAGTCCTTTCAATGCTTTCTATTAGTTGATCGACCAGGCGGGGCCAGCCTTCGGTCGGCGGATAGCGCGGGTCCATGCCGATCGCGTCGATCCAGGAGATCTCGTAGGCGAACGAGAGCGGATGCAGCAGCGCCGCGTAGCACGAGGCCGGGAAGCCGTTGGCGTGCGAGAAGTGAATTCTCGGCTTAGACGTATTCTTTCGCCGCGCTGTCGGCGTCGTCGGGACGGCCGACCAGGTAGCCCTGGATGAAGTCGCAGCCGCACGCGGCGAGGAACGCGCGCTGCGCCTCGGTCTCGACGCCCTCGGCGACCACGCGGATCTGCAGCGCGTGCGCGAGCGCGACGATGGCGGAGATGATCGCGCCGTGGTCGTGGTTCTGCGGCACCTCCGACACGAAGCTGCGGTCGATCTTCACCTTGTCGACCGGGAAGCGGCGCAGGTACGACAGGCTCGAGTAGCCGGTGCCGAAGTCGTCGATCGCGATCGACACGCCGAGCGCCTTGTGCCGCTTGAGCGTGCGCAGCGTGACGTCGGTCTGCTGCATCGCGGTCGACTCGGTGATCTCGAGCTCGAGCAGCCGCGGCGGCAGTCCCGTCTCCTTGAGCGCGCGCGCCACCATGCGCGGCAGATGCGGGTCGTTGAACTGGCGCGCCGACAGGTTCACCGCGATCTGCAGCCCGCGCTCGATGCCGATGAAGGTGGACCAGCGGCAGGCCTGGGCGAGCACCCATTCGCCCATCTTCAGGATGATGCCGGTCTCCTCGGCGAGCTGGATGAACTCCGCCGGCAGCACCAGGCCGCGCTCGGGATGCTGCCAGCGCGCGAGCGCCTCGTGCGCGACGACGCGCCCGCTCGCGGTCTCGAGGATCGGCTGGTAGTGCATGCGCAGCTCGTCCTTGCCGAGCGCGCGGCGCAGGTCGTTCTCGAGCTGCAGGCGGCGCGAGGCCGCCTGGTTCATCTGCTCGGTGAAGAACTGGTAGTTGGCGCGGCCGAGCTCCTTGGCGTGGTACATGGCCGCATCGGCGTTGCGGATCAGCGTCTCGGCGTCGCGCCCGTCCTCGGGATAGACCGCGATGCCGATCGAGCAGGTGACGACGAGCTCGCGCTCCTCCACGACCACCGGCTGCGACAGCTGCTCGATCACCTTCTGCGCCACGTGCGCGACGTCGGAGGAGCGCTTCACCTCCGGCAGCACGACGACGAACTCGTCGCCGCCGATGCGGCAGATCGTGTCGCCCTCGCGCAGCTGGTCGATCAGCCGCCCCGCCACCTCCTTGAGCAGCGCGTCGCCGACCGCATGGCCGAGCGAGTCGTTGATGGTCTTGAAGCGGTCGATGTCGACGAACATCACCGCGCTCGCCTTGCGGTTGCGGTGGCTGAGCGCGAGCGCCTGCGTCAGGCGGTCTTCCAGCAGCCTGCGGTTCGGCAGCCCGGTCAGCGGGTCGTGGTCGGCGAGGTGCTGCGCGCGCGCCTTCGCCTCCTCGAGCTCCGCGGTGCGCTGCGCCACCTTGCGCTCGAGCTCGCCCAGGGCGCGCTGCACGCGCAGGTCCGCCTCGCGCTCCGCGGTGACGTCCTCGAAGCTCCAGATCCACTCCTGCTCGGGGTCGCCGACGTCGATGCGGCGGCCGCGCGTGCGGCAGATGAAGGTCGAGCCGTCGCGGCGCCGGAAGCGGCGCTCCGACTCGTACGTCCCGCCCGGCGGAGTGACGCTGTAGGCGATGCGCCCGGCCTGCTCCCACTCCTCGTGCGAGTCGAACAGCACCGAGGAGCTCTGGCCGAGGAGATCGCCCGGCCCGGCGCCGACCATGTCCTCGAGGAAGCGGTTGCAGCGCTGGATCGCGCGGTTGCGCACGAAAGCGATGCCGACCGAGGCGTTGTCGAGGATCAGCTCCTGCTCGGCGAGCGCGCGCTGGACGCGTTCCTCGGACTCGTGCTCCTGCGTGATGTCGTCGAACAGCCACACCGAGCCCTGCGCCGGGTCGCCGGGCTGCACCGCGCGGCCCGAGATCGAGCACCAGATGAGCGTGCCGTCCTTGCGCACGTGCCGGCGCTCGACGGTCACCGTCTCGCCGCGCCACACCGGCTCGTAGAGCGTCTCGCCGCCGCTCTCGTACTCCCGGTCGGTGGCGAACATGAAGCGCGTCGAGCCGTTGAGCAGCTCGCCCGCGCCGTAGCCGAAGATCTCCTCGAAGCGCCGGTTGCAGCGCATGATCCTGCGGTCCTTGACGAAGATGATCCCGGTGACCGCGTTCTGCAGCACCGCGTCCTGCTCGCGCAGCAGGCGCTCGAGCGCCTCGTCGGCGCGGCGGCGCTCGGTGATGTCCTCGATCAGCCAGACGTAGCCCTTCGAGGGCTCGCCGGGCGCGACCGCGCGGCCCGAGAGGCGGCACCAGAAGCCCGAGCCGTCCTGGCGGCGCAGCCATTGCTCGCGGGTGTGGGTGCGGCCCTGGTCGAGCTCCGCGTTCACCTGCGAGCGCAGCTCGAACTCCTCTTCGGTGAAGTACATCTGGCGCCAGGAGGCGCCGATCGCCTCGCCGTCGGCGAAGCCGAACATCTCCTCGAAGCGCCGGTTGCAGCGCACGATCTTGCGGCTGCGGCTGATGCCGATACCGACCACCACGTTGTCGAGCAGCGCCTGCTGCTCGGCGAGCACGCGCTGCAGCTCCTCCTCGGCGCGGCGCTGCTCGGTGACGTCCTCGACCGTCCACACCGAGCCCTTGTGCGGGCTCTGCGGGTCGAGCGCGCGGCCGTCGGCGCGGTTCCAGAACGTGCTGCCGTCCTTGCGCCGGCGCAGCTCGATGCGCCGCGTGGTCTGGCCGCGCGCGAGCGCCTCGTAGATGCCCTCGGCGCGGTCGAAATCCCCGGGGTGCGGGTAGATCACCCCGACCGACTGGCCCTCGAGCTCGCCGGGGCCGTAGCCGTACATCTCCTCGTAGCGGCGGTTGACGCGCACGAAGCGGCGGTCCTTGACGAACGCGATGCCGACCGACGCGGTGCCGAGCAGCGCCTCGTGCTCGCGCAGCACGCGTCCCATCTCGTCGTCGTGGCGCCGCCGCTCGGTGATGTCCTCGACGATCCACACCGTGCCCTGCTGGGTGTTCGCCGGGTCGATCGCCTTGGCGACCATTCGGCAGAGGAAGGTCGAGCCGTCCTTGCGCCGCATTTCCCACTCGAGGTCGAGCTGGCGCCCGGCCTGGAGGATCGGGGTCGCGATCTGGCCGAGCGCGAGGTAGCTCTCGCGGCTCGGGTAGACGGTCTCGCCCGGCATGCCGATCAGCTCGCCGGCGGCGTAGCCGAACATCTCGGCGAACTTCGGGTTGCACAGGAAGAAGCGCCGCTCGCGCGTGAACGCGATGCCGATCGAGACGTTGGCGAGCAGCGCCTCGTACTCGAGCTGGGTGTAGCGCGTGCGGCCGGCGTAGCCGGTCGCGGGCTCCTCGAGCTTCACTCCGCGCAGCGGCTTCGGGTCGTTCATCGCGCCGCGAGCGCCTCGAAGTCCTCGGCGTAGCGCCGCATGTGGCCGAGCGCGCGCGCGCGCTGCTCGGGAGTGAGCATGCGGTCGACGTCGATCAGCATCGCGAAGTACTGCTCGCGCCAGGCCTCCAGCGCGGCCGCGTAGGCGGGCTCGCGCCCCTTTTCCCAGTGGGCGACGCGCTCGGCCAGCCGGGCGCGCGCCTCACGCGCGCGCACGATGGCGACGACGTCCTGCTGCAGGCGCTTGCGGTCGCGGTCGCGCAGCTCCTCGGTGAGCGGGGCGCGCTCGGCGTACTCGCGCACCCGCTGGACCTGCGCCTGCGTCAGCTTCCCCACCCAGTCCTCCAGCCGGTTGATCGCGAGCCGCGCGCGCCGGGCGCGCCGCTCGTGCTCGGAGCCGCGCAGATGGTCCCGGTCGAACCTGCGGTTCGCTTCGGCGATGCGGTGCTCCATCGCCTCGATCTGCTCGCTCGTCAGCCGGTCGAGCAGCGGCGCGACCAGCTCGGCGGCCTTGCGCAGGCTCTCGCGCGCCTGCGACCTCGCGGAATCGTAACCCCAAATTACGTCGGCGCGCGAGAGGCCGTCCGAAAAACGCTGCGCAGCCTCGTGCGCGAGCGTGACGTATTTCGGCAATGCATTCTTTCGGTGCCATGCGTGGAATTGGTCGATGCGCTCATCGAGCTCGTCGGCATCCTGACCCTCGACGGCGATATAGCCGTGGACCTGCCAGCGCACGTAAACGTCGGCGTTGTCGTAGGCAAAGCGCACGGTGCTGCAGCCGCATACCAGCGCGCTCAGGACAACGGGAATAAAAAGCCTGGAAGAAGCTACCAAAAGCTCTCCACCGCGATATGGCCGGGGTTGCGCCTCCTGTGCTTGCGCATGCCGCGCTCGGCGAGCGCGGCGGTTGCATCCTTCAGCATCTGCGGGTTGCCGCACAGCATGACGTGCGAACGAAGATCGAGCGCCAGTCCTGCCGCGGCTTCCAGCCTGCCGTCGCGCACCGCCGCCGGGATGCGCCCGGTGAGCGATCCCGGCGAGGCCTCGCGGCTGACGAAGGAAACGTAACGCAACGCGGCACGTTCATGCAGGATCGTTCCTATCAGGTCCCTGTAGGCAAGCTCGTCCGCATGCCTCACCGCGTGAACTAGTACCACGTTGCGGAAGCGCCGCCAGAGCGTCTCGGTTCTCAATATGGACAGAAACGGCGCAATGCCTGTTCCGGTGGACACGAGCCAGAGCGTTTCGGCCTCGGGCACCTCCGACAATACGAGAAAACCGGCCGGATTGGATGCGACCTGCAGCACATCGCCCTTCTCGAGGCGCGCAAGCCGCGGCGACAGCGGCCCCTGCGGCACTACTACGCCGTAGAACTCGAGCACCGGATCGCCCGGCGGGTTGACAAACGAAAACGCACGCACCAGCGTCGGCTCGATCCCGATCCTCACGAACTGGCCGGCTTCGAACCTCGGGCGCGGCCCCTCCACGCGCAGCGAAAACAGCGTCTCGGTCCAGCGCCGGTTCTCGATCACCCGGCCGGCGTGAAACCTCTCGCTCATCGGATCCCTTATTGAACCCTCTTATTGAACCCTGTAGGGCTCGAGCTGCAGGTCCTCGAGCTCCCCGCCCAGCATCACGATGGCGCCGTGGCGGCGGTTGTTCCCGGTGTCGGAGAATTCAAACGTATAGGTGCGGGCGATCCTGAGCTGACCCTCGCCGTCGCGCCGCAGCCGGATGCGGCTGAAGGACACGGTGTCGTCCAGGAACTGCAGCGCGTAGCGCTCGCACGCCGCGCGCCCCGCGCGCACCGCGCGCTCGCGCGCGCGCAGGCTGTCCAGCCAGAGGAATACCCCTGCCGCGATAAGGACGATCGCCGCGCCTTCCCACATGGGCGACGATTATAGAAACCGATTGGAACGAGTGGCCGAAACCTACAGCCAGCCGAAGCCCTTGGCCATCAGGCCGGCGAGGCCCAATCCCAAAGCCATCATCCCCGCCCACGTGATGCGGAAATCAGCCTCTACTCGGTCCCGAAGATGAGCAATCTCCTGCCGCATTGACCGGCCGTCGATCTTCATCTCGGCGATGTCCTGCTCGATATGCTCGACACTCGCTTCGAGGCGTGCGACTCGCGCTTCCACGGGAGGAAAGGTTACCACCCCTGCATAACGTCCGGCCAGCGGTTCAAGTTGACGCTCTCTTTATCAGATCCGCCGCTTTTTCCGCCACCGCGATCACTGCGGCATTGATGTTGCCTGAAGTAACTGCGGGCATTACCGAGGCATCGATAACACGCAAGTTGTCGACGCCCTTTACCCTCAGTTGTTCATCGACCACTTTCCCCATGCTGC
>DATIGR010000076.1:0-5786 GCA_035454645.1 Burkholderiales bacterium
CGGCGAGCACCAGCGCCTGGCCGAAGCGGCGCATGCGGTTGGGGGTTGGATCTCGTTTCAAGTCCTTCAACCACAGGGAAAAGACGAGTTTGTATTTCAGACTACGTCTGAGCTTCCACCAGGCCCGGAGCACGCGCAGCGGCTCGAGCAGCAGGTATTCCGGCAGGTAGAGAATCGCGGCGCGGATCTCGTCGTGCACCGAATGGCGCCGCGCGTCGGTCGGCCGGCGCAGCGATACGATCAGGATGTCGAGGCCGCGGCGCTCGAGCGCCGCGACCTCCTGCGCGATGAACGTCTCGGAGAGGCGCGGGTAGCCCTTGAGGACGAAAGCGACGCGCAATTTATCCGATGCGCGAGATGGCCCGGGGCGCTTCCACCGGCATCGGCTCTATCCAGGGAGCGACGAGGCGCGACACGTTCTTCAGGCCCTCAAGCAGCCCGGGCACGATGACTTCGGAAGGGTGGCTCTGGCGCGGCAGCGCGCGCAGCGCGGCCGCCATCACCGCCGGGTCGTAGGCGCCGTCGTCGCTGAGCATGCTGACCAGGCCGATCTCCGCGGCGCGCGAGGCGCGGATGTACTGCTCGAGGCGCGGCTCGGTGCGCGGAATGATGAGCGCGCGCTTGTCAAGCGACAGCACCTCGCAGAAGGTGTTGTAGCCGCCCATCGCCACGACCCCGGCGGCGCGCGCCAGGAGCGCCTCGAGCTGGCCGTGGAAAGTGATCGCGTCGACGCGCTTCAGCTTCGCCGCGCGGTCCATGAACTCGGCCTGGCGCTCGGCCTGCATGAACGGCCCGAGCACGAGCAGCGCCGGGTACGGCAGCAGCGGGTCGTGCTCGTAGGCGCGCAGCACCCACTCGATCAGCCCCTCGCCGTCGCCGCCGCCGCCGGTGGTGACGAGCAGGAACGGGCGGTTCACCATTTCGGGCAGGCGCGGCGGCGCGCCGTGCGTCGGCACCTCGCGGTGCAGGTAGCCGGTGTAGACCATCTTCTTGCGCACGCTCGCCGGCAGCGAGATGCCTTCCAGCGGATCGCAGATCTGCGGCAGGCCGTACACCCAGATCTCGTCGTAGAACTCGCGCAGCGCGGGCAGCACTTTCTTCCGCTGCCACTCGGGCTCGAGCAGTCGCGGCTCGTCCATCACGTCGCGCAGCCCGAGGATGAGGCGCGTGCCGCGGCGCTTGAGCGCCCTCAGCGTCGGCAGCAGCTCGCCGCGCAGGCCGACCGGCTCCTTGTCCACGATCAGCACGTCGGGCGCGAACTTCTCGGCGGTGTGCTGGATGATCGAAGCGCGCATCGACATCGTCTCGCGGATGTCGAGGTGCAGGTTGAGCGAGGTGTAATCGCCGCTGCGCAGCTTGATGACGCCGGGAACGCGCACGAAGTCCACGCGCGTGCGGAAATCGAAGCTGCCGATGATCGGCGAGCCCGACAGGATCAGGACCGAGAGCTGCTTGAAGCTCTCGACGAGCGAATGCGCGATCGCCCGGCAGCGGCGCAGGTGGCCGAGGCCGAAGGTGTCGTGGCTGTAAATGAGTATGCGGCCATCGTTCCGCCTGGACCTCATGGCGCTCCTCCCCGTGATCAGGCCCGATTTTCGGCTGCCGCCGCCGGGATGCGCAAGCCCCGCAATTGGGCCTGCTCCCTCGCCCTGCACGCCTTGCATACCCCGCAGGGGCGAAAGCCGTCCACGGGCCGCCTACAGGACCATGTCAGGTCCAGGAGCTGTTGCGGCAGCGCCGCAGCGAGCTCGGCCTTGGGGGTGTCATAGACCGGAAAAATCCATTCGACCCGCGGCTCGCCCAGCTTGCGCGCGCGATAGCACTCGTACACGACTTCGAACACGTGCTTCTGCCGCGCGGTGCGATCCACGATGTCGGTGTCCGTGGCGAGCGCGCCGACCGCGACGCGGTTGCAGCCCGGCGTGTCGATCGCCACCTGGCAGGCGACGAACGCGATCGCGAGATAGTCGATCGGGATCGCCTCCAGGCTCGAGAAATCGAGGCCCGATTCCGAGTAGCGGAACGGCTGGTAGCGCGCGCGGCAGTACGCCACGATGGCCTCGACCGCGCGCTGTTCCGCGAGATCTCTTCCTTCTCTGTTGATCATCCGGATGTGGTGCACGCGCAGCTCGTCGCGCCCCTGGGCGAGCAGCTTCACCAGCATCGCGGTGCTGTCGATCCCGCCCGAGAACATCACCAGCGTGGTCATACCCGGATTCTAGAACGCGAAAATCAGGGACAGACCACGTTTTTCGAGCCCGTGCGCAGCCGGAAAAAAACGTGGTCTGTCCCTGATTTTGCGCCTTGTACTAGGATTCCATCTCATGAGCGTCAAGCGGCTGCTGGATCTGACAGGAAAAGTCGCGCTCGTCACCGGCGGCTCGCGCGGGCTGGGCCTGCAAATTGCAGAGGCGCTCGGCGAGATGGGCGCCGGGATCGCCATTACGGCGCGCAAGAAGGATGAGCTTCGTCAAGCCGTTGCACATCTGAAGAATCTCGGGGTCGATGCCGTTCCCTTTGTCTGCGACATCGGCAGGCGCGAGGAGATCGCGCCGCTCGCCGAGGCGGTCCTGAAGCATTTCGGCAAGACGGACATCCTCGTCAACAACGCGGGCGCGACCTGGGGCGCGCCGGCCGAGACGCACCCGCTGGAGGCGTGGGACAAGCTCGTGAGCGTGAACCTGAGCGGGCTGTTCGCGCTCACGCAGCTCGTCGCCCGCAAATCGATGATCCCGGCGAAGTGGGGCCGCATCATCAACGTCGCCTCGGTCGCCGGGCTGATGGGCCAGGACCCGCGCTTCGCCCCGACCGCGGCCTATACCGCCACCAAGCACGGCGTGGTCGGCCTCACGCGCCAGCTCGCCGCCGAGTGGGGCGTGCACGGCATCACCGTGAACGCGATCTGCCCGGGGTTCTTTCCCTCGAAAATGACCCGGGCGACCCTGGAGACGGCGGGGAAGATGATCCAGGAATGGACCCCGACGCGGCGCCTCGGCGGCGACGAAGACCTCAAGGGGCTCGCCGTGCTGCTCGCATCCGAAGCCTCGCGCCACATCACCGGGCAGGCGATCGCGGTCGACGGCGGGGCGACCATCGTATGAAGGTCGAGTTCGCGCGCGAATACCAGAAGAAGATTCCCTACATCCAGCACCTCAGGATCTCGACCGACGAGCTCGGCCGCGGCAGCGCGCGGCTGTCGATGCCGATCGAGCCGCACCTCACCAACAGCCTCGGCACCGCGCACGGCGGGGTGATCGTGTCGATCCTCGACGTGGCGCTGTGCACCGCGGCGCGCACGCTGCATCCGGACTCGATCGGCGTCATCACCATCGACCTCAGCGTCTCGTTCATCGGGGGCGCGAGCGGCGCGCGGCTCGTCGCCGACGCGCGCGTGCTCAAGGATGGGCGTAGTATGAGCTTCGTCGAGGGCGAAGCGAAGAACGAGGACGGCTCCCTGGTGGCGAAGGCGATTGCCACCGTCAGGGTCCGGCTCAAGGACAAGGGAGACAGCTCATGACCACCGTGAATCCCTACGCAGCACCCAAGGCCGCGGTCGCCGACGAGGCGCTCGGCCTCGACGCCGATTTCGTCCCGGGCGGGCAGTCGCGCCCGGCCGCGAACGGCTGGGCCTGGATCGCCGACGGCTGGGAGCTGTTCAAGCGCCAGCCGGGCATGTGGATCGGGATCGTCGTGCTTTTCTTCGTGATCATAGTCGTCACCGCCTTCATCCCGGTCGTCGGCGGGCTCGCGATGACGCTGTTCGGGCCGGTGTTCGCCGGCGGCATCATGCTCGGCTGCAAGGCGCTCGACTCGGGCGAGGACCTCGAGCTCGGGCATCTGTTCGCCGGCTTTCGCAGCCGCACCGGCACCCTGATCGGCGTGGGCGCGCTCTACCTCGCGGCCACGATCGCCGTGATGCTCGTCGTGAGCCTGGTGATGGGCGTGGGCATGATGACGATGATGGGCGCGGGCGACCAGCAGGAGGTGGCCGCGATGGGACTCACCTTCGTCCTCGCGGTGCTGATCATGCTCGCGCTGCTGCTTCCCGCGGTGATGGCGATCTGGCTCGCCGCGCCGCTCGTGGTGTTCCACGACCACGGCGCGCTCGACGCGATGAAGGGCAGCTTCACGGGCTGCCTGAAGAACGTCCTGCCGTTCCTGCTCTACGGCGTGGTGCTCCTGGTGCTCTCGGTCGTCGCGACGCTGCCGCTGATGCTCGGCTGGCTCGTCCTCGGCCCGGTGTTCGCGGGCTCGGTCTACGCCTCGTACCGCGACATCTACCTCAAGCCGCGGTCGTAGCGCGAGGCAGGAGGAGCGCCCGTAGCGCGCTCTTCGAGGAGCGCGCGGCCGCTCCAGAGCCAGGCGAGGCCGGCGAGCTGCACCGCCCAGGTCATGCCGAGCGTCCAGGGGTAGGCCTCGGCGGCGTAGCCGCTCGCGCTCTGCGGCCAGAGGTCGAGCACCAGGCCGATCCCCCACTGGCCGCTGAACATCCCCACGAAGCCGAACACGTTGATCGCCGTGTTCGCGCGCCCGGCCATCGCCTTCGGGTAGCGGCGCGAGAGGATCGAGTAGGCGAGCACCACCGAGGTGGCCGCCCCGACGAACACCAGCCAGAGGAAAAGCAGCTTCATCCCCAGGGCGAGCAACGCGAGGCTCAACGACGAGAGCGCGACGCCGCCGAAAAGCAGCGGCAGCGCGCTGCGGCCGCGGCGCTGGAACGCATCGGCCGCGCGGCCGAACGCGAGGTAGCCGACGATCATCGAGACGTTCACCGCGAGCAGGCCGCGCGCCACCCCGGCCGGACTGTAGCCCGCGACATCGCGCAGCCAGGTGGCGATCCACAGCGTCTGCAGCGCCACCGCCGCGAACTGGCTCGCGCCGAGGCACACGGCCAATCGGAGAAATGCCGGGTCTTTGAGGAGTTGGAGCAGGCCGTCGGTGATCCCTCGAAGAGTTTCTCCTCTGGGCTGTGCGCTGCGCTCGGGTACCCAGAGCCACAGGACGAGGCTGACGATCACCGTGGCCGCGACGATCAGCATGAAGCTCTCGCGCCACGGCCAGACGCGCAGCAGCAGCTCGAGCGGCACCGTGGCGGTCATCGCGCCCACCGCGCCGGCCGAAAACGCGATCGCGTTCATGGTCGAGATGCGCTCGGCGGGATACCACAGCACGAACGCGGTGAGCGAGGCCATCAGGCAGGCCGAGACGCCGATCCCGATCAGCGCGCGCGCCGCGATCGCGGCGGCGGAGCTCTCGGCGTGCGCGAACCACGCGCCGCCCGCCGCGGCGACGAGGAGCAGCGCCGCGTTCACGCGCCGCGGGCCGAAGCGGTCCATCGCCACGCCCACCGGAAGCTGGCACACGGCGAAGGAGAGGAAGTACATGCTCGAGAGCAGCCCCAGGCCGCCCGCCGAGAGGCCGAACTCGGCCACCAGCGTCGGCGCGAGCACCGCGTTCACCATGCGGTACACGTACGAGACGAAATAGCCCGCGATGAACGGGAGCGCTACCCTGACAAACATGAGGAAAAGGGGTCAGGACCCTTTTTGAAGAAAAGCAACCGTGTTTGTAACGGGATCTCTTAAACGGGTTTTGTTTCGGGGGTCCAGGGGGTGCTTTCTCGAGCCATAGCGTTGAGGATGGTGAGCATCTTGCGCATGCAGGCGACCAGGGCGACCTTGTGGGGCTTGCCGCGGGATTTGAGCCGTTCGTAGAAGGCCCGGATTACGGGATTACAGCGGATCGCCGTGGTGGCTGCCATGTAGAGCAGAGTTCGAATGCGAGCG
>DATIGR010000077.1:0-5580 GCA_035454645.1 Burkholderiales bacterium
TACCCGAACGGCCTCGGGCGGTACAACACCTACGCCGTACCGCTCAAGGCCTACATCACGCGCATCGAGCGGCGGGCGGGCGGCGCCGACGTGCACCTCGAGGCCGAGCGCCTCGAGCGCGAGGGGCGCGACGTGCGAATCGTTCGCGGCCCGCCGGAGAAGGGGCGCTCGCCGGTCTGCCGGTATGTCTTGCTTGGGGCCAAGAGCGCGGTGGCTGCGGCCGGCGAGGTGCGCGCCGGCGCCGACGGCCGTTGCGAGCTGCGGCTGAAAGCCGCGGTGGGACGCCTTCTCATTGCGGCCATCCTCGATGACGGCATTGCGAATGCGCCTATCAAGATGGTTCCATGGGAGTAGACTGTCGTGGCCGTACGACAAGAGGAGGAGTCATGGACAGGGAAAGGCTGGAGGAGCGTCGCGGCTTTCTGAAGCAGTTCGGCGCGACGCTAGGAGCGGCAGGGCTCGGGGCGGCAATGGTCCCGGGCGCAGCGCAGGCGCAGGCGAAACCCAAGGGCAACATCCCCGACCGGCCGGTGAAGGTCGGGCACATCACGTTCCTGACCGGACCGGCGGAGCTGCTCGGCGGTCCCGGGCAGCGCGGGCACATCCTCGCGCAGGAGGAAATCAACGCGAAGGGCGGCCTGCTCGGCAAGCGCAAGATCGAGACCATCTTCGCCGACGAGGCCGCGGGCACCGACGCCAACGTGAAGGAGCTGCGCCGCATGAAGCTCTCGGAGCGCATCGAGCTCTTCACCGGCGTGATCTCGAGCGGCAACACCCCGGCGCTCGGGCCGGTGGCCGAGGAGCTGAAGATCCTCACGCTGTTCAACGACGGCTGCACCGACTTCCTGTTCGACAAGGCGGTGCCGAACCCGAAATACACGTTCCGCGTCACCAACATCCAGTCTGCGGACGGCGTTACCGCGGCGATCGGCGCGGCCACGCACTGGCCCAAGGTGCGGCGCATCGCCTCGCTGCAGCCCGACTACAGCTACGGGCGCAACGTGTTCGAGCATTTCTCGCTCGCGCTCGGGAAGCTGCTGCCGGGAACCCAGGTCGTTTCCGAGTCGTGGCCGAAGCTCGGCACTACCGACTTCACCTCGCACATCACCAAGATCCTTTCGACCAACCCCGATCTGCTGATCACCGGCGTTTGGGGCGGCGACTACGTCGCGTTCTACAAGCAGGCGCTGCGCTACGGCCTGTTCGACAAGATGAAGGTCGCCACCACGCTCGCCTTCGGCGGCTATCCCCACGCGATCGGCAAGGACCACCCCGAGGGCGTGCTCGCGGGCGTGCACGCGAACTATCACTTCCTGTATCCGTCGGCCGAGCGCTGGCCGGTCAACAAGGGCTTCGTCGAGCGCTACTACAAGCGCTTCAAGGAGTATCCGAGCTTCGAGTCCGACGGCGCCTACGTCGCGCTCTACCTGTACAAGCAGGCGGTGGAGAAGGCGAACCAGCTCGTCGGCGGCTGGCCCGACGACGAGGCGATCATCGCCATGCTCGAGGGCGCGGGGATCGACACGCCGGCCGGATACCTCTACATCCGCGCCGACAATCACCAGGGCTACAAGGACGCGGTCACCGGGCTGTCGAAGAACCTGCCGGGGTACGAGTTCCCGGTATGGGACCCGGCGAGCATCGTCTCGATCCCGATCCGCAGCATTACCGCGCCGCCGAACTGGCCGAAGCCCGGCCAGGGCCACAACGAGTCCACGGCGGCGGCCGACTGGATCAAGAAGACCTGGCCCGCAGCAAGGGCGTAACGCGATAAAAGCCGGCCGGGGCGCAGGGAGCGCCCCGGCGACGGCGCGCAAGAAGAAACAAGACGATGGAGATAGTCGCCCTCCAGGTTCTCAATTCGTTGTTCTACGCCGCGGTGCTGTTCCTCATCGCCGCGGGCCTGAGCCTCATCTTCGGCGTCATGGGCATCGTGAACATGGCGCACGGCACCTTCTACGCGCTCGGCGCTTACGTGACCGCGTGGTCGGTGGGCGCGGCGGCGGCGGCGTTTCCGCCGGCGGCGCTGTTCGTCTTCCTGCTGCTCGGCGCGGTCGCGGTCGCGCTGGCCGGCCTTGCGATCGAGCCGACGCTCCTGCGGCGCTTCTACCGGCGGCCCGAGGAGTACCAGCTGCTCGTGACCTTCGGCCTGCTGCTCGTGCTCGAGGACCTGATCCGGCTCGTCTGGGGCGGCACGCCGCGCACCGCAGGCGGGCTGGTGGACTATCTCGGCCTGATCCGCATCGGCGGGCTGCCGTACCCGGTCTACAACCTCGCGATGATCGGCGTCGGCGCCGTCGCCGCGCTCGGGTTGTGGGCGTTCGTCTACCGCACGAAGTTCGGCGTGCTGCTGCGCGCCACCGCGCAGGACCGCCGCATGGCGGCGGCGCTGGGCATCGACGTCGGCCGCATCTACATCCTCGCGTTCGGCGTGGGCTGCTTCATGGCCGGCCTGGGCGGAGCGATCGTCGTGCCGAGCCAGGCCGCGGTGCTCGGCATGGGCGTGGATGTGCTGGTGATCGCCTTCGTGGTGGTGGTGATCGGCGGCCTGGGCAGCCTCGAGGGCGCGCTGGTCGGCGCGCTCATCGTGAGCGCGCTCAGGACCGTCACGATCCAGTTCTGGGAGGAAATCGAGCTCGCCGCGCTGTACCTGATCGCCGCGATCGTGCTGCTCATCCGCCCGACCGGCCTGTTCGGGAGGAAGGCGTGAGCCGCGGGCAGCTCGCCGCCGCGGCGCTGATCGTCGTTGCGCTCGCCCTGGTCCCGGCGTTCGCAGGCACGTATCAGACCCAGCTCCTTACCTACGGGCTGACGCTCGCGATCGCGGCGCTCGGCTTCAACCTGCTGCTCGGCTACACCGGGCTGCTCTCCTTCGGCCACTCGGCGTACCTCGGCGCCGGCGCCTACGCCGCCGCGCTCATGATGCGCTACCTCGGCATCACGTCGATGGAGCTGTTCCTCGCCGGCGGGATCGTGTTCTCGGCCGCGATCGCCGCGCTGTTCGGCTTCGTGTGCGTGCGCCACACGCGCATCTTCTTCGCGATCCTCGCGCTCGCGCTGTCGCAGGTGCTGTGGACGCTCGCCTACAAGTTCTTCTGGATTACCGGCGGCACCGACGGCCTGCGCGTTCCGTTCGCGCAGGTCACGCTGCTCGGCGGGCTGGTCAGGTTCGACGGAGGCGACGCCTTCGCGAAGTTCATCACCTCCTACTACTACTACGTGCTGGTGGTGTTCTGCGCGTGCACCGCGCTGATGTGGCTGATCGTGCACTCGCCGTTCGGCAAGACGCTGCAGGCGATCCGCGACAACGAGACGCGCGCGCGCTTCCTCGGGGTGCGCATCCTGCGCTACCGCTGGCTCGCGTTCGTCGTGTCGGGCGTGTTTACCGGCCTCGCCGGGATCCTGTGGGTGCCGCTCAACGGCCTCGTCACCCCCGACGTCCTGTACTGGCCGCAGTCGGGCAAGATCGTGTTCTTCGCGGTGCTCGGCGGATTCCGCACCTTCAGCGGGCCGATCGTCGGCGCGGTGGTGTTCAACTACCTCGAAGTGTACGCCGTGGCGCTGACCGAGTACTGGCAGCTCGCGCTCGGCGTGGTTCTGATCCTGCTCGTCACCTTCCTGCCGGCGGGGATCGTCGGCACGGCGCAGCGCGTGTGGGCCAGGCTCAAATGACGCTTCTGCGAACACAGGCGTTGAAGAAGTACTTCGGCGATACACGCGCCGTCGACAACGTCGACTTCACGGTGAACGAGGGCGAGTTCCTCTCGCTCGTCGGCACCAACGGCGCCGGCAAGACGACGCTCGTCAACCTGATCAGCGCCTTCCTGCTGCCCGACTCGGGCAGGATCCTCATCGGCGATCGTGACATCACCGATGCCTCGGTGGACGAGCGCATCCGGGCGGGGATCGCGCGCAGCTTCCAGCTCGTCAACCTGTTCGACGATCTCTCGGTGCTCGACAACGTCGCGCTTTCCATCTTCGCGCGCGAAGGGAAGACCAAGACGTTTTTTGCCGTTGCAGACCACGACGTGGCCGTGAGGCGGGAAGCGCTGGACCTGCTCGCGCAATTCGGCATCGGCGCGAAGGCGCAGGCGCAGGCGCGCGATCTCGCGCAGGGCGAGCGCAAGCTCCTCGACGTCGCGGTCGCCTACGCGCTGCGGCCGAAGCTCTTGTTCCTCGACGAGCCGACGAGCGGCGTGAGCACGCGCGACAAGGCGCAGATCATGGACACGGTGTCCTCCGTAGTGCGCGGGGGCGGGATCACCGCGGTGGTCATCGAGCACGACATGGACGTGGTGTTCAAGTATTCCGACCGCGTGGTGGTGATGCACGAGGGACGGTTCCTCGCCGACGGCCCGCCGGAGGAGATCCGGCGCAACAGCGACGTCGCCAAGTACCTGCTCGGGAGCGAGGTCTGACCATGCTCGAGGTCAAGGGCATCGACGCGTTCCGGGGGCCGGCGCACGTCCTGCATGGCGTCTCGCTGAACGTCGCCGAGCGCGAGGTCGTGTGCCTGGTCGGGCGCAACGGCGCCGGCAAGACCACCACCATGGAAAGCATCATGGGCTTCGTCCCGGTGAGCTCGGGACGCATCGTGTTCCACGGCGAGGACGTGACCGCGCTGCCCGTGCACCGCCGCGCGCTGCGCGGCATGGGCTATGCGCCCGAGGGCGCCGAGATCTTCCCCGAGCTGACGGTGGCGGAGAACATGATGATCAGCCGCTGGATGTCGCCCAAGGCGCGCGCCTCGGGCGACATCGAGGAAAAGGTGTTCTCGATCTTTCCGGAGGTGAAGGATCTTTTGCGCCGCCAGGGCATGAACCTGAGCGGCGGCCAGCGCAAGATGGTCGCCATCGCGCGCGGCATCGCGCTCGCGCCCACGCTGCTCCTGCTCGACGAGGCCTTCGAAGGCCTCGCGCCGGTGGTGGTGAACCGCTTCCGCGAGGCGGTGCGCAAGATCGAGGACCTCGGCATCGCGCTCCTCATCGCCGAATCGAACCTGATGAACGCGGCGCGCATCGCCGACCGGCTCTACGCCATCGACCGGGGCGAGATCATCTTCGAAGGCAAGCCCGACCAGGCGCTCCAGGACGAAAACGTCATGAGGGCGCTGCGCGGGTGAGTCTCGGAGGTATCAACCTGAAAGTAATCAGGGTCGCCACTGCCCAGCCCACATAAGCGATGGTGAACACCCACGCCGGGGCTTCGTAGTACAGGAAGTAGCGCACCCAGCGGCCGACGAACGATTCCGCGCGCACGCCGCCGCGCAGCATGTCCTCCCAGACCGTGAGCGGGCACATGACTCCGAGCAGCGCTTCGGCGGCGACGAAGGCGATCGCGCCAAGGTGCAGGTACCGGAACCACGGGTTTCGCACCCAGCGCCATCCGAGGCCGGCGCCGATCCAGACCACCAGCAGCCCGCCGATATTGAAAAGCACGATCAAGAAGTGGACTGCGAGGATGACGTCCGCCATCATGGCTCAAGCATGGCACAACGCTTCCCCCGTCTGACAAGCAACGACATGACCCCCGAACAACGGGAAGTCGCGGCCGAGATAACCGCCGGGCCGCGCGGCGAGG
>DATIGR010000078.1:0-7343 GCA_035454645.1 Burkholderiales bacterium
GACCTGGGAGCTGCTGCACAAGTACGGCCACGACTACAAGGTGATCTTCGTCGGCGACGCCACCATGAGCCCCTACGAGATCCTGCAGCCCGGCGGCTCGATCGAGTACTTCAACGAGGAGCCCGGCGCGGTCTGGATCAAGCGCGTGACGGAGGTCTACCCGAAGTGCGTCTGGCTCAACCCCGAGCCCGAGGAGATCTGGTCCTACCGCCAGTCGATCGGCATCATCAAGGAGCTGATGAACGCCCGCATGTTCCCGACCACGCTCAACGGCCTGGAGCGCGCGATGAAGCTGCTTGCCAAGTAAACCCTAGAACGCCACGAACTGCTTGTCCTTCACCGAGGCGGCGAAGCCGTAGAACACCTCGTTGACGGACGGCCAGCTTTTCAGCTTCTTCATGTTGGCGATCCAGCGCTGCACGTTGGGGTACTTCGAGAAATCGCAGCGGATGATCTCGCCCAGGGTGACGAAGCCGATGCCGAGGTAGTCGGCGATCGTGATCTGGTTGCCGCAGAGGTACTGGTTGTTCCCGATCCAGTGGTCGTTGAGGATCTTCAGCCAGTCCTGGCACTGCTTCTTGCCCCACTCCACGGTCGCCTTCTGCCCTTCCTCGCTCGGGCGGCGGTGGTTCGGGAAGATCTGCGGGTAGACGAAGTGGTAGCCGTACTCGCGGTAGAACTGCGTATTGAGCCAGTCCATCATCTCGTTGACATGCGCGCGCTGCTTCAGGTCCTTCGGGTAGGCGGGCGAGTTCACCTTGTCGGCGAGGTATTTCAGGATCGCCGAGCTCTCGGTGAGCCGGAAATCCCCGTCCTCGAGCACCGGCACCTGGCGGCTCGGGTTCACCTTGACGAAAGGCTCCTTGTAGTGCTCGCCGGTCATGAGGTCGACGACCTGCTCCTCGCAGGGGATGGCGCTCTCCTTGATGAACAGGCGCACCGGGCGGCTGGTCATGGAGACAGGATGCATGTAGAGCTTCATATGAGAACCCTCCTCGTTGCAGAGTCAGACTCTAGCAAAGGTAGAATCGCTTCATGCCGATTTTCGAGTATGCCTGCCGCGCCTGCGGCCACGAGTTCGAGACCCTGGTGCGCAACGGGGAGCCGCCCGCCTGCGCGCAATGCGCGAGCCCGGACCTGGAGAAGAAGCTCTCGGTGTTCGCCGCCCAGGGCAGCGCCGAGCCGCAGCCCGCGCCCTGCGGGACCTGCGGCGATCCCCGCGGCCCGGGGTCCTGCGCGCTCAACGAGGCTGACTGACTTTTTCAGGCCTTCCCTAGTTCTGGGGCAGGTACTCGACCACGCCGCCGATCGAGGACAGGTCCTCGTCGCGGCCGCGCAGCTCGACCACGTTCAGGTCCGGGTCGCGCACGAACACCGACACGTGCCCGTCGGCGCCGAAGGACACCGGGCCCTGGGTGATGCGGATGCGGTTGGCGCGCAGCACCTCGATCGCGGCCTTGATCGAGGCGACGCGCAGCGCGACATGGGTGTAGCCGGGATACTTTTCGCCCACGTCCATCAGGATGTTCTTGCCGCCGGCGTCGGCGCTCGCGTTGTAGACCAGGTTGATCTCGACCCCGTGCGCGTTGCGCACGATCGCCACCGCATCGTTCGTCGCCTTGGCGTGGAGCGAGAACCCGAGAGCCGCGTAGAACTTCATCGCGCGCTCCAGATCGCGCACGCGGATGCCGATGTGATCGACGGCGGGAATCTCGATGGTCGCGCTCACGGCTGCAGTGTACTCCCGGCTGTGATCTAATCGGAGCGCGTGAGCACGAAGTTCCTGTTCGTCTCGTGGGAGGGCCTGATCGCGGACATCGCGTGGCAGGTCATCAAGGAGGGCCACGAGGCGAAGCTCTGGATCCAGAACCCCGAGGAGCGCGGCATCGCCGAGGGCTTCGTCCCCAAGGCGGACGACTGGAAGCGCGAGGTCGACTGGGCCGATGTGGTCGTGTTCGACGACGTGCTCGGCATGGGCGCGCTCGCCGAGGAGCTGCGCAGCGCGGGCAAGCCCGTGGTCGGCGGCTCGCCGTACACCGACCGGCTGGAGGACGACCGCGCCTTCGGCCAGCAGGAGCTGAAGGCGGTGGGCGTGTCGATCATCCCGCACGAGAACTTCACCTCCTTCGACGAGGCGGTGAAGTACGTCGAGGCCAATCCCAACCGCTACGTGATCAAGCCGAGCGGCGAGGCGCAGAACATCAAGCGGCTGCTGTTCGTGGGCGAGGAGGACGACGGCCGCGACGTGATCCAGGTGCTGCAGGACTACAAGCGCGCCTGGTCCGACAAGGTGAAGGAGTTCCAGCTGCAGCGCCGCATCATGGGGGTGGAGGTCGCGGTCGGCGCGTTCTTCAACGCGAAGGAGTTCGTCACCCCGGTGTGCGTCAACTTCGAGCACAAGAAGCTGTTTCCCGGCGACATCGGCCCGCCCACCGGCGAGATGGGCACCTCGATGTTCTGGAGCGAGCCGAACCGCCTGTTCAACGCCACCCTGAAGAAGATGGAGGCGAAGCTCGCCGAGGCGCGCTACACCGGCTACATCGACATCAACTGCATCGTCAACAACAACGGCATCTACCCGCTCGAATTCACCTCGCGCTTCGGCTATCCCTGCGTCAGCATCCAGCAGGAGGGGCTGCTCACGCCGATGGGCGACCTGCTGCGCGAGCTGGCGGCGGGAACCGGCACGCGCCTGCGCGCGCGCAGCGGCTTCCAGATCGGGGTGCGCATCGTGGTGCCGCCGTTCCCCTACAACGACCCCGAGACGCTGGAGAACACCTCCAAGGACTCGGTGATCCTGTTCAAGACGCCGAGCCGCGAGGGCATCCACATCGAGGACGTCAGGACCGCCGACGGTGAATGGCTGGTCACCGGTACCTCGGGCGTGGTGCTCATCGTCTGCGGCGCCGGCCCGACGATGAAGCAGGCGCAGCGCCAGGCCTACAACCGGGTGCGAAACATCATGATTCCTCACATGTACTACCGCGACGACATCGGCGAGCGCTGGTCCGAGGACAGCGATCGGCTGCACGCCTGGGGTTACCTGCGGGAAGCCTAGCCCGCCTTCGCTAGGCCTGGGCCGCGGTTCGTTAAGAACTTCACCTTTCGCTTCCGCTTTTCGGCGTAAGATCCTGTAGGGAATACAAAAAGGGGGGATCGCCGCGGTGTTCGCCGTGGTCCGCGAGCTCGAGGGAAGCGCGTACCTGCTGATGCACGCCATCCGGCGCATCGGCGTGCTGCGCCTGCCGCCGGTGGCCGAGGAGCTGGTGCGCCAGATCTACTTCACGGGAGCGAGCGCCACCGGCGGGATCGTGCTGCGCGCCGCCTTCATCGGCACGCTGATCATCGCCTACGTGATCGAGGTGCTGAACGCCGACGCCTCGCTCGCGGTGAGGCTGCTGCTGCTCGTGGTGCTGCGCGAGGTGGGGCCGCTGATCGCCGCGGTGCTCGTGATCCAGAGGAGCGGGACCGCGGTGGCCACCGACCTCGCGCTGCGCGAGATCTCGGGAGAGATCGCGAGCCTGCGGCGCATGCGCATCGAGCCCTACGACTACCTGGTCGTGCCGCGCGTCGTCGGCATGGCGGTCTCGAGCGCCGCGCTGACCCTGTACGTGCAGCTGATCGCGGTCGGCGGCGGAATGGTGCTCGCCTCGCTCGTCATCAACGTGCCGTTCGACGAGCTCGTCACCCACTTCTTCCTGCTGGCGAGCCCGCTCGACCTGGTGTACTCGCTGATCAAGAGCCTGCTGTTCGGCGCCGCGATCGCGGTGCTCGCCTGCTACCACGGGCTGAACCCGCGCGGCCGCTCGATCAACGCGGTGCCGCAGGCCGCGATCCGCGCCGTGACCGAGGCGCTGCTGCTCGTCATGCTGCTGAACGTCGTATTCGCCTACCTGGTCTACGGCGTCGCGTTCTTCGGCCTGGTGACTGCTGAGCAATGAGCGCCGTCCTTGGCTATGAGCCCGCCCGCGAGGCGCAGCGCGTCTGGGTGGACGCGCCGGGGAGCCACCGCCTCAGCTGCGCCTGCAAGGACGAGCTGCTCGCGGCGCTGCACGAGCTCAGGCCGCGCAAGGGGGCGCGGCTGGTGCTCTTCGGCGCCGACGTCGGCGCGCTCGGCGAGGCCGAGCGCGCCGCGCTCATGCGGCGGGTGGGGTTCGTGCCGGCGAACGGCGGGCTGATGAGCAGCCTGAACGCGTGGGAAAACATCTCGCTTCCGCTCGCCTACCACGCGCCGCGCAGGCTGCCCGACGCGCTGCGCGAGGTGCGCGCGCTCGTGCAGGAGCTGGGCGGCGTCGGCGACGACCTGCTCGCCAAGCTGCCCGAGCACATGACGCTCTACGAGCGCCGGCTCGCGGCGTATGTCCGCGCGCTGCTCGAGGACCCGGAGCTGCTCTTGGTGGAGAACCTCTCCGCCGGCCTGGGGCCGACCAAGCGCCGGCGCGCGGCGCGCTTCGCCGAGGTCTACCAGGCGCGCCGGCCCGGGGGCACGTTCGTGCAGTTCGACGCATGACAGGGAGGAAAAGATGAGCGACAAGCCGATCGACAAGTCGTTCCCGCCGCGGCGCTTCCGCGGCATCCGCAGCCAGGTCAACCTGTTCCTGCTCACCGCGTTCATCGGCTTCGCCGGCCTGCTCGGCATAGTCGCCTACAAGCAGGGCATGTTCGTGCAGCACACGAACGTCTACTTCCGTGCGCCCGACGCGACCGGCATCAACAAGGGCACGGCGGTGCGGCTGCACGGCGTGCCGGTGGGCTCGGTGAGGGACATCCAGTTCGCCGAGCGCGGCGTGCGGGTGCGCATGGCGATCAACAGCGAATACGTCTCGCGCCTGCCGCGCGGGGCGCAGGCGCGCCTCGCGCGCGAGGGCTACGTCGGCGCCGCCTCGATCCACATCCTGCCCGGGACCCCGGCCACCGACCGCACGCCGGTCACCGAGGGCGACGAGATCCGCTTCGTCGCGCAGAAGGGCGTCGCCGACATGCTCGACGAGGTGCGCCAGAGCCTCACGCCGGCGTTCGTCGAGCTGCGCAAGGCGGCGGCCGAGCTGGCCGACCCGGCGAGCGACTTCCGCAAGTCGGTGAGCGCGCTGCGCGCCGCGGTCGAGGAGCTGCCGCCGGCGACGCGCGAGCTGCGCCAGCTGGTGCGCGAAGCCGACCGCACCGTGACCACCCTCGGCCGGCAGGCCGAGGGCGTCGGCGCCCGGGCCGAAGCCGCCCTGGACGTGGTCGCGCGCGTCGGCGCGCAGACCGAGCGCGAGCTGCCGCGGTTCTCCGCCAAGCTCGCCGGCACGCTCGATTCGCTCGACGCCGCCGCGATCCAGGTGCGCGAGACCACGCGCGCGAACGGCGAGGCGCTGCGCGAGCTGCTCGCGCAGGCGCCCGAGCTGATGCGCGGCGGCAACGAGCTGGTGCGCGACACGCAGGAGCTCACCGACGCGGCGCGGCGCAGCTGGCTGCTGCGCGACTACGTCGAGCCCTCCGCGATGGGCACGCTGCCGGTGGACAGCTTCGAAACGTTCGGGAAGCGATGAAGCGTCTCGTTTCTTCCGTTGCATTGCTCCTGATCGCCTCGGGCTGCGCGGGCCCGCCGGCGAGGAGCAGCGCCGCCGCGCGCCACGAAGCGGCGATCGAGGCAAACCGCCGCGGCGAGGCCTACGTGCGCCGCGGCGAGCTCGAGAACGCGGCGCGCAGCTACCGCGAGGCGCTGCGCCTTTCGCAGTCGCTCGAGGACCCCGACGGCATCGCGGCCAACGCGGTCAACCTGTCGATCGTGCGCCAGCGCCAGGGGCGCTTCGCCGAAGCCCGCTCGAGCCTCGACGCGGTCCTCGAGCAGCCGCAGCTGCGCTTCGCGCCGTCGCGGCTCGCCGAAGCGTCGCTGCGCCACGCGCTGGTCGACCTGGACGAGGGCCGTTTCGGCCCGGCCGGGACGTGGCTCGCGCGCTCGAGCGAATATTGCGCCGGGCGCTGCGCGCTGTCGGCGGCGATTCACAACACCGGCGCGCAGCTCGCGCTGAAGGCCGGCCGGGCCGACGAAGCCGCGGCCGCGGCGCGCGCCGCGCACGACGCCGCGCGCGCCGCCGGCGACCGAAGCGAGCTCGCCAACGCCCTTCGGTTGCTGGGGATCAGTTCATTACACCGCGGTGATGCCGCGGCTGCCCGTACCCACCTCGAGCAGGCGCTCGCGCTCGACCGCGAGCTCGGCGCGCCGCGCAAGATCGCGCTCGACCTGCTCGCCCTCGGCCGCGCCGCCGCGCTCGCCGGCGAGCCCGGCGCGGCGCGCGCCTACTACGCGCGCGCGCTCGCGGTCAGCGAGGCCGCCCGCGACGGCACGGGAGCGGCTGAAGCGCGCGCCATGCTCGACGCCGCGGCCGGCAAGTAGAAAAAAAAGGGCCGCTCGCGCGGCCCGGAGGAGGAGGCTAAATCGGGGGGGTCAGACGTCGGAGAGCATGTGGCTGCGCACCACGAGCTGGTCCTCGAGCGCCGGGCTCGGCGCGGCCGACTTGCGCTCGGGCATCAGCACGAGATAGGCCCCGTACACCAGAAGCAGCGCGCATCCCGCCTGGCCGATGGTGAAGATGAGATCCAGCATGGTTCCCTCCCGTGGGGTGATGCGACTCGGGAACCAATGTATCGGGCTTGATGGCGGCTTGGCTATTCCGGAAGGCACAACCGGGTTGTGCGATCTTCACCTTCCCTACCAGCGCGCCGGCGGGGCCTTGTTGATCGTGATGCGGCCGTCCTGGACGCTGACGTAGCCGCCGGTGGTGAGGTCGCGCAGGATGCGGTTGATCATCTCGCGCGAGGCGCCGACGCGGGCCGCGATGTCCTTCTGGGTCAGCCGTTCCGGGATCACGAGCTTGCCGTCGCGCTCGACCGCGAGCTGGAGCAGGATGCGCGCCACGCGCCCGTAGACGTCGAGCATGGCGAGGTTGCGCACGCTCTGGTTCAGGCCGCGCGCCACGCGGATCAGGTTGTGGACGAGCTGCAGCGCCACCTCGGCGTGCGCGAGCAGGAACGCCCTGAAGTCGGCGCGCGACAGGATCGCGAACTGCGCCGGCTCGAGCGTCATCACCGAGGCCGAGCGCGCCTCCCCGTCGAGCACCATCTCGCCGAAGTACTGCCCCGGACCCTTGATCGCGAGGATCAGCTCCTTGCCGTGCTCGTCGGCGAGGTAGATCTTCACCCGGCCGCTCATGATCAGGTACAGCGAGTCGCTCTCGTCGCCCTCGTTGACGATGATCGCCTGCTTCGGGTAGCTGCGCACGGCGGTGCGCTCCGCCAGCGCGCGCAAGTCGGCGTCGGAGACGCCCTCGAACAGTGGGATGCCCTTCAGGTCGACCGGC
>DATIGR010000079.1:0-2802 GCA_035454645.1 Burkholderiales bacterium
GGCGATGCCCGCCGCCTGCTCGACGCCGTGACGTCGCAGCTCGGCGTGGTCCCCAACTTCCTGCGCGTGCTCGCCAACTCGCCGAAGGCGCTCGAAGGCTTCCTCGGACTCTACGGCGCCGCCGCCGGGTTTTCGCTCGACAAGGCGACGCAGGAGCGCATCGCCCTGGCGATCGCCGAAAGCAATGCGTGCCAGTATTGCGTATCCGCCCATACGGCCATCGGCCGGCGCGCGGGCCTCTCCAACGAAGAGATGCTGCTCAATCGCCGGGGCTCGTCGGCCGACGCGAAGCCCGCCGCCGCGGTGGCGCTTGCGCGCGCGCTCAACGACAACCTCGGCGACGTCACCGCTGCCGAGCTCGAGGCGGCGCGCGCCGCCGGCCTGTCGGTCGGCGAGATCGTCGAGACCATCGCCGTAGTGGCGCTCAACCTCTACACCAACCTCATCGGCAAGGCGACGCAGGTGGACATCGACTTCCCGAAAGTCGCGCTGCTCGACGCACCGTCGCGCCGCGCCGCCTGAAACGAGCCCGCTATGAAAACCTTCGCGGAAGTCGCTTTCACGCCGGCGGTGCAGGACCGGCAGGCGGCATGGGGCTCGCGCGCCGCCTACGCGCGCATGCAGGCCGGCTCGCCGGGCCCGGAAGGGCTCGGCGAGCCGGAGACCGAGTTTCTCTCGAGCGCCGACAGCTTCTACATGGCGACCGTGAGCGAGACGGGCTGGCCCTACGTGCAGCACCGGGGCGGCCCCCCGGGGTTCGTGAAGGTGCTCTCGCCCACGCGCATCGCCTTCGCGGATTTCCGCGGCAATCGACAGTACGTGAGCGCGGGGAACGCCTCCCGGAACGGCCGCGTCGCGCTCATCCTGGTGGACTATGCCAGGCGGCGGCGCCTGAAGCTTCTCGGCCACCTGCGCTTCGAGGACATCGGTGCCGCCGAGCCGGGGCTCGCGGCCCTAGTCGAGCTTCCCGGGTACCGCGCGCGCGTCGAGCACGTCGCGCTGATCGACGTCGAGGCGTTCGATTGGAACTGCCCCCAGCACATCACGGAGCGATTCACGCGCGCCGAGTTCGCCGCGATGTCGACCGGCCGGTGATCGAAGCGCCCGGCTTCTACCGCGAGGACACCGGCTCGACGTAGTGCGGGGCGAACTCGCGCGGCGCGCCGCGCGCGAAAGCCACCACGATGCGGTCGTCGTGCACTTGCGCTACGGTGCCGCGGCCGTACTTCGGCACGCGCACCGGGTCGCCCTTCTTGAGGGGCGCGTAAGCCTTCATCTTCAGCGTCGAGCCATCGACGTCGGCCTTGCGCTGCACGCAGTTGTCGCAGGCGCCGCATTCGTCGCCCAGTTCGACCGCCTCTCCGAAGTACTCGAGAATCATCTTCCAGCGGCACTGCGTGCCGCGCGCGTAGGCGGCGAGGACCTCGACCTTGCTGCGCTTTCGCGCGAAGTAGAGCTGCACGCGGCGATCGGCGTGATCGTAGAGAAGCGTACAACGCGCCTCCTTGCCGTCGCGGCCGGCGCGCCCGGCCTCCTGGTAGTAGGCCTCGACGCTGCCGGGAAGCTGGTAGTGCAGCACGTAGCGGATGTCCTGGCGGTCGATCCCCATGCCGAAGGCATGGGTCGCGACCATGGTGCGCGCGGCGCCGCTCATGAAGGCGTCCTGGCGCGCGGCGCGTTCCCGCGCCGGCAGGCGGCCGTGGTAGATCTCGGCCGCCTCGCCCTGCTGCGCGAGCCAGGCGTGCACCGCCTTCGCCGCCCTCACGGTGGCGCAGTACACAATGCCTGCGCCGCCCGAGCGCACCACCTCGAGCAGGGCCTGCTTCTTCTCCGCCTCGTTGGTCGTCTGCAGCACCTCGAAGTACAGGTTCGAGCGGTAAACGCCGGCGTTGAGTACGCGCATGCGCGGGCGGCCGAGCTGGCGTGCGATGTCCTCTACCACGTCTTGCGTCGCGGTGGCGGTGAGCGTGAGGAGCGTCGGATCGCCGAGAGCCTTCAGCGCTGCGCCGAGCTCGCGGTAGGCGGGCCGGAAGTCGTGCCCCCATTGGGAGATGCAGTGCGCCTCGTCGACGACGAACAGATCCACCCGGTTCGCCTTCAGCTCGTCCAGGAACGCGGGGTTGAGGAGCTGCTCGGGCGTGGTGAACACGATCCCGGCCTCGCCGCGCCGGATGCGCTGCAGCGTTTCGCGCCGCTCGCGCACGGTGAGGGTGCTGTTCACGGCGGCCGCATCGACCCCGTGGTCCTCAAGCTTGTCGGACTGGTCCTTCATCAGCGCGATGAGCGGCGAGACCACCACCGTGGTGCCCGGCAGCTTCAGCGCGGGCAGCTGGTAGCACAGCGACTTGCCGGCGCCGGTGGGCATGATGGCGAGTGTGTCGCGGCCGGAGAGCACGCTCTCGATCACTTCGCGCTGGCCCGGGCGCAGACGCCGCAGGCGGAACGTGCGGCGCAGGAGGTTCTGCAGTTTTTTCACCGGGCCGTATGTTGCCTCCCGTTCTCGTCGACGTCAGCCTAGGAATTCACGCTGTGTCGTCAATCGAGCGGTTCCCCGGGTGCCGCTCGAGCTCCTGTTTGCTATGACGCCGCGGCGGGGGCGGGCCGCGGGGGGTTAAGGGCGTACCAGTCGACGCGCCGAGTCGCGATCATCACGACTGCGAGCAATCCGAAGAGAAGCAGCGATCCCCCGAGCAGCGAATAGTCCTCCGCCTTGAGGAGCGCGTAGAGCATCGCGTAGAGGGCAGCGAGGGCGGTGCCGAAGGCGAGGCCGGCGATGGCGCTGCGCAGGACGCGGATGAGGTA
>DATIGR010000080.1:0-6130 GCA_035454645.1 Burkholderiales bacterium
CGGATCGCGGCGCAGCAGGTCGAGCGCGCGCTGCAGCTGGTCGATCGAGCCGCCGTCCGGCGTCGGCCAGCTCCGCCATTGCTTGCCATAGATCGGCCCGAGATCGCCGTTCTCGTCGGCCCACTCGTCCCAGATCGTCACGCCGCGCTCCTGCAGCCAGCGCACGTTGGTGTCGCCGCGCAGGAACCAGAGCAGCTCGTAGAGGATGGACTTGAGGTGCAGCTTCTTGGTGGTGAGGAGCGGGAAGCTTTCCGCGAGCCCGAAGCGGAGCTGGCGAGCGAACACCGAGAGCGTCCCGATGCCGGTTCGGTCGGACTTGCGCGCGCCGTGCTCGAGCACCTCGGCGACGAGGTCGAGGTACTGCCGCTCGCCCTGCGCTTTCACAGGCCGATCTCGGCGATCACCTCGGCGGCGCTCTGGAAGCGCTCGTCGGGGTTCTTGGCGAGCAGGCGCTCGAGCAGCGGCTGGTGCACCGAGAGCATGTCGGTGAGCTGCGGCACGGGTGCATGCACGTGCATGGCGATCACGTCGGCCGAGTGGGCGTGCTCGTAGATCTTGTTGCCGGTCATCATCTCATAGAGCACCGCGCCCAGGCTGTAGAGATCGGAGCGCGCGTCCACCGCTCGCCCCAGGCACTGCTCGGGGCTCATGTAGCGCGGCGTGGCGAGGAACTGGCCGGCCACGGTGAGCGTCGAGTTGATGCGAGTGTCGCGCGCCAGGCCGAAGTCCGCGATCACCGGGCGGCCATCGGCGCGGAACAGGATGTTGGCGGGCTTGAGATCCCGGTGCACGATGCCCTGCGAATGGATGGCGTCGAGCGCCTGCGCGATCTGGCTCGCGATGCGCAGCGCGGCGCGCGCGGTCAGCCCTTCGCGGATCCGCGCCGCGAGCGTGCCCGAGGGCAGGAACTCCATCGCGATGTAGGGGAAGTCGCCGGTGAAGCCCTGGTCGTAGATGCGCGCGACGTAGTTGCTGTTCAGGCCCGCGACCAGCTTGTACTCGCGCACGAAGCGCTCGAGGAACACCGGGTCGTTGCGCAGCGCCCGGTTCAGGATCTTGAGCGCCACCCGCAGCCCGTCGTGCTCGCGCTCGGCGAGGAACACCTGCGCCTGCCCGCCCTGGCCGATAATGTGGATGACGGTGTAGCCCGGGACGGCCTGCTGTTGCTCTGACGCCATGGCGCCCATTTTATCTTTCAGTCTTCCAGCACCTGCGCCAAGAACTTGGCGATCTCCGCGATCTCGGGCGCACAGACCGAGTGCGGCATCGGGTATGAGTGCCACTCGACCTTGTAGCCGAGGCTGACGAGCTGCTCCCGCGACGCCTCGGCGCGCCGGATGGGGATGAGGTCGTCGTACTCGCCGTGCGCCATGAAGATCGGGATGTCGCGGTTGGCCTGAGAGGCCTCGGCTTCGAGGGTGGATGCGAGTGGCAAATAGGTCGAGAGCGCCAGTATCCCGGCAAGGCGCTCCGGGTAGCGCAGCCCGGTCTGCAGCACGATCGCCCCGCCCTGGGAAAAGCCGGCAAGGAGGATCTGTCGGGGGGGCAGACCCCGACGCTCTTCCTGAGCGACAAATTCTTCGACGATCTTCTGCGAGGCCCGGATCCCGGCCGTGTCCTCCGGGCCGCCGCCGAACTGGAGGATGTCGTACCAGGCGCGCATGCGCATGCCCATGTTGATCGTCACCGGGCGGATCGGCGCGTGGGGGAAGATGAATCGCACCGGGCGCCCGAGCCGCAGCTCCGGCACGACCGGCTCGAAGTCGTGGCCGTCGGCGCCGAGGCCGTGCAGCCAGATCACCGCCCCGACCGGGTTTGGCCCGGTCTCGATCTCAACCGCTTGCATGCGGCAAGTCTAAGGCATGACCCACAGGTAGACCGGTCTCTCCCGCCGGTCGCTCGTCACGCGCAGCGTGCGCTTCGGCGGCCAGTCTCCCATGTCGTGCCAGTGCGAGACCACCCGGGCGCCGGAGGCGAGCTCGCGCTCGAGCTTGGGGCGCAGCTTCTGGTTGAACCGGGGCGACAGGAACAGCGTCACGACGGTCACCCCGCGCAGCTCGGTCGCAAACAGGTCCTGGTTGCGGAACGTGATGCGCTCGGCGACGCCCGCGGCGGCGGCGTTGCGCCGCGCCTCGTCGATGCGCCGGGGATCGATGTCCACGCACAGGCCGCGCGCGCCGTGCCGGCGCGCCGCCTCGATCACCAGGCGGCCGTCGCCGCAGCCGAGGTCGGCGACGAGGTCATCGACGTGCACCCTGGCGAGGTCGAGCATCACGCGCACCACGTCCATCGGCGTCGGCTCGTAGCGAACTTCCGGCGCGGACTGAAAGGCACCGGCGCACCCAGCGAGCGCCAGGACGAGGCTGAGCAGGGCACGAGAAAGCATTCGTGGGTAGTATTCCATCAGAAGATGAAGAAAGTCCTGGTCGCGGACGTGCCGCAAATGGACGCCCGATATTTGGCGGCGCTCACGGGCTGGGACATCGAGTTCGCCCACACCATGGGGCAGGCGCGCCATGCGCTCGCCGGGGCGCGCTACGACCTCGTGGCGATCGGGGTCTATTTCGACGACTCGCAGGTGTTCGACCTGGTGCGCGCGGTGCGCGGCGACGCGCGGCATGGCGAAGTGCCCATCGTCTGCGTGCGCACCCGGCCCGGGTTGGCCGCGGTCACGAGCCGCACGCTCGAGACCACGGTCAAGGAGCTCGGCGCCGAGCAGCTCGTCGACCTCGCCGCGGCGGGCGACGACGCGGCGGGCGAGGGCACGCTGCGTGCCGCCGCCGAAAGCCTGGTCGGGGGCTGAGGCCTATTTTTTTTTCAGCGCCGACTTCGGCCGGAACGCCTTGACCACGGCCTCGTTCGTCTCGATGTACGGGCCGCCGATGAGATCGATGCAGTAGGGCACCGCGGCGAACACGCCGTCGAGGGTCTCGCGGATCGCCTTCGGCTGCCCGGGCAGGTTGATGATCAGCGCGCTCCTGCGGATCACGGCCACCTGGCGCGACAGGATCGCGGTGGGCACGTACTTGAGGCTCACGGCGCGCATCTGCTCGCCGAAGCCGGGCATCACCTTGTCCGCCACCGCGAGCGTCGCCTCGGGCGTCACGTCGCGCGGCGCGGGCCCGGTGCCGCCGGTGGTGAGCACCAGGCTGCAGCCTTTCTCGTCGACCAGCTCCTTCAGCGCCGCCTCGATCACCGGCCGCTCGTCGGCGATGAGGCGCGTCTCGTCGCGCCACGCGGGCGACGCGATCGCGGCTGCGAGCCATTGCTTGAGCGACGGGATGCCTTCGTCCTTGTAGACCCCGGCGGAGGCCCGGTCGCTGATCGATACGAGTCCAATGATCATGTGACTTCGAAAACCTCGAGCTCCACCGCGGTCCTGCGGCGCGCGCCGCTCGCGACGCAGACCACGCGGTTGAGCCAGGTGTAGCGCGGATCTCCGGTCTCGAAGCGCGGGGTCGTGCGCATGTAGTAGAGGCCGGGATCCACGCTTTCGCCGGAAGCGAGTCGCTTCAGGATGTCGGCAGGACCATGCCGGTATCCCCGGTTGCGCACATAGATCAGGGCGCCGTCGGAAGTCTCGAGCGTGTAGCGCGCATCGAGGTCCGCGACGCCGTCGGGGCGCACGAGCTGCCAGTCGGCGCCGCCGGGGAGCACGCGTCCCGAGAGCCGCCCGCCGCTGAAGCGCCCGCCGGTGATGCCGATGATGCGCCGGCGCCCCTGCGGCGTCTCGCCGAGCTCCTGGGCTGCGGCCAGGGTGATCTCAGCCCTGAACAGGGGTTGAAGAGTCAATCGCTTTGAGCGCCCTGAAAAGCTCGCGGTAGGCGCGCGGCGGCTTGCCCTCGCCCGCCTCCTTGCGCGCGTTGCGGATGAGCGTGCGCAGCGCCTGCAGGTCCGCGCCCGGATGCCCGGCGGCGAACTCGGTGAGCGCGGCGTCGTCGCCGAGCAGCCGCTCGCGCCAGGTCTCGAGGCGCCGGTGGCGCGCGGTGGCGCGCGCCGAGCTGCCCTCGATCTCGCCCAGGCGCGCGCGGATCGGCGCAGGATCGAGGCCGCGCATCAGGCGCCCGACGTACTGCATCTGGCGGCGCTTCGCCTCGTGGCTCGTGATGCGCTTCGCCTCGAGCAGCGCCGCGCGCAGCTCTTCGGGGAGCTCGATCGACCTGAGCTGCGCCTCGGCCAGGCGCGCGAGATCGGCGCCGAGCGCCTGCAGCTCGTGCATTGCCTGCTTCCTGCGCGTCTTGCTGACAATTTCCTGATCCACCCGATTATCATAGCGCCCCCATGCCGAAGCGCCACGGTTTCAGCTGCGAGCGCGCGGAGCTCGAAAGCCTCGCGCACGCCGCGTTGGAGCGCGCGCGGCGCGCCGGCGCGAGCGGCTGCGACTGCGACGTCTCGGAGGGCTACGGCCTCTCGGTCACGGTGCGCAAGGGGCGCCCGGACACCGTCGAGCACAACCGCGACCGCTCGATCGGCGTCACCGTGTACCTCGGCGAGCGCCCCCGCGCGAGGCGGGGGCACGCCAGCACTTCGGATTTCTCGCGCGCCGCGCTCGAGCAGACGGTGGACGCCGCCGCGGCGATCGCGCGCCATACCGCGGAGGACGACTGCGCGGGGCTGCCCGACGCCGAGCTCCTCGCGCGCAGCCAGCCCGACCTCGATCTCTACCACCCGTGGGAGATCACCACCGAGGAGGCGCTCGACCTCGCGCGGCGCTGCGAGGCGGCGGCGTTCGCGGCGTCGAAGAAGATCCGCAACTCCGAGGGCGCCACGGTGTCCGCGCAGCAGACGCAGTTCGTGGCTGCGAACAGCCTCGGTTTCGTCGGCGGCTTCGCCGGCTCGCGCCACTGGCTTTCCTGCGCGGTGATCGCCGAGGACAAGGGCCTGATGCAGCGCGACGACTGGTACAGCGCCGCGCGCGTGCCGGGCAGGCTCGCCGATGCGCGCGCGCTCGGCCGCTACGCCGGCCAACGCGCCGCCGCGCGCCTCGGGGCCCGCAAGATCGCCACCCGCCAGGCGCCGGTGCTGTTCGAGGCGCCGGTCGCGGTCGGGCTGATCGGGCACTTCGTCTCGGCGGTGAGCGGGGGCAACCTCTACCGCAAGACTTCGTTCCTGGTCGACAGCCTGGGCAAGCCGGTGTTCTCGCCGCTGGTCTCGATCGACGAGCGGCCGCGCGAGCCCCAGGGCATGGCCTCGAGCGCGTTCGACGAGGAGGGCGTGGCGACGCTCGAGCGGCCGATCGTGCGCGACGGCGTGGTCCAGGGCTACTTCCTCGGCAGCTACGCGGCGCGCAAGCTCGGCATGAAGTCCACCGGCAGCGCCGGGGGCCACCATAACCTTGTTGTCAAAGCAGGAAACCTTGATTTTCAAGGCATGTTGCGCGAGATGAAGCGCGGCCTGCTGGTGACCGAGCTGCTCGGCCAGGGGGTCAACCCGGTCACCGGGGACTACTCGCGCGGCGCTGCCGGCTACTGGGTCGAGGGCGGCGAGATCGCGTTTCCGGTCGAAGAGATAACCATCGCCGGCAGCCTGCAGCAAATGTTCAAGCAAATCGCGGCCATAGGCGGCGACGTGGTGGTGCGCAGCGGCCGCTCGACCGGCTCGATCCTGGTGGAGAACATGACGATCGCGGGTGAATAGTTGGCTCGCCCGAACCTGCGGGCAGGAGTAGCGTCTAACCCGCATGGTCCACGTTTTCAGCCACCACGAGCACCCGGATCCGAACGAGCACCCGGTCATCGCGGTGATCGCCCTCATCGCCATCATCGCGGCGATCCTGCTGATCGCGTGGGCGCGGCTCGCGATCCACGGCACCGACGACCTGGAAGCCGCGTTCACCGAGCAGCCCGCGCGGGGCGACTGGGCGGCGCCGAAGCCCGACCCCAGGCCCGACGAGGAGAGCGAGGTCGACGCCGCGGTCATGTCGAGCCGTTTCGCGACCGGGTTTTCCCCCTAAGGCATAATTTCGGGGATGCGAATCCTCCTGGCGCTCGCCGCGGCGGTTCTCGCCGCGGCCCCGGCGGCGGCGTTCGAGCGCAACTCCCCGTACCAGTTCCTCGCCCAGGCCCAGCCGCGCAAGCCCGCGCAGCAGCCCGACGTCATCTTCGTGCCCACGCCGCACGAGGTCGTGGAC
>DATIGR010000081.1:0-8618 GCA_035454645.1 Burkholderiales bacterium
CGGCATGGCAATCGCGCGCGCCCTGCGCGACGAGTCGGCGATCCCGATCATCATGCTGACCGGGCGCTCCGAGGAGGCCGACCGGGTCATGGGCCTCGAGCTCGGCGCAGACGACTACCTGACCAAGCCTTTCAGCCCGCGCGAGCTCCTCGCCCGCATCCGCACTATCTTGCGCCGCCGCCGCGCCGAGGTGCGCCAGGGGCGCCCGGAGGGCATCCGCGCCTTCCGCTTCGACGGCTGGGAGCTCAACCTCAACACCCGGCGCCTCGCGGCGCCCGACGGCCGGAACGTGGCGCTCTCGAACGGCGAGTTCAGCCTGCTCGTCGTGCTGCTCGGCTCGCCGCAGCGCATCCTCACGCGCGACCAGCTGATCGACCTCTCGCGCCTGCACAACGACGAGGTCTACAACCGCTCGGTCGACGTGCAGATCATGCGGCTGCGGCGCAAGATCGAGAAAGACCCGGCCGAGCCGCGCTACATCCGCACCGAGCGCGGCGCGGGCTACATCTTCGGCATGCCGGTGGAGACGGTGTACTAGCAGAGCGTTGATCAAGCTGAACCACACCATCGTCTCGGCGCGCGACAAGCGCGCTTCGGCGGCGTTCCTCACCGAGATCCTCGGCCTGCGCGAGCCCCCGGTGGCCTTCGGCCCGTTCATGTGCGTGCAGCTCGGCAACGAGGTCACGCTCGACTTCTGCGACGACGAGGGCGAGATCGTGTCCCAGCACTACGCGTTCCTGGTCGGCGAAAAGGATTTCGACCAGATCTTCGGCCGCATCCAGGAGCGCAAGCTCGACTACTGGGCCGACCCCGAGCGCGAGAAGCCGGGCGAGGTCTACACCTGGAACGGCGGCCGCGGGGTCTACTTCCTCGACCCGTCAGGCCACTTCCTCGAGATCCACACCCGGCCGTATTTCTAGGCAGCCGCGGCGCATCCCACCGGCCGTCCCAACTCCGCACCGAAACGGCCCTTCAATTTTTCGTCCCACGCGCGTATAGAGGGACAGCCGCTCTTCTGGGAGGAGGACACGCAATGGGGAATTACGCCTGGCTTGCCACACCGGCGCTCGCCGCCGCCGTCTTGTGCCTCGCAGCATCCGTCGCGCATGGGAAAAAGGACGACGACTGCGACGGCAATGAATCGCTGCGGCTCGTCAACGGCCGCATCCACACCATGGACGCGAAGGACTCGGTGGTCCACGATGTCCTGATCCGCAACGGCCGCTTCGCCGCCGTCGGCCACGACGGCCACCGCGGCCACGACCACTGCACCCGGGTGATCAACCTGCGCGGGCGCACCGTGGTCCCGGGCATCATCGACAACCACAACCACGTCGTGCTGCTCGGCCTGCGGCCGGGGCACGACACGCGCATCGAGAACGCGCGCTCGATCGCCGAGGTGCTCGGCACCTTCGCCGCCCGCGCGCGCGAGATCCCCGCGGGGCAGTGGCTCACCGCGCTCGGCGGCTTCAACATCAACCAGTTCACCCCGCCGCCGGACGCGCCGCGCATGCCGACGCTGCAGGAGCTCGACAGCGTCACCCCGAACCACCCGGTGCTCGTCATGCAGGGCTTCAACGGCCCGACCGTCACCAATTCGCTCGGCAAGAGCTTCTTCCAGCCCCTCGGCATCACCGTGGACGATACGACCGGCGCCATCCCGGCCGGCGGCATGTCGGTGCGCGCGCTCAACGCCCTGCGCGGGCTGCAGACCTTCGACGAGCAGAAGCGCGGCCTGGGCTACGCCATGACCTACGCCGCCGAGGTCGGCGTCACCACGCACCTCGACCAGGGCGGCTTCCCCAACACCGGCCAGCCGAACAGCGACAACGCGGCCGACGCGCTCGCCAACTTCGACCGCTACCGCGCCTACGACTCGCTGCGCGCGCTCTACCACGAAGGCAAGATCTTCAACCGCATCTGGATCAACTTTCTCCACATGGAGACCGATCCGCTGACGCCCGAGCTGCGCGCGCGGCTGCTCAACGCGTTCAACGACTTCGGCGACGACATGGTGCGCATCCTCGGCATCGGCGAATTCACCACCGGGACCCTGTTCTTCGCCGGCACCCCGGTGTGGCTGGACGGCACGCGCCTGGTCGCGATGGCGCGCTGGCGCAACGAGAATCACACCCTCGGGTTCAACATCGGCGGCATCCCGGACTGGAAGCTGATCATCGACGGCTGGCAGACGGTGCACGACGAGGTCTCGGCGCTCCCGGGCCTCGAGGACGGCATCACCAACCTGCGCTGGGTGCTCGCGCACGTGCCGTTCATCGACACCGAGTACCTCGAGCGGCTGAAAGGCCTGGGCGGCGGCATCAGCCTGGTCGGCGGCTGGCGCTACATCTCGGGCACCGCGGCCGGCAACGGTCCGCCGTTCCGCCTGATCGTCGACAGCGGCATCCGCGCCGGGATGAGCTCCGACGGCATGCAGATCTCGCCGATGAACCCGTGGCTCGGCATGTACTACGCGGTCACCGGCCGGAACGCGCGCGGCGACCTGATCAACCCGGGCCAGCTCACCACGCGCAAGGAGATCCTGCGGCTCTACACCGCAGCCAACGACTGGTTCCTCAACCTCGACGGCAAGATCGGCACGATCGAGGAGGGCAGCTACGCCGACCTCATCGTCCTGTCCGACGACTACTTCAACCCGAAGAAGGTGAGCGACGAGGAGATCAAGGACATCTACTCCGTGCTCACCGTCGTCAACGGCAAGGTGGTGCACGACAACCTGGACGGGCGCAAGCCGATGTACTGGAACCGCGACTACCGCCGCCGGCTGAAGCTCAATTAGTAAACGTGTACTGGAGGAGCACCAGGTCGATGCCGCCGTTCGGCTGCTTGAGGCCGGCGTTGGAAAGGTGCTGGATCGCGACGCCGATGGTGTGCTTCTCGGCGAAGCGCAGCCCGGCGCCGATGTGCGAGCCGAACTCGAACGCCGAGGGCAGGCGGTTCTCGTCGTTGTTGATGGTCTTGCTGAGGAGGTAGCCGCCGAAGCCCGCCTCCCAGTAGCCCCAGGGCTTGTCGTCGCGCCAGATCGCGCTCACGTTCAGGTCGAGGCGGCGCGTCTGGCCGCGGACGTCAGGGACGTGCCAGGAGCTCGCGCCCATCTGCACGTACGAAGGCCTCCACCACGCGCCGTTTTCCTTCAAGGGATGGCGGTAGGCGATCCGGAAGATGTCGGTTTCGTCCGATTCGACGCCCCGGCCGAAGATCGCGATCCACTGCGGGTCCGCGGCTGCGCCCGGCCGCGAGACCAGAACCATCAATACCAGAAGGACGGCGCGCGCCATGGACGCAATACTGCGCCGGACGTATCGCCGGGTCGTTTCGCAGACCGGACGCTCCTGTTACAACTGCAAAAAGCGTTTCGCTATGTCGATCGCTTCGCGAGCAGCGCCCACGCGCCCGCGGCCGAGAGCAGCGCGCCCCCGGCGAGGTTGAAGCGCCGCTGGGCGCGCGCCGAGGCGAGGAGCCGGCGCGCCGAGGCCGCGAACGCCGCGTAGAGCGCCGCGTTGAGCGTCGCCATGACGACGAAGGTGACGGCGAGCAGCCAGAGCTGGCGCGGGACATCCCCGGCGGGGTCGATGAACTGCGGCAGGAAGGCGACGAAGAACACGATCCCCTTGGGATTGAGCGCGGTGACGATGTACGTGTTCCAGAAGAGCTTCCAGCGCGATTCCGGCGCCGGCGGCGCGCCGAGGCGGACCGGGGAGACGCCGCTCCGAAGGAGCCTGATGCCGAGGTAGATGAGATACAGGCCGCCCACCAGCTTGACGAGGGTAAAGGCGAACGCCGAAGCCGCGAGGAGGGCGCCCAGGCCGAGGACGGAGAGGACGAGCGCGGTCGAGTCGCCGAGCGCGACGGCGGCGACGAGCGGCGCGTTCGCCCGCCCGCCGTGCGCCACCGAATAGCTGATCACGGTGAGGATCGTCGGGCCCGGGATGACGAGCAGCACCGCCGAGGCGGCGGCGAAGGCGAGCCATGTCTCAAGGGACATGGGGAGCGAGGATAGCGCGCCGGGGGGTCAGGATGACGAAGACGAGGTAATGGGTGACGAGGAGCGCCGGCACCCAAAACGCGGGAATCCAATACGCCGCGCCCATGAAGGCCGGGGCGCCGTGGATAGTGGCGAGGGCGATCGCCGCAAGCAGGTCCACCGTACCGACGACGTTGAACACCCACACCAGCCAGCGCGGCGTTCCCGTGAGGATCGCCGCCATCGCGAGCGCGGCCGCGGCGAGGTCGCCATAGGCGGCGGGATAGGCGAACTGCGCCGGCATGCCGGGATAGACGCCGCCCGGGGCGAGGAACATCAGGCCGAGGTGGCGGAACGAGTGCAGCAGCAGGATCGGCGTGAGGACGGCCTGGGGGCTGAACTGTTCCAGCTTGGGTAGAACATAAGTCTTGGCGGCGACCCAGAACACGAAGGTGCTCAGCACCAGGTTCACGGTGAGGACGTTCATTCCCAGCTTCCTCCGAGCGCACGCACCAGGGCAACGGTCGATTGGTAGCGCGCCGAGCGCACCTGCAGCGCCTCGCGCCGGTTGCGCAGCTCGCTCCTCTGCGCGTCGAGCAGCTCGAGCTGGCTCACGTACCCCGCGCGGTAGCGCGTGTCGGAGAGGAGCGTGGTGCGGCGCGCGGAGTCGACCGCGCGCGCCTGCGCTTCGGCCTGCTCGGCTAGAAGCCGTAGCGCGGAGAGCTGGTCCTCGACGTCCCTGAACGCCACCAGCACCTGGTCGCGGTAGCTCGCCACCGCGCCGTCGAGCTCTGCCCTCGAGGCCTGCACGCCCGCCTCGCGCCGGCCGCCGTCGAGGATCGGGAGCGAGAAGATCGCGCCGATCAGCCAGGCGCGCGAGGACCAGTTGAAAAGGTCCTCGATCTCGGTGGAGGCGTAGCCGCCGCTCGCGGTGAGCGCGATGTTGGGGAAATACGCCGCCTTGGCCGCGCCCACGCGCGCCTGCGCCGCGAGCAGGCCGTTCTGCGCCGCGGCGACGTCGGGCCTGCGCGTGAGCAGCGTGCTCGGCACGCCCGCGGGGATGGCGGGCAGCAAGGTGCTCCACTCGCCCTCTCTCATCGAGAAATTCGCCGGCGCTTCTCCGAGCAGGATCGCGAGCGCGTGCTCGAGCTCGGCGCGGCGCCGCTCGAGCGCGAGCGCCTCCGACTCGGTCGCCGCCACCTCGGTGGCGGCGCGCGCGACGTCGAGCTCGGCGACGTCGCCCGCGCGCCAGCGCCGCTCGGTCAGCGCCAGGGTTCCGCGGTAGGCGGCGAGCGTTTCCTGGACGATGAGCCTTTCCACGTCGAGCGCGCGGAGCGCGAGGTAGGCCCGCGCGACCTCGGCCTGGACGAGCAGGCGCGTGCTCTGCAGCAGCGCCGCGCGCGCCTCGGCATCGAGAACCGCGGCGGCGCTGGCATGCGAGAGCCGGCCGAAGAGATCGACCTCGTAGGAAAGGTCCACGCCCGCGGCGAACAGGTTGCGCGCCGGACCGGCGTCGCCGCCGATGATGCCCTGCGCGCGCCGCGCGCTCGCGCCGGCCGAGACCTGCAGCGCGCGGTCGGCGTCGGTGATGCGCGCCACCGCGCGCGCCTGCGCAAGGCGCGCCGCCGCCACCTGGATGCCCGCGTTGGCGCGGTCGGCGCGCTCGACCAGCCCGTCGAGCACCGGGTCGTTGAACGCCTTCCACCACTCGCCGCGCGGCTGCGCCTCGGCGGGCGCGGCGATGGTCCAGCGCTCCTTGAACTCGGCCGGCACCGGCGGCAGCTTCTGCGGCTCGACTTCGGGGAGCGAAGTGGCGCAGCCCACGAGCAATACCACCAGAAAAGGGGTCAGGACCCTTTTCCAGAAAAAGGGGTCAGGAACCCGTCCCAGCGGTCTCATTCGACGTCCTTCATCGGCAGCGGCCTGGCCGCCATGCCGGCCCCGAAGCCGCTTACCTCCTGGGGAACTTCGCCGTGAAGCTTGAGCGGCCGGTTGCCGGTCATGGCGCGCACCAGGACGTAGAACACCGGCGTGAGGAAGATGCCGAAGGCGGTGACGCCGATCATGCCGGCGAACACCGCGACGCCCATCGCCTGGCGCATCTCGGCGCCGGCGCCGACCGAGAACGCGAGCGGCACCACGCCCATGATGAAGGCGATCGAGGTCATGACGATCGGCCGCAGCCGCAGCCGGCTCGCCTCGATCGCCGCCTGCACCGGCGTGCGCCCGGCGAACTCGAGCTCGCGCGCGAACTCCACGATCAGGATCGCGTTCTTCGCCGCGAGCCCGACCAGCACCATGAAGCCGATCTGGGTGAAGATGTTGTTGTCGCCGTGGGTGAGCCACACGCCGGCGAGCGCGGCGCCCATGCTGAGCGGCACGATCAGGATGATCGCGAGCGGCAGCGCGAGGCTCTCGTAGAGCGCGGCGAGCACCAGGAACACGAGGAAGATCGCGAGCGGGTAGATCCAGAGCGCCGAGTTGCCGGCGAGGATCTCCTGGTAGGTGATCTCGGTCCACTCGAAGCCGATGCCCGGCGGCAGGGTCTCGGCGGCGATGCGCTCGATCGCGTCCTGCGCCTGGCCCGAGGAGAAGCCCGGGGCGTTGCGGCCGCTGATATCGGCGGCGAGGAAGCCGTTGTAGCGGATCGCGCGGTCGGGCCCGGCCGCCGGCCGCACGTCCATGAGCGCCGAGAGCGGCACCATGGCGCCCGTATTCGAGCGCACCTTGAGCTGCCCGATGTCCTCGGCGCGCGCGCGGTACGGCGCGTCGGCCTGCACGCGCACCGAGTAGGTGCGGCCGAACTTGTTGAAGTCGTTCACGTACAGGCTGCCGAGGTAGACCTGCATCGTCTCGAACACCTCGGTCACCGGCACGCCGAGCTGGCGCGCCTGGGTGCGGTCGATGTCGGCGTAGAGCTGCGGCACGTTCACCTGGTAGGTCGAGAACAGGCCCGCCAGCTCGGGCGCCTGGTACGCCTTGGCGAGGAAGCTCCTGGTCGCCTGGTCGAGCGCCTGGTAGCCGAGCGAGGCGCGGTCCTCGAGGTACAGCTTGAAGCCGCCGGTCGTGCCCAGGCCCTGCACCGGCGGCGGCGGGAAGATGACGATGAAGGCGTCCTGGATCTGGGCGAACTTTTGATTCAACTGTGCAGCGATCGCGCCGCCGCTCAAGCTGCGATCCTTCCGCTCGTCGAAATTCTTGAGAGCGGCAAAGACGATGCCCGAGTTCGAGCTGTTGGTGAAGCCGTTGATGGAGAGCCCGGGGAAGCCGACCGCGTTCTCGACCCCGGGCTGCTTCATCATGATCTCGCCCATGCGGCGCATCACGTCCTCGGTGCGGTCGAGCGTGGCGCCGTCGGGGAGCTGGGCGAAGCCGATCAGGTACTGCTTGTCCTGCTGCGGCACGAAGCCGTCGGGCACCGCCCGGAACAGCACGCCCGTGACGGCGAGCAGAACGACATACAGGACCATCATCAGCGTCTTGCGCGAGAGCACGCCGCCGACGCTGCGACTGTAGGCGGAGCTCGCCGCGCCGAAGTACCTGTTGAAGCCCCGGAAGAACCAGTTCTGCTTTTCCTGGTGAGGCTTCAACAGCAAAGCCGCCAGGGCGGGCGAGAGCGTGAGCGAGTTGACCGCCGAGATCACGGTCGAGATCGCGATCGTGAGCGCGAACTGCTTGTAGAACTGGCCCGACAGCCCGCTGATGAAGGCGAGCGGCACGAACACCGCCACCAGCACGAGCGCGATGGCGATGATCGGGTTGGTGACCTCCTTCATCGCCTGGTAGGTCGCCTCGCGCGCCGAGCGCCCCTCGGCGATGTTGCGCTCGACGTTCTCCACCACCACGATCGCGTCGTCGACCACGATGCCGATCGCGAGGACCAGGCCGAACAGGCTGAGCGCGTTGATCGAGAAGCCGAAGAGGTAGAGCAGCGAGAACGTGCCGACGATCGACACTGGCACCGCGACCAGCGGGATCACCGACGCGCGCCAGGTCTGCAGGAACAGGATCACGACCAGCACCACGAGCGCGGTGGCCTCGAGGAGCGTGCGGATCACCGCCCTGATCGAGGCGCGCACGAACTGCGTCGGGTCGTAGACGATCTGGTAGTCCGCGTCCTCGGGCATCGTTTTCTTGATCTCGGCCATCGTGCGGCGCACGTTGTCGGAGATCTGGATCGCGTTCGAGCCCGGCGCGGCGAAGATGCCGATCGCCACCGCGGGCTTGTTGTCGAGCAGCGAGCGCAGGGCGTAGTCGGCGGCGCCGAGCTCGATGCGCGCCACGTCGCGCAGGCGCGTGACGGCGCTGCCTTCGCTCTTGACGATGATGTCGCCGAATTCCTCTTCGCTCCGCAGACGTCCCTGCGCGTTCACGGAAAGTTGTAAGTCAACTTTTTCAACACCAGGTGAGGCGCCGATCACCCCTGCCGCCGCCTGCACGTTCTCCTGGCGGATGGCGCGCACGATGTCGCCCGCCGACAGGTTGCGCTCGGCGACCTTGTGCGGATCGAGCCACACGCGCATCGCGTAGTCGCCGCTGCCCCACATCAGCACCTGGCCCACGCCCTCGAGGCGCGCGAGGCGGTCGCGCACGTTGATGAGCGCGTAGTTGCGCAGGTACGTCATGTCGTAGC
>DATIGR010000082.1:0-13210 GCA_035454645.1 Burkholderiales bacterium
GGTCGCCGGCGGCAAGAGCCCCGAATGGATGCGCAACGCCATGGCAGCCTTGGCGAAAGTCCTGCCGCGCGCCCGGCACCGCATCCTGGAAGGCCAGAACCACATGGTGAAGCCCAAGGCGCTCGCGCCCATGCTGGTGGAGTTTTTCCAATCGCGGTGAAGGAGGAAATCGTGGGTAACCCCGTAGTGCACTGGGAGCTGATGTCGAAGGACCCGGCCAAGGTGTCGGACTTCTACGCCAGGATCTTCGGCTGGAAGGTGCAGCATCATCCGCAGCTCAACTACCGCATCGTGGATACCGGCGCGCAGGGCGAGATGCGCGGCATCAACGGCGGCATCGTGAAGCCCGAGCGCGAAGGGCCGTGGCCGGGGAACATGCTGTTCTACATCCTGGTCGACGACCTCGCGAAGTACCGCAAGCAGATCGTCGCCGCCGGCGGCAAGATCCACGTCGAGGCGCAGAAGGTGCCCGGGATGGGCAAGTTCTCGCTCTTCACCGAACCCGAGGGCCGCATGATGGGCCTGTGGAAAGCGAAGGCCCGATGAAACACGCCTACCAGGGCAGCTGCCACCGCGGCGCGGTGCGCGAAGCCCGCGCCCTCAGCGTGCGCATCGAGCGTCCTGCTGTCGAGGCGTACGAGTTTCTTTCGCTGCCCGAGAATTTCCCGAAGTGGGCTTCAGGGCTGGGCGCGTCGCTGCGCCGCGACGGAGACGACTGGGTCGCTGAAACCCCGGAAGGCCCGGCGAGCGTGCGCTTCTCGGAGCGCAACGCCTACGGCGTGCTCGACCACCAGGTCAGGCTGCCGCGCGCCGCGCCGGTGTACGTCCCGCTGCGCGTGGTCGCCAACGGCGCGGGCTGCGACCTCGTGCTCACTCTCTTCCGCCGTCCCGAGATGACCGACGCGCAGTTCGCCGCCGACGCCGAATGGGTGATGCGCGACCTGCAGGCCGCCAAACAGCTGCTGGAAAGGAACGAATGATGAAGCCGTCGACTGGCAACAACCCCGCTCCCGGCTCGCGCAAGCATCCAGGCCACCGGGTCGCGACGCGGCCGGCGGGCGTACGCGTGCGCGTGACGCTCAAGGGCGACCTGATCGCGGACACCGCCCGGGCAATCGCGCTCGAGGAGACCATGGAGGGCAGCACGGTCGCCCCGATCGTCTACTACATCCCCCGCAAGGACGTGAGGATGGACCGCCTGGTGCGCACGAGCCGCCGCACGCACTGCCCGTTCAAGGGCGACGCATCGTACTTCTCGCTCAAGGACGGGCCGGAAAACGCCGTCTGGAGCTACGAGCAGCCTTACGACGATGTCGAGCTCATCAAGGACCTGCTCGCGTTCTACCCCGACAAGGTCGAGATCTCGATCTCCTAGGTTTCATCTGAAACGCGGCCGCGCCGGCTGCGGCACACTTGCGGCGTCGATCCGGCGCTCGGCCGATCGACCCTAGAGCATGAACACGCCCGCTGCAGTCAAGGCCACGCGCCGCGAATGGATCGGACTCGGCGTCATCGCCCTGCCCTGCATGCTGTACTCGATGGACCTCACGGTGCTCAACCTCGCGCTGCCGGCGCTCGCCGCGGAGCTCGCGCCGAGCGCGGTCGAACTGCTGTGGATCGTCGACATCTACGGCTTCCTGGTAGCCGGCGCGCTGATCACGATGGGCACGCTCGGCGACCGGATCGGCCGCCGCCGGCTGCTCATGATCGGCGCCGCGGTGTTCGGCGTCGCCTCGATCGTCGCCGCATTCTCGACCAGCCCCGAGATGCTGATCGCGACGCGCGCCGCGCTCGGCATCGCCGGCGCGACGCTCGCGCCTTCGACGTTCTCGCTGATCCGCAACATGTTTCACGATCCCCGCGAGCGCACGGTCGCGATCAGCGTGTGGATCACGAGCTACTCGGCCGGCGCCGCGATCGGCCCGCTCCTGGGCGGCGCGCTGCTCGCGTATTTCTGGTGGGGCTCGGTTTTCCTCCTCGCCGTCCCGGTGATGCTGCTGCTGCTCGCGCTCGGCCCGTCGCTCCTGCCAGAATACCGCGATCCGGACGCCGGCCGGATCGATCTCGCGAGCGCGGCGCTGTCGCTCGCTGCGGTGCTCACGCTCATCTTCGGGCTCAAGCAGGCGGCGCAGCACGGGTTCTCCGCTCTTGCAGTGGTCGCGATCCTGACCGCGACGGGCCTGGCAGCGCTATTCGTGCATCGACAGGCGAGGCTCCCCGACCCGCTCATCGACCTGCGGCTCTTCCGCACGCCGGCATTCAGCGCTTCGCTCGCGGTCTACATGCTCGGCACGTTCGTCGCTTTCGGTATTTTCGTGTTCATGACGCAGTACCTGCTGCTCGCGCTGCAGATGACGCCGCTCGAGGCGGGCCTGTGGACCGTGCCGTTCGCGCTCGGCTTCATCGCCGGCTCCATGGTCGCTCCACGCCTGGTGCGCGCGCTGCGCCCGGCCGACGTCATGGCGGGCGGTCTCGCGCTCGCCGCGCTCGGCTTTCTGCTGATCACCCAGGCCGGCCGGGTCGACGGCCCGGGCCTGGTGGTCGCCGGGATGGTGCTGCAGGCGATCGGCCTCGCGCCGGTATTCACCCTGACCAACGACCTCATCATGTCCGCCGCGCCGCCCGAACGCGCCGGCGCGGCCTCGGGCATCTCGGAGACTTCTTCCGAGCTCGGCGGCGCGCTCGGCATCGCGCTCCTCGGCAGCCTCGCCACGGCGGTGTACGGCGCGGCGCTCGACCGCGCCACCATCACGCACACTCTCGAGCTGACCGCCGCGGTCTGCGCGGCCCTGACGGCGGCGATGGTCGCCGCAATCGTCGTCCTGCTGCGCCCGGTGGGGGCCGCGGCGTAGTATTCAGCGGTGATCGAGATCTCGCACCTCACCAAGACCTACGCCTCGGGCCTGCAGGCGCTGAAAGCCGTGAGCCTGCAGATCCGCAAGGGCGAGATCTTCGCGCTGCTCGGCCCGAACGGCGCCGGCAAGACCACGCTCATCAGCATCGTGTGCGGCATCGTCACGCCGAGCTCGGGCAGCGTGCGCGTCGACGGCCACGACATCGTGCGCGATTACCGCGTCACGCGCGCGAAGATCGGCCTGGTGCCGCAGGAGCTCACCACCGACACCTTCGAGACCGTGTGGGCGACGGTGAGCTTCAGCCGCGGGCTCTTCGGCCGCGCACGCAACGACGCCCATCTGGAAAAGGTCCTGCGCCAGCTTTCGCTGTGGGACCGGCGCCACGACCGGATCCGCACGCTCTCCGGGGGCATGAAGCGCCGCGTCCTCATCGCCAAGGCGCTCGCGCACGAGCCCGAGTGCCTGTTCCTCGACGAGCCGACCGCGGGGGTCGACGTCGAGCTGCGGCGCGACATGTGGGCGCTGGTGCGCGCGCTGCGCGCCGGCGGCGTCACGATCATCCTCACCACCCACTACATCGACGAGGCCGAGGAGATGGCCGACCGCATCGGCGTGATCAACAAGGGCGAGCTGGTGGTGGTCGAGGAGAAGGCCGCGCTCATGAAGAAGCTCGGCAAGAAGCAGCTCACGCTGCACCTGCTCGAGCCGCTGGCCCGCATCCCGGCCGCTCTGGCGGGCTGGAACGTCCATCTCAAGAACGGCGGCGGCGAGCTCGAGTACACCTTCAACGCGCAGGATGGGAGCACCGGCATTCCGGCGCTGCTCGGCGCCCTGAGCGAGCACGGCATCGCCTACAAGGACCTGCAGACCCGCCAGAGCTCGCTCGAGGACATCTTCCTGGACCTGGTCCGGCGATGAACCGTCACGCCGTCATCGCGATCTACAAGTTCGAGATGGCGCGCTTCCGGCGTACGCTGTGGCAGAGCCTGGCGGCGCCGGTGATCACCACCTCGCTCTACTTCGTGGTGTTCGGCGCCGCCATCGGCGCGCGCATGGGCAACCTCGAGGGCGTGCCCTACGGCGCGTTCATCGTCCCCGGCCTGATCATGCTCGCGATCTTCACCGAGAGCCTGTCGAACGCCTCGTTCGGCATCTACCTGCCCAAGTTCACCGGCACGATCTTCGAGGTGCTGTCGGCGCCGGTGTCGGCGTTCGAGCTGGTGCTCGCCTACGTCGGCGCCGCGGCGACCAAGTCGATGCTCGTCGGCCTGGTGATCCTCGCCACCGCGAACCTGTTCGTGCCGGTGAGCATCGCGCATCCGCTGTGGATGATCGCCTTCCTGGTGCTCACCGCGACCACCTTCTGCCTCTTCGGCTTCGTCCTCGGCATCTGGGCCGACGGCTTCGACCAGCTGCAGTTCGTGCCGATGCTCGTGATCACGCCGCTCACCTTTCTCGGCGGCGCGTTCTACTCGATCGACATGCTGCCGCAGGCCTGGCGCGCCTTCAGCCTGTTCAACCCGGTCGTGTACCTGGTGAGCGGCTTCCGCTGGAGCTTCTACGGCACCGAGGACGTGCCGGTCGGCGTGAGCCTCGCCGTCACGGCGGCATTCTTCGTCCTGTTCCTCGCCATCGTGGCGTGGATCTTCAAGACCGGCTACCGCCTGAAGACCTAGCGCGCGAGATAGCCCGAGTCGACCGGGAGGGTGACGCCGGTGATGCAGCGCGCCGCGTCGCTGCACAGGAAAACGATCGCCGCGGCGATGTCCCCGGGCTCCGGCAGCCTGCCGAGCGGCGTGTGCGCCCTCACGGTGTTCATCGCCTCGGGGCTGGAGAAGATCGGCTCCGTGAGCTCGGTGCGCACGTAGGTGGGCGCGACCGCGTTGACGCGGATGTTGTCGCTCGCCCATTCGAGCGCGAGCGCGCGCGTGAGGTTGACCACCGCGCCCTTCGACGCCTGGTACGAGGCGTTCGGATAGATGCCGCCGGACAGGCCCATGATCGAGGCGAGGTTGACGATCGCGCCGCCGCCGCGCTTCTTCATATAAGGATGGGCGAGCCGCGAGCACAGGAAGAGCGCGGTGAGGTTCAGCTCGATGACCGCATCCCACTCCTCCTTCTTCACTTCCACCGCGCTCCTGCGGATCGCGCGGCCGGCGTTGTTCACCAGGATGTCGATCGCCCCGATCCTGCCAAAAGAATCTCTGACGGAAGATTCGCTCGTGACGTCGCAGCCGGTCTCGATGTCCAGCACCTCCACCCGCGCGCCGGCCTCGCGCAGGAGCTTCGCCGCCGCCGCGCCGATGCCCTTCGCGCCGCCGGTGACCACCGCGACTTTGTCTTTCAGTTGAATGGAAAAAATCGGATCGGCTCCCCGAATTCTCGACTCAGTATACTGACAGCGTGTTCGACCTGGTGATCCGCGACGCGCTGCTCGTCGACGGGCTGGGCGCGCCGCCGCGCCGCGGCGGCGTTGCGGTGAAGGAGGGCCGCATCGTCGAGGTCGGCAGGATCCTGGGCAGCTCCAGGGAGACCCTCAATGCCGACGGCCTCGCGCTGATGCCGGGGATCATCGACAACCACACCCACTACGACGCCCAGCTCACCTGGGATCCCTGGGCCACGCCTTCGCCGGCGCTCGGCGTCACCACCGCGATCATCGGCAACTGCGGCTTCACCATCGCGCCGTGCCGCGCGCGCGACCGCGACCTCGTGATGAGGAACCTGACCCAGGTCGAGGGAATGTCGCTCGAGGTGCTGCGCGCCGGGATCCGCTGGGACTTCGAGACCGTGCCGCAATACCTCGACATGCTCGAGCGCCGCGGCACCGCGCTCAACGTGGCGGGTTTCGTCGGCCACTCCTCGATCCGGACCTACGTCATGGGCGACGCGGCCACCGAGCGGGCGGCCACGCAGGACGAGATTCTTCTCATGAGACAGCTCGTTCTGGGAGGACTTCGCGCGGGCGCGATCGGCTTCTCGACCAGCACCTCGCCCGCGCACAACGGCGAGGGCGGCAAGCCGATGCCTTCGCGCCTCGCCGACCAAGCCGAGATGCGCGCGCTCGCCGGCTGCCTGCGCGAGGCCGGGCGCGGCGTGTTCATGCTGACCAAGGGCGGGCAGACCGCGATCGGGTTCCTCGAGGAGCTCGCGGCCGAGTCCGGCCGCCCGGTGGTGATCGCCGCGCTGCTCCACAGCAGCACGAACCCGGGCGCCGTGTTCGAGGACCTGCAGAAGATCCAGGAAGCGAACGCGCGCGGCCGGCGCCTGGTCGGGGCGGTGTCGTGCTGCCCGCTCGCGATGGAGTTCACGCTGCATTCGCCCTACGTCTTCGAGGGGCTGGACGCATGGCGGCCGGCGCTCGCGCTGAAAGGCCGGGATTTCCGGAGGAAGCTGAAGGAACGGCAGTTTCGCGAAGCGCTGCGCGCGGAGCTCGCGAAGCCTGCGCACTTTCGCCTGTTCAACGGCGAATGGCAGCGGGTGCACGTCCTGGAATCAAAGAAGAAAGACCTGGAGCAAAATTCGATCGCGGCACTGGCGCTCGCCGCGGGCCAGGACCCGCTCGACTTCATGCTCGACCTCGCGCTCGAAGAGAGCCTCGACACGGTCTTCAGCGCGCTGCTCCTCAACGCGGACGAGGCTGCGGTCGGGCGCATGCTCAGGCATCCGTGCAGCCTGGTTTCGCTTTCCGACGCCGGCGCCCACCTCACCTTCTTCAACGACGCCGGCTTCGGCCTGCACCTCCTCGGCCACTGGGTCCGGGACTGCGGCACGCTGACGCTGGCGGACGCGGTGTGGCGCCTGTGCGGACAGCCGGCGCAGATCTTCGGCATCCGGGAGCGCGGCGCGCTGAAGGCCGGCTACTACGCCGACCTGCTGCTCTTCGATCCCGCAGTCGTGGACCGCGGGCCGAAGCGGCGGGTGTTCGACCTGCCGGGCGAGCATCCCCGGCTCACGACCTCGGCCATCGGCGTGCACGGCGTCTGGGTCAACGGGGTCCGCGTCGCCGGCAGGAACGGCGGGCTCGGGGACCACAAGCTTCCCGGCCGGCTGCTGCGCGAATTCTCCGCGTAGCGCTTCGACGACAAGAAAAACCTCGTCCAAACAAGACGCTTTCGACGTCACCGCGCCCCGACGTCGCCGTCAGGCGACACACGGCATTCGCCCGCGGGAGACGATCTTGCGCACTTTCAAAGACTTGGGCGCAGGTATGGATCGTGCGTATGGGCATTGGCTATCCCAACCACGAACTGAACAGAGGGGAGTCCAAGTGCTACAGAAAGACGGGTTCTTCCGCAACCGGCGCGACGAGCCGTTCCGCCCGAATCCACCGATCGCGCCGACCACGCCCGCAGCCACGGCACCCGCGCCCTCGGTCGCGCCGGAGCCGAAGGCCGATCAACGCAAGGAGTCGAAGCTGGTCGTCGGCCCCGACATCAAGATGAAGGGCGTCGAGATCAGCGACTGCGACACGCTGGTCGTCGAAGGCCGGGTCGAGGCGACCCTCGACTCGCGCGTCCTCGAGATCGCCGAGCACGGCGTGTTCCAGGGCACGATCGCGGTCGACCAGGCCGAGATCCGCGGCCGCTTCGAAGGCGAGCTCACGGTGCGCAAGATGCTCGTGATCCAGGGCACCGGCAAGGTCGCGGGCAAGATCCGCTACGCCAAGATCAAGGTCGAGGAAGGCGCCGAGCTCGCCGGCGACCTCGCGGTGCTCGACAAGTCCGCGGCCGCGCTCGCGGCCGCGGGCAAGCGCGTCCTCGCCAACGCCTAGAAGCCGGAGCTAGGCCGAGATCAGTCTCGCGCCTCCTACCCTGAAGGAGGCGCAGGTCCGCCCGGGGCGGAGCGATCCGCCCTCGGGCTTTTTTTGTCCCGCAGCATGCCGTGGCGCTCGATGAACCGGATCACGGCGTCGAGGCCCTGGCCGCTCTTCAGGTTGGTGAACACGAACGGCCGCTCGCCGCGCATCTTCCTCGCGTCGCGCTCCATCACCTCGAGCGATGCGCCCACCATGGGCGCGAGGTCGATCTTGTTGATCACCAGCAGGTCCGACTTCGTGATCCCCGGCCCGCCCTTGCGCGGGATCTTGTCGCCCGCGGCGACGTCGATCACGTACAGCGTCAGGTCGGAAAGCTCGGGGCTGAAGGTCGCGGCGAGGTTGTCGCCGCCCGACTCGACGAACACCGCGTCGAGCCCCGGGAAGCGCCGCACCAGGCGCTCGACCGCCTCCAGGTTGATCGAGGCGTCCTCGCGGATCGCGGTGTGCGGGCAGCCGCCGGTCTCCACGCCGATGATGCGCTCGGGAGCGAGAGCGTCGTTGCGCACCAGGAACTGCGCGTCCTCCTCGGTATAGATGTCGTTGGTTACCACCGCGATCTCGTAGCGATCGCGCAGCGCGCGGCACAGGGCAAGCGTAAGGGCCGTCTTCCCCGAGCCGACCGGACCGCCGATACCGACGCGCAGCGTCATGAGCGGAACAGCCTCGAGTACTGCGTTTCGTGCCTGGCCGACAGCAGCGCAAGCCCGGGCGCGAAGTTCGACCACGAGGATTCTTCAAGCTGCAATTGCGCGAGCTCCTCCAGCCGCTCCGCCAGCGAAAGCAGGATCTTCTGGCCGGCGGTCTGGCCGAGCGGAACCGCCTTCACCGCCGCCATCACCTGGTTCTCCAGCCACGACCAGAGGTACGCGACGATCGCCTCGACCGGCTCGATCCTCCAGTGGCGCACCGCGAACGCGTATGCCGTTGGATACGCGGGGTTTTCGACCAGGACGCTCACCCCGAGATCACCCAGCAACCTGGAAAGCGCAGAGCCCATCTGCAGCGTCTCGGCGCGCAGCTCGGCGGTCTCGCGCGTGGCGACGAAGAAGTCGTTGCGCTCCTGCGTGGGATCGGCGATCTGCGCGCGCAGCACTTGCGCTTCCATGCGCGCGACCGAGAGCTCCAGCACATCGCTGATCCAGGTTCCCGCCGAATCCGCATCAAGAACGATTCCCGCGTCGATCGCGGCCTCCAGGCCCTGCGAATAGCTGTACGCCCCGACCGGAAGCGCGGGGCTCGCGAGCTGGAGAAGGCGAGCGAGGCTCATTCAGTGAGGGTGGCCGTAGGCGCCGGCCTCGGGCTCGAACGGCGCCTCGACATGCGAGACGCGGGCGCCGAGCCCGCGCACCATCTCCTCCAGCACGTGGTCCTCGGCGATGCGCAGGAAGCCTGGCCCCACTTGCAGCGGGACATGGCGGTTGCCGAGGTGGTAGGCGACCCGTGCGAGCTCGCCGCTCTCGATGTGCAGCAGCTTCTCCGGCGCGGCCACGATCTCGAGCTCGCGCCCGTCGGCCGCAGCGACGCGGTCGCCGCCGCGCAGCACCCGGCCGCGCGGCAGGATGAGCGCGACCTCCTCGCCGCTGTCGAGCCTCGCGCGCAGGCGGCTTTTCTGCCTGAGCTCGAACGGGAGCGTGAGCTTCAGAATAGGAAGTACCTCTGGGCCATCGGCAGGACTTTCGCCGGCTCGCACACCAGCAGCTCGCCGTCGGCGCGCACCTCGTAGGTCTCCGGGTCTACGCTCATCTCCGGCAGGTAGCCGTTGTGCACCATGTCCTTCTTGCCGATCCTGCGCGTGTTCTTCACGGCAACGAGGGGCTTTTTCAGCTCCTTCAGCAGCGAACCCTTCAATGAAGCCCGGGATACGAACGTGACCGCCTTCGCGCCGAACATCCGCCGGTAGTGCACCGGCTGCGGCGTCGGGATCGAGGCGTTCGGATCGCCCATCGCCGCGGCGGCGATCATGCCTCCCTTCACGATGAGAAACGGCTTCACGCCGAAGAGCGCCGGCTTCCAGAGGACGAGGTCGGCGAGCTTGCCTTCCTCGAGCGAGCCCACCTCGTGCGAGATGCCGTGCGCGATGGCGGGATTGATCGTGTACTTCGCGATGTAGCGCTTGACGCGCGCATTGTCGTTCGTTCCGGGGCCGCCCCTTTGCAGCTTCATCTTGTGGGCGGTCTGCCACGTCCGGATGATGACCTCGCCCACGCGCCCCATCGCCTGCGAGTCCGAAGACATCATCGAGAACGCGCCGAGGTCGTGCAGGATGTCCTCGGCCGCGATGGTCTCGCGGCGGATGCGCGACTCGGCGAACGCCACGTCCTCGGCGATCGCCGGGTCGAGGTGGTGGCACACCATCAGCATGTCGAGGTGCTCGGCGATCGTGTTGACGGTGTACGGCCGGGTCGGATTGGTCGAGGACGGCAGCACGTTCGGCCGGCCGCACACCTTGATGATGTCGGGCGCATGCCCGCCGCCCGCGCCCTCGGTGTGGTAGGTGTGGATGGTGCGGCCCTTGAACGCCGCCACCGACGCCTCGACGAAGCCCGACTCGTTCAGCGTATCGGTGTGGATCGCGACCTGCACGTCCAGCCTGTCGGCGACCGCGAGGCAGTTGTCGATCGCCGCCGGCGTCGTGCCCCAGTCTTCGTGCAGCTTGAGCCCGATGGCGCCGGCACGGATCTGTTCCACCAATCCTTCTGGAAGCGAAGCATTGCCTTTGCCCAGGAAGCCGAGATTGACCGGGAAGGCGTCCGCCGCCTCGAGCATCGACCGGATGTGCCACGGCCCGGGCGTGCAGGTGGTGGCGAACGTTCCGGTGGCGGGCCCGGTGCCGCCGCCGATCATGGTGGTGACGCCCGACATCAGCGCCTCCTCGATCTGCTGCGGGCAGATGAAGTGGATGTGGCTGTCGATGCCGCCGGCGGTGGCGATCATGCCTTCGCCGGCGATGATCTCGGTGCCGGGCCCGATCGGGATGGTGATCGCCGGCTGCACGTCCGGGTTGCCCGCCTTGCCGATCTTCCAGATGCGGCCGTTCTTGAGCCCGATGTCCGCCTTGACGATGCCCCAGTGATCGACGATCAGCGCGTTGGTGACGACCGTGTCCGCCGTGTCCTTCGAAGCGCGCTGGCTCTGGCCCATGCCGTCTCGAATCACCTTGCCGCCGCCGAACTTCACCTCCTCGCCGTAGACGGTGCAGTCCTTCTCGACTTCGATCCAGAGCTCCGTGTCGGCAAGCCGCACGCGGTCGCCGACCGTCGGGCCGTACATCTCCGCGTACGCCTGCCGCGTGATCTTCACTTGAGCTTGCCCATCACTTTCCCGGTGAAGCCGTACACCTTGCGCGAGCCGGAGTAGGGAATCAGCTCCACGGTCCTCGCCTGCCCCGGCTCGAAGCGCACCGCGGTGCCGGCGGCGATGTTGAGCCTGCAGCCGTAGGCCTTCCTGCGCTCGAACTTCAGCGCCGCGTTGGTCTCGAAGAAGTGGTAGTGCGAGCCGACCTGAACCGGTCGATCTCCGGTGTTCTCCACCGAAATCGAAACCGGCTCGCGGCCCTTGTTCAGCTCGAGCTCGCCGTCGGCGACTTTGACCTCCCCGGGAATCATTTCTTCCATGCCCGCCACAGCAGAGCCGCGGCGGCGATCGCGAGCAGCCACTCGACGTGGAAGTGCACCTCGGGCGCGCCGTGACCGGGATGCGCCAGCGCGCTTGTGACCGCGAACAAGGCGGTAATGGGAGCAAGTCTCTTCATGAATCTCCTCACGGGATAGGGTTGTGAACGGTGACGAGCTTGGTGCCGTCGGGGAACGTGGCCTCGACCTGGATCTCGGGAATCATCTCCGGAACGCCTTCCATCACGTCCTCGCGCCTGAGGAGCGTGACGCCCCAGCTCATGAGCTCCTGCACGCTGCGGCCCTCGCGCGCGGCTTCTAGCAGCGCCGCGCTGAGGTAGGCAACGGCCTCCGGGTAGTTGAGCCTGAGGCCCTTCGCCTTGCGCCGCTCGGCGAGCAATCCGGCGGCGAAAACCAGAAGCTTGTCCTTCTCGCGCGGGGTGAGCTCCATTCAGGTGCTCCAGATGCGGGGCTCGACCGCCGAGGGACGGAGCGCCTTCCACAGGCGGGTGAAAGCGTGCAGGGCTTCCTCGCTCGAATCGCCGAGGTAGCGTCCGACGAGCAGGCCGGGAAGCCGCGTGATCGCGATCCCGGGGACGTCGACTTTGGCTCCGTGCGTCGCCACGAGCGTCCCGACTACGCTGCGGCCGCCGAGGCCCGCGGGCGAGCGCATCAGCCGCCCGCCGCCCTCGATCTCGCCCTTCTCGATGAACAGCGGCCTGCCTTCCTGCTCGACGCGCATGTCGATCTTCATCCTGCCGCGCCGGAAGCGCCCGAGCGAGAGGACTTCCCAGCCGATGTAGCGCGCGCCTTCCCCGAGGGACACGCGGCTTCTGAGCTCGGCGAGCGCCCCGTCGAACACGATGGTCTCGCGCGGCAGCCATTCCAGGCTGCCCTGCACGTCGAACTCGAGCGTCTGCCTCGCCCACGCTCCGGCCGAGCGGTACCACTTCCCGGCCCCCGGGGTCGTGATCAGCGCCCGCGCGCCGGGCTGGCTCGTCGCCGAAAGCGTGAGCTCGTCGCCGTTGGCGATGCCTCCCGGGGGGTGCACCACGATCGCGTGGCAAAGCTGCGGCCCGTCGGGATAGAGCGCCTTCTGCACCACTAGGGGGCCGTCGGAGCGTCGCTCCGAGAGGAGGGTTCTCGAGTTCTCGTTCCGGAATCGGAGCGACAAATGCGCCCTCCAGGATGCCGCGAGCGGATCGGCGAGCTGCATGAGTCGATCATACCGTCAGCCGGCGGCGCACGTCGTCGGCGTCCATGTCGGCGCCGCGGCCGCGCGCCACGATCTCGCCGCGCTCCATCACCAGGTACTGGTCGGCGAGCGAGCGGGCGAAGTCGTAGTACTGCTCGACCAGCAGGATCGCCATCTCGCCGCTGGCGGCGAGCGCGCGGATGGCGCCCTCGATCTCCTTGATGATCGAGGGCTGGATTCCCTCGGTGGGCTCGTCGAGGATGAGCAGCCGCGGCTTCATCACCAACGCGCGCGCGATGGCGAGCTGCTGCTGCTGTCCGCCCGAGAGGTCGCCGCCGCGCCGGCGCAGGATCTGCGGCAGCATCGGAAAGAGCTCGAAGATGCGCGCCGGGAGCTCGCGCGCCCCCATCCGCAGGTTCTCCTCGACCGTGAGGCGCGGGAAGATCTCGCGCCCCTGCGGCACGTAGCCCAGCCCGGCGCGGGCGCGCAGGTGCGGCATCGCCCGGGTGAGATCCTTGTTTTCGAACGCGATCCTTCCGGTCCGCGCCGGCACCAGCCCCATCAGGGTCTTGAGGAGCGTCGTCTTGCCGACGCCGTTGCGCCCGAGGAGCGCGGTCACCTTGCCGGCGGGCGCCTCGAAGCTCACGTCGCGCAGGATGTGGCTGCCGCCGTAGTACTGGTTCAGTCCCTCAACGACCATATACAGAAAAAGGGGTCAGGACCCTTTTAT
>DATIGR010000083.1:0-12238 GCA_035454645.1 Burkholderiales bacterium
CGGTCTTCGAGATGGTGCGCAAGAAAGTCCAGCTCGAGGTGCAGCAGGTCGAGGGCGCCACGCTCAAGAACATCGCCTCGCCGCCCAGGCTCTACCGCATCCGGCTCGGCGCCTGAGCGCGATGGCAGGCGGCGGCTTCGATCTCGACGGCCTCTATCGCTCCGAGTCGCGCCGCGTGCTCGCGACGCTGATCCGCCTGCTCGGCGACTTCGACCTCGCCGAGGAGGCGCTCGCGGAAGCCTGGCGCTGCGCATTGGAGCAGTGGCCGCGCGAGGGCGCGCCCGCCAACCCGCGCGCCTGGCTGGTCTCGGCCGGGCGCTTCAAGGCGATCGACGCGATTCGCCGGCAAGGAAGGTTTTCTTATCTGGAGCAGGAAGACCTGGAGTCGATCGCCGCCGAAGAGACCCCAAGAAATGAGATCGAAGACGACCGGCTGCGGCTCGTCTTTACCTGCTGCCACCCGGCGCTCGCGCCGGACGCGCAGGTGGCGCTCACGCTGCGCGAGGTCTGCGGCCTGAAGACCGAGGAGATCGCGCGCGCGTACCTCATGCCGGCGCCGACGCTCGCGCAGCGCATCGTGCGCGCGAAGACCAAGATCCGCGACGCGCGCATCCCTTACGAGGTACCGGGTCCCGCGGAGCTCGCCGGGCGGCTCGACGCGGTGTTGCGCGTCATCTACCTCGTCTTCAACGAAGGCTACTCCGCCTCTTCGGGCGAGTCGGTGACGCGCGCCGAGCTGTCGCAGGAGGCGATCCGCCTCGGGCGGCTGCTCGTCGAGCTGCTGCCCGAGGCGGAGGCGATCGGGCTGCTCGCGCTGATGCTGCTGCAGGAGTCGCGGCGCGCGGCACGCAGCTCGGCGTCGGGCGAGCTCGTGCTGCTCGAAGACCAGGACCGCAGCCTCTGGGACCGCGCAATGATCGCCGAGGGAGCGGAGCTGACGATGAAAGCCCTGAAGACGCGCTTCTTCGGGCCGTATTGCCTGCAGGCGGCGATCGCCGCGGTGCACGCCGAGGCGCCGAGCGCCGCGGCCACCGACTGGAGCGAGATCATCGGGCTCTACGACGTGCTCGCGCGCCTCGACCCCTCGCCGGTCGTCGCCCTCAACCGCGCCGTCGCGGTCGCGATGCGCGACGGACCGCAGGCCGGATTGGCCCTGGTCGAGAAACTTGTTCCTGAATTGTCGACCTACCACCTGGCCCACGCCGTGCGCGCCGATCTGTGCAGACGCGCGGGAAAGAAGCAGGAGGCGCTCGAGTCCTACCGCAAGGCGCTTTCCCTCGCCCGCCAGGAGCCCGAGCGGCGCTTCCTGGAGCGGCGGATTTCCGCGTTGGAGGGCTGATGTCGATTCCGGCGCGCGCCGTTCGACTAGGAGCAGGAAAAGGAGACCCGACGCATGCTGAAAAGCAGCAAAATCAAGCCCTTCCTCTGGTTCGATACCCAGGCCGAGGAAGCGGCGAAGTTCTACACCTCGATCTTCAAGCGCTCGAAGCTCGGAAAGCTCGCGCGCTACCCCGAGGGCAGCCCGGGGCCCGCGGGCAAGGTGATGACGGTGGAGTTCACGCTCGAGGGCCAGCCGCTCGTCGCCCTCAACGGCGGGCCGATCTACAAGTTCAACGAAGCGGTATCGTTCGTGGGCGATGCTCCCGATGATCAAGCTCGATATCCGCAAGCTCAAGGAGGCAGCACGATGAAATACATGATTCTGGTCAAGGCGACGCACGACTCCGAGGCCGGCACGATGCCCACCGACGCGCTCATCAGCGAGATGGTCGGCTTCCACGAGGAGATGGCGAAAGCCGGCGTGCTGGTGGACGGGGCGGGCCTGAAGCGCAGCGCCGACGGCTGGCGCATCAAGTACGGAAAGAACGGCAAGCGCACCTTCGTCGACGGCCCGTTCACCGAGTCGAAGGAGCTGGTCGCGGGCTACACCATCATCGACGTCAAGTCGCGCGAAGAGGCGATCGCCTGGACCCGGCGCTTCCCCAACCCGTCGATCGACGGCGGCGAGGCCGAGGTCGAGGTGCGGCCGTTCTTCGAGCTCGAGGAGTTCGGCGACGGCCCGGGCGTGCGCAAAGCGCGCGAAATCGGACTGCAGAGGAGCTAGCCATGGCGATCCAGCCCTATCTCTACTTCGACGGCCGCGCCGAGGAGGCGATCGAGTTCTACCGCAAAGCGCTCGGCGCCAGCGTCGAGATGCTGATGCGCTTCAAGGACAACCCGAGCCCCGAGCACAACCCGCCGGGCAGCGCGGAGAAGGTCATGCACAGCTGCCTGCGCTTCGGCGAAAGCGCGGTGATGATCTCGGACGGCCACTGCCACGGCAAGCCCGCCTTCCAGGGCTTCTCGCTCTCCTACCCGGCGAAGGACGAGGCCGACGCGCGGCGTCGCTTCGACGCGCTCGCCGACGGCGGCCAGGTGCAGATGCCGCTCGGCGAGACCTTCTTCGCGAAGAGCTTCGGCATGGTCGCCGACCGGTTCGGCGTCTCGTGGATGGTCATCGCCGGCCAGAAGGCGCCGCAGCAGTGAAATACCTCTGCCTGGTCTACGGTGAAGAGCAGAAGATGCAGACAGTGGACGACTTCCACTGCCTCGCCTTCGACGAGTCGATCCGCAACAGCGGCCACTGCATCGCCTCGGAGGCGCTCCAGCCCGTCGCCACCGCGACCACCGTGCGCGTGCGCAACGACAAGGTGAGCGTCACCGATGGCCCTTTCGCCGAAACCAAGGAGTGCCTCGCCGGGTTCTACATGATCGAGGCGCGGGATCTCAACGAGGCGATCTCGATCGCCTCGCGCATCCCGCCCGCCCAGATCGGCTCGATCGAGATCCGCCCCGTCCGCCCGATCCGCGCCGGGGTCTGACCCCGATCTTAAGTTTGGGGTCTGACCCCGACTATTATTCCGGCTGCATGCGGCGCCCCATCAGCCTGAAGGTCTACAGCATCGCACTGAGCCTGCTCGTGCTGATGGTGATCGTCACCGGCCTCTCCGCGCGGAACCTGAGGAGCCTCAACAACGAGGTCGCGGCGCTCGCGCGCTACTACATCCCGCTCGACCAGCAGATGGGGAGCGTCGAGACGCTGGTGCGCCAGCAGACCGTGCACGTCGAGCGCATCCTGCTCCTTCTCCAGGCGGCGCGCCCGGACAAGGCGGCGATCGAGCAGGAGACCCGGCTCTTCGACCAGCGCGGCATCAACGCCGACCAGGTGGTCGACTCGAGCCTGCGCCTGATCGACGAGGCCGTGGCCGCGCCCGACTCGGGCGTCGACCGCGTGGCGCTCGCCCTGCTCAAGCGCGAGCTCCCCGACATCCAGACCGCGCGCCAGAACTTCCACGGCACCTTCCGCCAGTTCCTCGCCGAGGCCGAAGAAGGCAACGCGCGCTCTTTCAAGCTGGTGCGCGACGCCCTGGTGCGCGAGAAGGACGCGGTCAACCGCCAGCTCGAGAAGGTGATCACCGCGCTCGGCGAGACCACCCAGGCGGCGGCCGACCGCGCGCGCGCCGAGGAGACGCGCGCGATCCGCCTCAACTGGGCGATCACCGCGATCGCCGCGGTGCTCGGGCTGGTGCTCGCCGCGCTCATCACGCGCAACCTCGTCGGCCCGGTGCGGCGCCTGCTGACCGGCACCCAGGCGGTCGAGAAGGGCGACCTGACGATCGAGGTGCGCGCCGACTCGGCCGACGAGATCGCCGCGCTCACCGAGTCGTTCAACCACATGGTCGCCGGGCTGCGCGAGAAGGAGCGCATCAAGGACACCTTCGGCAAGTACGTCGACCCGCGCATCGTGCAGGGCCTGCTCGAGAACCGGCTCGCCGCCACCGGCGGCGCGAAGCAGGTGATGACGGTGTTCTTCAGCGATCTGGTCGGCTTCACGCAGATGTGCGAGAGCCTGACCCCCGACGGCGTGGTGCGCTTCCTCAACCACTACTTCACCGTGATGTCGGAGCCGATCCGCGAGCAGAAAGGCATCCTCGACAAGTTCATCGGCGACGCCATCATGGCCTACTGGGGCCCGCCGTTCACCGGCGAGTCGGAGCACGCGGCGCTCGCGTGCCTCGCGGCGCTCGAGCAGAAGGCGCGCATGCAGCGCTTCCGCGCCGGGCTGCCCGACGTCCTCGGCTTCCGCAGGAACCTGCCGCACGTGGAGGTGCGCATGGGCATCACCACGGGCGACGTCACGGTCGGGAACATCGGCTCGGAGCGCGCCAAGGGCTTCACCGTGATCGGCGACACCGTCAACCTCGCCTCGCGCCTCGAGGGCGCGAACAAGGAGTACGGCACCGGGATCCTCGTGAGCCAGGACACCTGGACGATGGCGCAGGACGCGGTCGAGGCGCGCGAGATCGACACGCTGCGCGTCGTCGGCAAGACCGAGCCGGTGCGCGTGTACGAGCTCCTGGGCAAGAAAGGCGGGCTCGACGCTGCGATGCTTTCTCTGAAAGAGAATTTTGAAGAGGGACTGGAGCGCTACCGCGCCCGCGACTGGGACGCCGCCGAGGCCGCGTTCAAGCGCAACCCCGACGACCCGCCGTCCAAAGTGATGCTCGCGCGCATCGCGCGGTTCCGGCAGGACCCCCGCTCCTGCCCTGCCGACGCGGTCTGGGACCTTACGAAAAAGTAGGAAGAAACGCCGGCGTCAGCAGGTGCAGTCGGGCGAGAACGTCTTGTCGCAGCAGACGATCTTCCCCGCGCGGCAGCCGCACACGCCCTTGTTCGCCTTGCAGCATTCCTTCTGCTGCTCGAGCGTGGTGGCGGCCAGGAGGCACGCCTCGACGGGGTTGGCGGTCGTATCGGCGACCGCAACGAAGGACAGGCCCGCGAGGGCCAGCACTGCGAGGAGGGTCTTCATAGCACTCATAACGAATCGGCCTCGTTGCCGTTGACTATACTGGAATCAACCTGAGAGGAGGAGCCATGGGCAAAGGCTACGCCGTCGTCACCTACCGCAAGATCAAGGACCAGGCGAAGTGGGAGGCCTACGCGAAGCTCGCGCCTCTCGCGACGCAGAAGGCGGGCGGCAGATTCCTCGCGCGCGGCATGCCGTCGCGCGTCCACGAGCTCGGCATGAAGGAGCGCGTGGTGATCGTCGAGTTCGACAGCGTGCACAAGGCGATGGCGGCCTACGACTCGCCCGCCTATCAGGAAGCGCTGCGCGTCCTCGGCGACGGCGCCGAGCGCGACTTCCGCATCGTCGAGGGCGTCTGACGGAAATCGGGGCTATTCCCGCGCCTTGCGCCAGGCCTGGCGCACGCCCCACGCGTAGATCAGGGCGAGGGCCAGCAGGCACGCCGCGCCGACCATGACGTAGCGCCGGACGAGCTGCCGGATCGTCCAGCCCCATTCCTCGACCAGCTTCGCGGAATCCGACAGGCCCACGCCTTCGATCTCGCCGAACGGGATCGCGCCGGTATCGCTTTGCGCCTTCCACCAGGTCGCGAACATGTCGGTGAACGCTGCGGCGCCGATCACCAGGAACCCCCAGCGCAGCCATCCCTTGTAGAGCTGGGTGCGCTTGCCGAAGAAGAACGTCGCCATGAGCGCGCTGGCGAGCACCATCCCGATGCCGTCGCCGCCGAACGCGAACAGGATGTGCGCCGTGGTCTCCCTGAGGTAGAAGGTGCCGATCCCCTGCACCACGAGCAGCGCCGCGCCGAGCGCCACGAGGTAATGCTTCTCGGCCAGGTAGGCCCGGAACATCAGGTATCCGAGCGCGCCGGCGAGCGCGAGCGGGGCGAGCCAGCCGCGCTCCTCGGCGACCCACGTCCGCCACAGCGTCGGCAGCGCCGCGTAGCCGCAGAACCACGCCGAGATCGCGTGCCCGAGCTCGTGGATCGGCATGCCGAAGAAGATGCGCTGCAGGCCCGGCGTCATGAAGTGGAACGCCAGCGCGACGAGGAGCGCGGCCGGTATGGCAGCGGCGCAGAGCTTCCACTCGAGCTCCGGGTCCTCGACGACGCGCGCCTCACTCCCCACGAGCGTCGCCGCGATTGCCGGCTCCGGCACAGGCGCCGCGGCCGCTTCGTCGGCGACCTGCGCGCGGCCGTGCGCCTTGATCATCTGCGCCTTGGCGTAATTCGCGCCGCAGCTCGGACAGGTCGCTCCCGCGGCGCGCGGCGCGTTGCACCAGGGACAGGTCGGCGTCACGGAACCGATTAGAGTAAAGGATGCAATGCTTTTCAAGGGGGGCTACGGGTTAGGGCAGCGGCTGATGGCGAGAGATTTCCTCGTCCTCGGGCTGATCACGTTCTGGATCTACCCCGTGGTGCGCCTGGTGCTCGCGCTGAACGCGCATTTCACGCGGCGCTGGTCCGAAGTCGAGGCGCGCCACGAGCTGCGCGGCACCGACCCGCGCCTCGCCGCGCTGCGTGCGGCCGGCTTCACTTTGCCGCGCGCGGCGCCTTGGGCCGCCGCCGCGTTTTTCGCCTCGAGCGCGGTTTTCGCCGCCTCGAGAGCTGCGATCGCCTCAGCGGCCTTCTTCTACGCCGGCGCTCTTCTCTTGATGTTGTGGACCCTGACCATCATCCGGCGGCATGAAATGCTGGAGCTCCACGTGCGCGAGCGCGGCGCGGGCGCCCTCCTCGAGCGTCCCGAGCCCGGCGACGACAACGTGCGCCGCTGGGAGCGGCTGACGAACTACGTCGTCGCCTTTCTCGTTGTTTCCATTCCGATGCTGTTTTCGCCGGCTGCCGGCGTGCACCCCGGCATCGCCCTCGCCCTGCTTGCCGCGTTCCACGTCTGGGGCAGCGTGCTCCTCGTGCGGCTCTACAACGAGCACCTCGCCGAGGAAGAGCGCCACGCCGTGACCGCGCCGGTCCGGCCCGGCGAGGAGCGCGCGGCGCCCGACGCCGACGCCCCGCCGCGCCGCGCGCGGGTCGCGATCATGCTCACCGACATGCAGGGCTACAGCAAGTCCATGGGTCTCGACGAGAGCGGCGCCTACGCGCGCCTGGTCGAGCACAACCGCATCATGCGGGCCGCCATCGCCGCTCACCGCGGCCGCGAGATCAAGACCATCGGCGACGCGTTCCTCGTGATCTTCCGCGGCGCGGTCAACGCCGTGCAGTGCGCGCTCGCCGCCCAGCGCGCCTTCGCCGAGTACAACGCCGGCAAGCGCGACGACGAGAAGATCCTGGTGCGCATCGGCCTGCACGTCGGCGAGGTCATCCTCACCGCGAGCGACATCTTCGGCGACGACGTCAACCTCGTCGCCCGCATCGAGCCCCTCGCCGCTCCCGGCGGCGTCTGCCTCTCCGAGCCCGTCCTGAGCATCGCCCGCAACCGGATCAGGCTCGACGTGGAGCCGGTGGAGGGCGCGACGCTGAAGAACATCGCCTCGCCGCCGAAGCTCTTCCGCATCCGCGGGAAAATCGGGGTCTGACCCCGATCTTAAGTTTGGGGTCAGACCCCAATCTTAAGTTTAGGGTCAGACCCCGGTTAGCGCCTCTCCATGAGGCGCGAATGCCGGCTGAAGTCGCCCGAGAAGGGGTCGTCCGAGGCCGGGGCGAGCCCCGCGAGCACCGCGGCCGCGAGGATCGTGCACACCGCCAGAGCAACGATACGCGTTTTCATCACGCCGCCTTTCTCGCCGGAACCGGGATGCGCGCCTTGTTCGCGGCGAGCCACTCGCCGAAGGTCTGCAGCGCCGGGTTGAGCGCGCGGGCGACCGACGGGTCGCGCGGGCGGCGGAAATCGTCATTGAAGTCGTGGTTGAACTGGAACATGTTGCCGAGGTCGTCCGCGCCGGGGAAGCCGAGCTTGCGGTAGGCCTCCGGGGTCATGGCGTTGTGCACGACGTCCTCGCCGAGCGCCTTGCGCAGCGCCGCCGCCATCTGCGCGCCGGTGAGGTGCTCGCCCGCGACGCCGACGGTCCGGCCGACCAGCTCGCCGCCGCGCTTGAAAATGCCGTAGGCGCTGCGGCCGATGTCCTCGGCGGCGATGCCCGGAAGCGCGCGCTCGCCCATCGGCAGCGTGAAGACGAGCCTGCCGTCCGCGCCGCGCGTCGGCCCCATGCCGAAATGGATCAGGTTGTCCCAGTAGAACGACGTGAGAAGGAACGTCGTCGGCACGCCGAGGCTGCGAAACACCTCGTCGGCCTCGCCCTTGGCGTCGAAATGCGGCACCTTGTACTTGCCGTTCAGGGTCGGCATGCGCGCGTCCGAAAGCGGCACCCACTTGCGCGTGTCTTCGAGCGTCGACCAGATCACGTGCCTGACCCCGGCGCGCTTTGCCGCGCCGGCGAGGATGCGGGCCTCGTCGAGCTCCTTCTCGGCGGAGAAGTGGTCCCAGAAGAAAGTTACGCAGAACGCGCCGTAGGCGCCCTGGAACGCGCGCTCCACGGCTGCGGCGTCGTCGATGTTCGCGGCGACCACTTCGGCGCCGAGCCGGGCGAGCGCCTTCGCCTTGGGCGAGTCGACGTCCCGGGTGATCGCGCGCACCGCGAAGCCGCCCGCCGGGTCCTCCAGGATGGCGCGCACCAGGCCGCCGCCCTGGGCGCCGGTCGCGCCTATGACCGCGATGACTTTCCTTTCGCTGCTCATGTCTGCCTCCAATGGGCTGAAGTTGAAAGGCGCGCACTGTATTAGCTACGGCTTGCCAAATAAACCCGGGTGCGGCAAATTGATTGTTCTTCCAACGCGAACAATGGCCATGGACCAGTTTTTCTGCATGCAGGTATTCGCGCGCGTGGTCGAGCTCGGCTCCTTCGCGCGCGCCTCCGAAGCGCTCGACATCGGGCGGGCGAGCGCGACGACCGCCGTCGCGCGCCTCGAGAAACGCCTCGGCGTGCGGCTGCTTCACCGCACGACGCGGCGCCTCAGCCTGACCGAGGACGGGCGGCTGTACTACCAGGCCTGCGTCAGCACGCTCGCGAACCTCGCCGAAGCGGAAGATGCGCTATCCAGCGCGCGCAGCTCCCCGCGCGGGCGCCTGCGCGTCAGCACGCCGCATTCGTTCATCCACATGGTGTTCCTCCCCGCGCTGCCGAAGTTCCTGGCGCGCTACCCGGAGCTCGAAGTCGAGGTGGTGATGACCGACCGGGCCGTCAACCTGGTCGAGGAAGGCATCGACTGCGCGGTGCGCGCGGTCGACATTCCGGAGGATTCGCCGCTGGTCGCGCGGCACATCTCGAGCCTGCGCTGGCTCACCTGCGCCTCGCCCGCCTACCTCGAGGCGCGCGGCACGCCGGCGAGCGTGGCGGAGCTCGAGCGCCACGAGTGCGTGCGCTTCATCTCGCCTTCCACCGGCCGGGCCGCCGACTGGCGCTTCGAAAAGGACGGCGAGCGCGAGAGCTTCACGCCGCGCGGACGCGTCGGCGTGAACTCGCTGGAAGCCGCCGGCGCCGCGGCGGTGTACGGCATGGGCATCGCGCAGGTGACCGAAGTGCTGGTCGCGCCCCACCTGCGCTCCGGCGAGCTGCGGCCGCTGCTCACCGACTGGGCGGCGGCCGCGCCGCCGCTCATGGTGATCTACCCGAGCAACCGCTACCTGAGCGCCAAGGTGCGCGCCTTCGGCGACTTCGTCGCCGAGATCTTCCCGCGCGAAGGCTCATGGCCGGCGCGCGCCCGGCCCAAGAGAGCCTAGGGTTACTTCAGCGCGCTCTTGTACCTCTTCGCGGCCATCTTCGCCGCGCGCTGATGCCTTTTCATCTGAGCGGCCATCCGCGCCATATCCTTCCTCGCCCTGCGCTGGAACACGGCGAGCTTGACCTTCGCCTTCTTGAGCCTCGCCTTGGCCTTCATCACGGTCTTCTTGTTCATCGTACGCCTCCGTGGGTTGATACTCGTCCATTGTGCCTCAGACCCGGCGCGACCGACCGTTAAAATTCCCCGATGGCCCTCAAGAGAGCGAAAGGTGACCCCGGCCGCGTCGTCGTGCTGGAGCACGTCTCCCGCATCCTCGAGGACAACCCGCTCGGCGACCCGCACGTGCGCAAGCTCGGGGTGTGGCTGCCGCCCGGGTATGACGGCAGCGGCAGCCGGCGCTTCCCGGTCCTCTTCGACCTGGTAGGCTTCACCGGCTCGGGCCTCTCGCACCTCGCCTGGAAGAGCTTCAGCGACAACGTCCCCGAGCGCGCCGCGCGCCTGATCCACGAAGGGAAGATGGGGCCGGTCATCATCGTCTTCCCCGACTGCTTCACCGCCCTCGGCGGCAACCAGTACGTGAACAGCCCGGCGATCGGCAACTACGCCGACTACCTCACGCGCGAGCTGATCCCCTTCGTCGACCGCGAGTTCCGCACCCTCGCGAGCCGCGAGCACCGCGGCTGCTTCGGCAAGTCCTCCGGCGGCTACGGCGCCATCCTCCACGCCATGAAGTACCCGAGATACTGGGGCGCGATCGCCAACCACTCCGGCGACGCCTTCTTCGAGTTCGTCTACTGGCACGACTGGCCCAACACCCTCAACGAGCTCGCGAAATACCGCCGCCCCAAGCGCAAGGCCGGCGCCTACGCCGCCCTGAAGGAATCGAGGCACAAGGGGCTCGCCGACGGCAAGGACGACGGCCGGATTCGCCGCTTCCTGAAAAGCATCTGGTCCAGGGAAAAGCTTTCGACGGCCGAAGCGCACTGCATCATGAACCTCTGCATGGCCGCGACCTACGACCCCGACCCCCGCGCCCCCAACCGCTTCCGCATCCCCTTCAACCTCGAGACCGGCGAGCCCCTCGAAGAGCGCTGGAAGCAATGGCGCAGGCACGACCCCATCAACCTCGTCGCCCAGCACCGCTCCGCCCTCAAGTCACTCCGCGGCATCTACATCGACTGCGGCTGGCGCGACCAGTACCACATCCACTTCGGCACCCGCCTCCTGTCGGCCCGCCTTACCGCCGCGGGCATCGCGCACCGCTACGAAGAGTTCGACGACAACCACTCGGACATCGACTACCGGATGGACGTAAGTCTGCCTTGGCTCTATCGGGTGCTGAAGAGCTAGGCCGGACCCCCGACGGGTTCAGTCCTCGCGGAGAGGCTTAACGCAGACCTGAGTTTATTTTTTCCAGCATCGCGGACCCCGGGCACAGGTCCTTTTCGGCCAGCTGGTTGAACGGCGCGTCGTAGGTGTTGAGGTGCGCGTGCAGGTCCTCGGCGTCGGGGGCCACGTAGAGAAGGCCGGTGAGGACTTCGCCCTTCTCGGCCGCGCGGGCGATGTGGGTCATGGAGTTGACGCGGTCGGTGGGGTCGTAGCTGGAGTCGAGCTTGCGCAGGCGCAGGATGCTGCCTTCGGCGCCGGCGGGGACTTCGATGACTTCGCCATCCCCGTAGGTGGCGCTGATCGCTTCGCGGCTCGGCCAGAAGTCGAGGCGATTGACGGCCTCGTTGTGCTCGCGGATGTAGTCGTAGCTCTTGGTGGAGCCCGGGTGGTTGTTGAAGGCGACGCACGGGCTGATGACGTCGATGAAGGCGGCGCCGGGGTGGGCGATGGCGGCTTTCACCAGCGGGATGAGCTGCTGCTTGTCGCCGCTGAAGCTGCGCGCGACGAAAGTGGCGCCCATGAGGAGCGCGAGGCTCACGGTGTCGACCGGGGCGTCCTTGTTGGTCGCCCCTTTCTTGGCTTTGCTTCCTTTGTCCGCGGTGGCGGAGAACTGGCCCTTGGTGAGGCCGTAGACGCCGTTGTTCTCCAGGATGTAGGTCATGTTGACGCCGCGGCGCATGACGTGGGCGAACTGGCCCAGGCCGATGGAGGCGGAGTCGCCGTCGCCCGAGACGCCGAGGTAGATGAGATCCCTGTTCGCGAGGTTGGCGCCGGTCAGGACCGAGGGCATGCGGCCGTGCACGGTGTTGAAGCCGTGCGAGTTGCCGAGGAAGTAGTCCGGGGTCTTGGAGCTGCAGCCGATGCCGGAGAGCTTGGCGACCTTGTGCGGCTCGATCGCGAGCTCCCAGAAGGCCTGGATGAGCGCGGCGCTGATGGAGTCGTGGCCGCAGCCGGCGCACAGGGTGCTGACCTTGCCCTCGTAGTCGCGGCGTGTGTAGCCGAGCTTGTTCTTCGGCAGGGTCGGGTGATGCAGTCTCGGTTTGGCAAGGAAGGTCATGATTGGGGCTTCAGGGAGTTAAGCACGCCGTAGAAGAGCGAGAACTGCTCGGAGCGCGCGTCGAGGTCGCGCGGCGAGGCATGGACCGCGGTGTGCACCACCACGGTCTTGGTTTCGGGATCGACGAACACCGCCTGGCCGCGCACGCCGAGCAGCGCGAAGTAGCGCTTGCTGGGGTCGATGAGCCAGGTCTGGTAGCCGTAGCCGTTGT
>DATIGR010000084.1:0-6724 GCA_035454645.1 Burkholderiales bacterium
GGAGGCCTCATGAACGCTCCCGCCCAGGCCGGATTGCCGGCACTTCCCCTGAAGGACCTGAAGCTCTTCCGCACGCAGTGCTACATCGACGGCGAATGGACCGGCAACGGCAAGACCTTCCCGGTGGTCAACCCGGCGACCGGGGCGCATCTCGCAAGCGTGCCGGATCTGGGCGCGCCCGAGACCCGGCGCGCGATCGACGCCGCCGAGCGCGCCTGGCCCGCCTGGCGCTCGAAGACCGCGAAGGAGCGCGGCGCGATCCTGCGCAAGTGGTTCGAGCTGATGATGGCGGCGCAGGAGGACCTGGCGCAGATCCTGACCGCCGAGCAGGGCAAGCCGCTCGCGGAAGCGCGCGGCGAGATCGCCTACGGCGCCTCGTTCATCGAGTGGTTCGCCGAGGAGGGCAAGCGCGCCTACGGCGAGGTCATCCCGACGCACCAGGCGGACAAGCGCGTTCTCGTGATCAAGCAGCCGATCGGGGTGTCGGCCATGATCACGCCCTGGAACTTCCCGAACGCGATGATCACGCGCAAGGCCGCGCCGGCGCTCGCGGCAGGCTGCACTGTGGTGCTCAAGCCCGCCGAGCAGACCCCGCTCTCGGCGCTCGCCATGGCCGAGCTCGCCGAGCGGGCTGGAATGCCCAGGGGGGTATTCAACGTGATTACCGGCGATGCGCCGATGATCGGCGCGGAGCTGTGCGCGAACCCCAAGGTGCGCAAGCTCTCCTTCACCGGGTCGACCGAGGTCGGCCGCATCCTGATGCGCCAGTCCGCCGACACGATCAAGAAGCTCTCGCTCGAGCTCGGCGGCAACGCGCCCTTCATCGTGTTCGACGACGCCGACCTCGACGCCGCGGTCGAGGGCGCGCTCGCCTCCAAGTACCGCAATGCCGGGCAGACCTGCGTGTGCGCGAACCGGATCTACGTGCAGGACGGCGTCTACGACGCCTTCGCCGCCAGGCTCGCCGAGAAGGTCAAGGGCTTCAAGGTCGGCGGCGGCACCGAGACCGGGGTGGTGATCGGCCCGCTGATCGACGAGCAGGGCATGAAGAAGGTCGAGAAGCACGTCGCCGACGCCGTGGGCAAGGGCGCGAAGATTCTCTTGGGAGGGAAAAGAGATCCTCGCGGCGGATTGTTCTTCCAGCCCACGGTTCTCACGAACGTCACGCCCGAGATGCTGGTGTCGCACGAGGAGACCTTCGGCCCGGTCGCGCCGCTCATCCGCTTCAAGACCGAGGAGGAAGTGATCCGGCTCGCCAACAACACCGAGTTCGGCCTCTCGGGCTACTTCTACAGCCGCGACGTCGGGCGCATCTTCCGGGTCGCCGAGGCGATGGAGACCGGCATCGTCGGCGCCAACGTCGGCATCATCTCGACCGAGATCGCGCCCTTCGGCGGCGTGAAGCAGTCGGGGCTCGGGCGCGAGGGCTCGAAGTACGGGCTGGAGGAGTACCTGGAAGTGAAGTACATCCTCGTGGGCGGCATCGACAAGTAGTGAAGGGCGAGGAGTTCAAGGACGATTTTCGCAGGGCGCTGCCGCGCGAGGTCGTCCAGCGCCTCACGCGCCGCTCGCCGTGGCGCGCCACGCTTGCGATCCTTCACGACGTGGTTGTCCTCGCGGCGGCAATTGCCGCCGGACTCTATTTCTGGCCCAACCCGCTGGTTCTCCTCGCCTGCGTGCTGATCATCGGAACGCGCCAGCACGCGCTGTTCGTCATTGCGCACGACGCCGCGCACTATCTTCTGTATGAGAAACGCTGGCTGAACGACCTCGCCGGCCGCGTTTGCGCCACGCTGCAGGGGCTGTCGATGCGCACGTACCGGGTCATCCACCGCCTGCATCACAACAACCTCTACGGCGAGCTCGATCCCGACACGGCGCTGCACGGCGGCTACCCGAGAGGGAAGTGGTACTTGATCCGCAAGCTGTTGAAGGATCTGTCAGGTCTCACCGCCTGGAAAACGTACGCCTACTTCCTCGGCGGCGCGCCGGCGCTGAACACCAAGACCAATATTGCCCTCCGGCCGCTGGATGACACGTCGGAGAAACTAAGCCGCGAGGCGCGCCAGGACCGCAATGCCGTCATTGGCTTTCACGTGCTCCTCCTCCTCGTGTTCGCATGGAGCGGCTATCTGCTGCAGTACCTCGTACTCTGGGTGCTGCCGCTCGTCACCGTGGTGCAGGCGATCCTGCGGCTGCGCGCGATCGCCGAGCACGGCGCGACCACCGACTTCTCATCTCCGCTCACCGCGGCGCGCACCAACGTGGCGCCGGCGTGGCTCGAGTGGCTGATCTTCCCGCACCACGTGAACTACCACATCGAGCACCACCTCTACGCCTCGGTGCCGCACTACAACCTGCCGGCGCTGCACCGGGAGATGCGCGCGCGCGGCGTCCTCGACGGCGCGGAGGTGATTGCCTTCCCGGCGACCCTCAGGAAGATCTTCGCCGAGCGCTACTTGGGAAACGCGACGTAAGGCTGCGGCGGCGTCTTGTCCGGCGGCAGGTAAGCCGGCGCCGGTTTGCCCGCCGGCCCGAGGTGGCGGATGTAGCGGTAGAGCGCGCGCAGGTCGCTCGTCGTCATGGCGGTAACGTTGAACCACGGCATCGGCGGCCGCGCTTGCAGCGCCTTCGCTTTCTTGATCCACTGCTCCTCGGTCAGGTCCTGCATGTACAGGCGCAGGTTCGTGGGATAGGTCGTGCCCCACGGCCCGTACCAACCCAGCGCATCGCCGGTCAGCCACTGCGCTTCCGGCACCTTGCCGGCCTTCTCGGGATAGTGAGGTGTATGGCAGTCGTTGCAGCCGCCGATCTGGACGAGGTAGCGGCCGCGCTTCAGCAGCGGATCCTCGGCTTTCTTCTGCGCGTATACGGGAACGCTTAGCGTGCATGCCAGGATCAGCAACACGGATCTCACTTTGCTTCCTTTTTCAGTTTCAGCCGCATCGGCTTCATCGGCGAGCCCGCGAATCCTACTCTCCGGTACATGGCCTGCGCGCGCTCGTTTTGCATGTCGGTCAGGAGCGTGATTCGCAGCACGCCCTCGGCACGCGCCTGCGCCACGACATGCTTGAGCAGCGCCTCGCCGATGCCGCGCTTGCGGTGCTCGGGCGCGGTGACCAGGTCCTCGAACAGCGCCGCCCTGCCGCCCTCGGCGGTGCTGATCGTATAGAGCAGGCTCGCCATCGCGACGACCTGGCGGCCCTCGCGCGCCACGAAAATTCTTCCCTTGGAAGGATCGGCGAGGATCGCCTGGAGGGCGGCGCGCTGCTTTTCCGCATCGGCGGAGAACTCGGCCTCGGACTCGAACAGGATGCCGAGCAGCTCGACCAGCCGCGGCAGGTCCGAAGCCTTCGCCGGCTCGAACTTGATCCCGGTCATACGTTGAACCGGAAATGGATCACGTCGCCGTCGCGCACCCGGTAGTCGCGGCCTTCCAGGCGCAGCTTCCCCGCTTCTCTTGCGCCCTGCTCGCCGCCGCAGGCGACGTAGTCATCGTACGACGCCACCTCGGCCCGGATGAAGCCGCGCTCGAAATCGCTGTGGATCACGCCCGCCGCTTGCGGCGCGGTGGCGCCTGCGGGAACGGTCCAGGCGCGCACCTCCTTCGCGCCGGTGGTGGTGAAAAACGTCTGCAGGCCGAGCAGGCGGTAGGCGGCGCGGATCACGCGGTTGAGCGCGGGCTCGTCGATGCCCAGATCGTCGAGGAAGGGCTTCTTGTCCTCCTCGGGCAGCTCGGCGATCTGCGCTTCCAGCGCCGCGCTGATCGGCACGACGGGCGCGCCTTCCTCTGCGGCGTACGCTTCAACTTGCTTCAGAAAATCCTGCGAGCCGCGCTCGGCGACGTTCGCGACGTACAGCACCGGCTTCATGGTGAGCAGAAACAGCGGCCGCAGCACGGCGCGTTCTTCGTTGGAGAGCTCCGCCGTGCGCGCCGGCCGGCCCTCGTTGAGAACGGTTCTTGTTTTTTTCAGAACCGAAACCAGGCGTTGGGCCTCTTTGTCCCCGCCCGCCTGCGCGACCTTCTCGTACTTCGCGAGCTGCTTGTCGACCGAGTCGAGGTCGGCGAGCGCGAGCTCGGTGTTGATCACCTCGATGTCCGAGACCGGGTCGATCGCACCGGCAACGTGCACCACGTTCGGGTCCTCGAAGCAGCGCACGACGTGCGCGAGGGCATCGGTCTCGCGGATGTTGGCGAGGAACTGGTTGCCGAGCCCCTCGCCCTCGGAGGCGCCCTTCACCAGCCCGGCGATGTCCACGAACTCGACCACCGCGGGAACCACCTTCTGCGGCTGCGCGATCTCGGCGATGATCTCGAGCCGCGTGTCGGGCACCGCCACGATGCCGACGTTGGGCTCGAGGGTGCAGAAGGGGTAGTTCTCAGCCGCGATCCCGGCCTTGGTGAGCGCGTTGAACAGCGTGGACTTGCCGACGTTCGGCAGGCCCACGATGCCGCACTTCATTTCCTGCCGAACAGGGACTTCAGCAGGCCCGGCTTCTCCGCTGGCGGCTCTTTCTTCGGTTCTTCGGCCTTCTTGGCGGGTTCGCTCTTCTTCGGCTCTTCGGTGTGCAGCTTGGTCATCGCAGCCTGCATGTCTCCCGCGATGATCTGCGGCAGCAGCGCCAGCGACTTGTCGATCGCGGCGTCGATCGCGGCGCGCTCCTCGGCCGGGGGTTTCTGCAGCACGTAGTCGGCACCCTCGGTGCCCGCGGGCGGCTTGCCGACGCCGAGCCGCAGGCGCCAGTACTCGTGCGTGGCGAGGCGCTGCGAGATGTCCTTCAGGCCGTTGTGCCCGGCGATGCCACCGCCCTGCTTGAGCCGCACGGTGCCGGGCGGGAAGTCGAGCTCGTCGTGCACGACCAGAACTTCCTCGGGCTTGATCTTGAAGAAGCCGGCGAGCATCTGCACCGGCTGCCCGCTCAGGTTCATGAAGGACTGCGGCAGCAGCAGCCAGGCGCCTTCGGCAGTCTTGCCCACCAGAGCCTTGAACTTGGGATCCTTGCGCAGCACAACGCCTTTGGACTGCGCAAGCCGCTCGACCAGCCAGAAGCCCGCGTTGTGGCGCGTGCGCTCGTACTCCTTGCCCGGGTTCCCCAGGCCTACGACCAGCCTGATCACTTCTTCTCTTTTTTCTCGGGCTTCTCGGGCTTCTCGGCCTTCTCCACGGGCTTCTCCCCCGCCTTGGCCGCACCCTCGGCGGGCGCTTCGCCCTCCTTCGGCTCGGCGGCCTGCTCGGTGGTCGGCACCTCGGACGGCGCCACCGCGGCGGCGGCGGCAGCGGCTTCCTCTTCCTCGGTGATGAGCTGCGGCACGACGACCGTGGCGACCACCGGGTCCTCGTCCTTCTTCAGCGCGAGCTCGACGCCCTTCGGCAGCTTCAGCTCGCGCACGTGGATCGAGTTGCCCACCGAAAGATTGCCGAGATCCACCTCGATGAACTCCGGCAGGTCGTCGGGGAAGCAGGTGATGTCGAGCTCGTTCAGCACGTGGCTCACGACCCCGCCCTGGTCCTTCACTCCGGGGGACTTCTCGGCGTTCGAGAAGTGCAGCGGCACCTTCATGTGGAGCTTGCGGTCCTTCAGGACGCGCTGGAAGTCGACGTGCTGCACCTGCGGCTTGAACGGATGCATGTTCACGGCGCGCAGCAGCACCTGCTCCTTCGCGCCGCCCAGCTCGAGCGTGAGGATCGAGGCGTGGAAGCGCTCGTTCCTCAGGTTGAGGTACAGGGCCTTGTGGTCGAGCTCGATGTTGACCGCGCCCTGGTCGCCGCCGTAGACGATGCCGGGCACCAGGCCCTTGCGGCGCAGGCGGCGCGCCGCGCCGGTACCTTGGGTTTCGCGCTTGCGCGCCGAGATTTCGATTGCCATATGCGCTTTCTATTCAATGAAAAGTGAGCTCACCGATTCTTCCGTGTAGATGCGCAGGATGGTCTCGGCGAACAGCCCGGCGACCGTGAGGATGCGGATCTTCCTGCACGAGCGCGCGTCCTCGCCGAGCGGGATGGTGTCGGTCACGACGAGCTCGTCCAGATCCGATTTCGCGATGCGCTCGACCGCGCCGCCCGAGAGCACCGCGTGGGTGCAGTACGCGACCACGCGCGTCGCGCCTTCCTGTTTCAGCACCTGCGCGGCCTTCACCAGCGTGCCCGCGGTGTCCACCATGTCGTCCATGATGACGCAGGTGCGGTCCTTGACCTCGCCGATCACGTTCATCACTTCCGAGACGTTCGCCCGCGGCCGGCGCTTGTCGATGATCGCGAGGTCCGACTCCAGGCGCTTGGCGAGCGCGCGGGCGCGCACCACGCCGCCGACGTCGGGCGAGACCACGATCAGGTCCTCGTAGCGCTGCTTCCACACGTCGCCGAGGAGCACCGGCGCGGCATAGATGTTGTCCACCGGGATGTCGAAGAAACCCTGGATCTGGTCGGCGTGCAGGTCCATCGTCAGCACGCGCGCCACGCCCGCCGAGGCGAGCATATTGGCGACGACCTTGGCGCTGATCGCGACGCGCGCCGAGCGCGGCCGGCGGTCCTGGCGCGCGTAGCCGAAGTACGGCATCACCGCGGTGACGCGCGCCGCCGAAGAGCGCTTGAGCGCGTCGATCATCACCAGCAGCTCCATCAGGTTGTCGTTGGTCGGCGCGCAGGTCGACTGCAGCACGAACACGTCCTTGCCGCGCACGTTCTCGAGCAGCTCGACCATCACCTCGCCGTCGGAGAACTTG
>DATIGR010000085.1:0-7743 GCA_035454645.1 Burkholderiales bacterium
CCGAGTGCATCGGCGGCACCTGCTCGATCTCGCCGCGGAAGCGCTCGAGCACGGCAGGCAGGTTGTCGGTATTGATGTCCTTCTTCGAGACGACGTCGCCTTCGGCGTCGCCGGTGCTCGTGCGCTCGCCCAGCTTGAGCGTCGCCAGGTATTCCTTGTCCGCGTCGAGCAGCGGGCCGGCGAACTTGGTCGCCTCGCCGAACAGCGTCACCAGCAGCCCCGACGCGAGCGGGTCGAGCGTGCCGGCGTGGCCAGCTTTGGTCGCGCCGAGGAGCTTCTTCGCGCGCTGCAGCGCCGCGTTGGAGCTGACGCCGAGCGGCTTGTCGAGGAGCAGTGCGCCATCAATCACGTTTGGTCACGCTATCGATAAGGCGAGAAAGCCGGTCACCGCGCTCCACCGACTCGTCGTACTCGAAGCGCAGCTCCGGGGTGGTGTAGAGCTTGATGCGCCTTGCGAGCTGCGAGCGCAGGAACCCGGCCGCCCGCTTCAGGCCCTGCATGGCCTCCTCGAGCTTCGCGGTGTCCAGGATCGTGAAGAACACCTTGGCATGGGAAAAGTCCGGCGAAACATCGACCCCGGTGATCGTGATCATGCCCACGCGCGGATCGCGCAGCTCGCGCTGCAAGAGCTCGGAGATCTCGCGCTGGATCAGGTCGCCCAGCTTTTGCGGACGACCCGATTTGCCGCCCCCGGCTCTCCTCAAAGGGTCCTCGCCACCTCCAGCACCTCGAACACCTCGAACTGGTCCTTCTCCTTGATGTCGGAGAAGCTCCTGAGCGAGATGCCGCACTCGAAGCCCGCCTTGACCTCGCGCACGTCGTCCTTGAAGCGCTTGAGCGACTCGATCTCGCCGGTGTGGATGACCACGTTGTCGCGCAGCACGCGCACCTGCGCGTTGCGCTTCACCAGGCCCTCCTGCACGTAGCAGCCCGCCACCGTGCCGATCTTCGAGATGCGGAACACCTGGCGCACCTCGACCAGGCCGAGGACCGATTCCTTGCGCTCCGGCGCCAGCATCCCCGACAGGGCGGCCTTGATCTCCTCGACCGCGTCGTAAATGATGTTGTAGTAGCGGACCTGGATGCCCGCGGACTCGATCAGCTTGCGCGCAGTGGCGTCGGCGCGGGTATTGAAGCCGATGATCACCGCGCGCGCGGCCATCGCCAGGTTCACGTCCGATTCGGTGATGGCGCCGACGCCCGCGTGCACCACCGTGACCTTGACCTCCTCCGTCGCGAGGCGCGTCAGCGCATGCACCAGCGCCTCCTGCGAGCCCTGGACGTCGGCCTTGATGACCAGCGTCAGCACCTTCTTCTCGCCGTCGGCCATCTGCCCGAACATGTTCTCGAGCTTGGTCGCGTGCTGCTTGGCGAACTTGACGTCGCGGAACTTGCCCTGCCGGAAGAGCGCGATCTCGCGTGCCTTGCGCTCATCCGCGATGACCGTCATTTCCTCGCCCGCGGTCGGCACTTCCGACAGCCCCTGGACTTCGACCGGAATCGACGGCCCGGCCTCCTGCACCGACTTGCCGTTTTCGTCGATCATCGCGCGCACCCGGCCGTAGACCGCGCCGGTCAGCACGATGTCGCCGCGGCGCAGGGTCCCCGACTGCACGAGCAGCGTGGCGACCGGGCCGCGGCCCTTGTCGAGGCGCGCCTCGATCACGACGCCCTTGGCGGGCGCGTCGGTCGGCGCCTTGAGCTCCAGCACCTCGGCCTGCAGCAGCACCGGCGCGAGCCGGCCGTCGACCCCCGTGCCGGTCTTCGCCGAGACCGCAACCACCGGAGAGTCGCCGCCGTACTCCTCGGGCACGACGCCGTGCGCGAGCAGCTCCTGCTTGACCTTCTCGGGGTTTGCCTCGTGCTTGTCGATCTTGTTCATCGCCACGACCAGGGGCACGCTCGCCGCCTTGGCGTGGTTGATCGCCTCGACCGTTTGCGGCATGACGCCGTCGTCCGCAGCGACGACCAGCACCACGATGTCGGTCGCCTTGGCGCCGCGCGCGCGCATGGCAGTAAACGCCTCATGGCCCGGCGTATCGAGGAACGTGACGACGCCGCGCGGGGTCTCGACGTGATAGGCGCCGATGTGCTGCGTAATGCCGCCCGCCTCGCCTGCCGCCACTTTGGTGCGGCGGATGTAGTCGAGCAGCGAAGTCTTGCCGTGGTCGACGTGGCCCATCACCGTGACGACCGGCGGGCGCGGCTTCACCTCGGCGGCCGCGTGCTCCTCGGTCTCGGTGAGGTAGGCCTCGGGGTCATCGAGTTTCGCCGCCTTGGCCTTGTGGCCCATTTCCTCGACCAGGATGATCGCGGTCTCCTGATCCAGCACCTGGTTGATCGTCGCCATGGTGCCGAGTTTCATCAACGCCTTGATCACCTCGGCGGCCTTGACCGACATGCGGTGGGCGAGCTCGCCGACGGTGATCGTCTCCGGCACCGCGACCTCCCGCACCAGCGGCTCGGTGGGCTGGGCAAACGTTGTCTGGTCGCTGGCGCCCGAGGGGGGCCGATGGCGGCCGCCGCCGCGCGCATGCCAGCCGCCGACGCCGCCGCCCGAGTCGCCACGGGTCTTGATCTGGCGCCGGCGCACCGAGTCGTCGCGCAGCACCGTGGTGGGCTTGGCTTTCTTCGGCTTCTTCTCCGTCTTCGCTTCGGCTGCCGGCTTCGGGGCGTGCAGGGTCGTGGGCGCCGCCGGCGCCGCTTGGGCGGCCTTCTGCTGCTCGGCGAGCTTCTGCTCGGCCTCCTTGCGCTCGCGCTCCTGCTTTGCCTTGAGCTCCGCGGCCTGGACTTCGGCGAGGTGCTGCTGCCTTCTCGCCTCTTCTTCCCTCAGTTCGATTTCCCTGGAGTCGACCATCGCGGGCGGCGGCGGGGGCGCCTCGGCGGCCACGGCCTGGGCGGCGACCTCGGCCGGGTCGCGCTTGACGAAGACGCGCTTCTTCCGCACCTCCACCTGCACCGTGCGGTACTTGCCGGTCGCGTCGGTCTTCTTGATCTCGCTCGTGTGCTTGCGGGTGAGCGTGATCTTGTTCTTCTGCTCGGCCGAGCCGTGCATCTTGCGCAGGTGCTCGAGCAGGCGCGACTTGTCCTGCTCGGTGAGCGAGTCCTCGGGCGCCTTCTTCTCCACGCCCGCGGCGCGCAGCTGCTCGAGCAGGACCGAAGGCGGGACCTTAAGCTCGCTCGCGAACTGCGCTACGCTCGTCTGCGCCACTTACGCCGCCTCCTTGGGTTTCTCGTCGAACCAGTGCGCGCGCGCCGCCATGATCAGCTTCTTGGCAGCCTCGGTCTCCATCCCCGTCATTTCCGAAAGCTCGTCGACCGCCAGGTCGGCGAGGTCGTCGCGCGTCTTGATCGCGTTCTCCGCCAGCTTGGCGGCGAGCTGGGTGGTCATGCCCTCGAGCTTGAGAAGCTCGGGGTCCACGCCCTCGACCTTCTCCTCGTTGGCGATCGCGGCGACGAGCAGCGCGTTGCGCGCGCGGGTGCGCAGCTCGTTGACCGTGTCCTGGTCGAACGCCTCGATCTCGTTCAGCTCGTTGATCGGCACGTAGGCGATCTCCTCCAGCGTCGAGAAGCCTTCCTCGATCAGGATGTTGGCGACTTCCTCGTCGACGTCGAGCCTCTCCATGAAATGGCTCTTGATGCGCCCGCTTTCCTCCTGCTGCTTCTTGGTGGACTCCTCCTCGGTCATGAGGTTGATCTGCCAGCCGGTGAGCTCCGAGGCGAGGCGCACGTTCTGCCCGCTGCGGCCGATGGCCACCGCGAGGTTCTCCTCGTCGACCACCACGTCCATGGCATGTTTTTCCTCATCCACGACAATCGAGCTGACTTCCGCAGGCGCCAGGGCGCCGATCACGAACTGCGCCGGATCGGCCGACCAGAGCACGATGTCGACGCGCTCGCCGGCGAGCTCCTGCGTGACGGCCTGGACGCGAGAACCTCGCATTCCGACACACGTGCCGATCGGATCGATTCTCTTGTCGTTGGTGAACACCGCGATCTTGGCGCGCACCCCGGGATCGCGCGCCGCCGACTTGATCTCGAGCAGCCCTTCCTCGATCTCGGGCACCTCGAGCTCGAACAGCTTCATGATGAACTGCGGCGCGGTGCGCGACAGGATGAGCTGCGGGCCGCGCGCCTGGCGGTCGATCTTCATCACCCAGGCGCGCACGCGGTCGCCGACGCGCAGATTTTCCTTCGGGATCATGTGCTCGCGCGGCAGCAGCGCCTCCAGGCGCCCGGACTCGATCACCGCGTTGCCGCGCTCCATGCGCTTGACCGTGCCGGTGACGAGCTCGTCGCCGCGCGACAGGAAGTCGTTCAGGATCTGCTCGCGCTCGGCGTCGCGGATGCGCTGCAGCAGCACCTGCTTCGCGGTCTGCGCGCCGATGCGCCGCGGATCGATCGGCTCGATCGGCTCCTCGATGAACTCCTCGGCCTTGGCCGCCGGGTTCTTCTTGGCCGCCTCGGACACCGGGATCTGCTGCGCCGCGATCTCGACCGCGCCGTCGGGCACGATCTTCCAGCGCCGGAAGGCGTTGTAGTTGCCGGTATTGCGGTCGATTGCGACCCGCACGTCGACGTCCTCGAGATAGCGCTTCTTCAGGGCCGAGGCGAGCGCGAGCTCGAGCGCCGAGAACACGATGTCGCGCGTCACGTTCTTCTCGCGCGCCAGCGCGTCGGCCTGCAGCAGCAGTTCTCTACCGAAACTCATTCACCCTCTCTCTTGCCGTTCGGGCACCAGCCGCGCCCGCTCCACGTTCTCCAGCTCGAGCCCGACGGTCTGCCCGTCGAGCTCGAGCTGCACGCGCCCCGCTTCGGCGCCGCGCAGCACCCCGACGAAGCGCCGCCGACCCGAGGCGTCCGGCGAGCGCATCCGCACCTCGGCCTTGCGCCCGGCGAAGCGCGCGAAGTCCGCCCCCTTGCGCAGCGGCCGGTCGAGGCCCGGCGAGGACACTTCCAGCCGCTCGTAATCGATTCCCTCGACGGCCAGCACCCGCGTAAGGTGCCGGCTGACCGCCGCGCAGTCGTCCACCGTTACGCCGCCGGGCTTGTCGATGAAGAGGCGCAGCATGCGCCCGCCGTTCGACGCCTGCACGTCGACCAGCTCGAAACCCAGGCCGGTCAGCGCCGGCTCGATCACTTTTTCGAGGCTCAAACAAAAAATGGGCCCGCAGCCCATTCCTTACACCACTGTCTAAAGCCTTTGAAGTATAGCCGGATTTGGCAGCTCTCGCCAGCTTCCGGGAGGCAGATCCGGAGGCAGCTCGAGCGGCCCGTATCGAACTCGGACGAGTCGGCTGACCGGGTGACCGAGCGCCTCGAACAGCCGTCGCACCTCGCGGTTGCGCCCCTCCTTCAGGACGAGCCGGTACCAGCGGTTGGTGCCTTTGCCTTCTCGTTCGCTGCGAATGCTTTCGAAGCGGGCGGGCATACCGTCGAGCGGTATGCCCTGGAGAAGACGCTGCTCCTCGGCGGCGGTCAGAGCGCCGCGAATCCGGGCCGAGTATTCGCGCTCAAGGCCGTATCTGGGGTGCATCAGGCGGTTTGCCAGCTCGCCGGAGTCCGTGAAGAGCAGCAGTCCGGAGCTGTTCAGGTCGAGCCGGCCGACCGCGATCCAGCGTCCGGGCGGCAGGCTCGAGAACACCGTCGGCCTGCCCTGCGGGTCGCTCCGCGTGACGAGCTCGCCGAGCGGCTTGTGATACAGCAGGACGCGCGCACCGGGCTGCGTCGTCACCGCCACGGGCCTGCCGTCCAGCAGTATGGAATCGGAAGCGCTCGCGCGGTCACCGAGCTTGGCGAGGCGGCCGTTGACGCTGATCCGGCCGGCGCAAATCCAGCCTTCGATCTCGCGCCGCGAGCCGAGCCCGGCGGCGGCGAGCAGCTTCTGGATCCGCTCAGCCGTCGGTGCCGGTGGCGGGGGCGGAGTGCTGCTCTTCGGGTTCGTGGACCGCGGCTTCGCCAGTGGAAACGACCTCGAGCTCCAGGGTCGTGGCGATCTCCTCGAGCGGCGGCAGCTCCTCGAGCGAGCGCAGCCCCAGGTCGTCGAGGAACTTGCTGGTGGTGGCGTAAAGCGCCGGCCGGCCAGGGGTTTCGCGGTGGCCGACGACGTCGATCCAGCCGCGCGCCTCGAGCGCCTGGATGATCGGCGTGGACACGCCGACCCCGCGCACGTCCTCGATGTCGCCGCGGGTGACCGGCTGCCGGTAGGCGATGATCGCGAGCGTCTCCATCACGGCGCGTGAATAGCGCGGCGAGCGCTCCGGGAACAGCCGCTCGAGATACGGCTGGAACTCGGCGCGGGTCTGGAAACGCCAGCCGCTCGACAGGCTCACCAGCTCGACCGCCCGGCCGCGCCATTCCTCGGCGAGCTCGGCGAGGAGCTTGCGGATGGCGTCGACGCCCAGCTCGCCTTCGAACAGGCGTTTGAGCTCGGTCGCGCTGACCGGCTCCTGCGAGGCGAGCAGCGCCGCCTCCAGGATGCGCTTCGCCTCAGGCGGATTGAGCATGCGCCAATTTTACGTAAATCGGGCCGAAGCCAGCAGACTGCGTGATCTCGACCAGGAGCTCGCGCGCGAGCTCGAGCAGCGCGAGGAAGGTGACGATGAGAACCGCGACGCCGCGCTGCGGCTCGAACAGCTCGCCGAACTCGACCACGCGCCGTTCTTTCAACGCCCGCAGGATCGAGCTCATGTGCGCGCGCACCGAGAGCTCCTCGCGCGTCACGCGGTGATGGGCGGACAGGCGTGCGCGATGCAGCAGGCCGCGCCACGCTTCCGCCAGATCCCTTGCATCGACGTCAGGAAGGCGCTGCGACAGCTGCTTCTCGATCCACACCGAGATGGCGATCACGTCGCGGCCGACCTGCGGCAGCTCGTCGAGGCCTTGCGCCGCCTTCTTCATGCGCTCGTACTCGAGCAGGCGCCGCACCAGCTCGGCGCGCGGGTCGTCCTCGGCGGGCTCGGCGGCCGGCGGCCGCGGCAGCAGCAGGCGCGACTTGATCTCCATCAGCATCGCGGCCATGACGAGGTACTCCGCGGCGAGCTCGAGGTTGGTGGAGCGCATCATCTCGACGTACTCGAGGTACTGGCGCGTGAGCGGCGCCATCGGGATGTCGAGGATGTCGAGATTCTCCTTGCGGATGAGATAGAGCAGCAGGTCGAGCGGGCCCTCGAACGCCTCGAGCACCACCTCGAGCGCGTCGGGCGGAATGTACAGGTCGTGCGGCAGCTCGATGACGGGTTCGCCGTAGACCTTGGCCGAAATCATGCGTAGCTCAGCCCCATGGCTTCGCGCACGTCGCGCATGGTCTCGCCGGCCAGGCGCTTCGCCTTCTCGCAGCCGTCGGCGATGATGTTCTTCACCAGCGCGGGATCATCCAGGTAAGGCTGCGCCCGGACGCGCATCGGCGCAAGCTCGAGATTGATCGCCTCGATGACCGGCTGCTTGCATTCCAGGCACCCGATGCCCGCGGTGGTACAGCCCTTCACCACCCAATCCTTGCGCGCCGCGTCGGAGTACACCTTGTGCAGCTCCCAGACCGGGCACTTGTCCGGATTGCCGGGGTCGGTGCGCTTGACGCGCGCCGGGTCGGTGGGCATCGCCCGCACCTTCTTCGCCACCGATTCGGGTTCCTCGCGCAGCGCGATGGTGTTGCCGTAGGACTTGGACATCTTCTGCCCATCCAGGCCGGGCATCTTGGAGGCCGGGGTCAGCAGCGCCTGGGGCTCGGGCAGGATGATCTTG
>DATIGR010000086.1:0-19693 GCA_035454645.1 Burkholderiales bacterium
GCCCTTGAAGGCAAGGACGAAAAGACCCACGCGCAGGCGCTTAAGTGCGAGCGGGACATTCGCAGTTCGTCTTCAAGTATCTGGAACGGCCCGGTAACCCTGTCGGCCGACGGCGAGCTCGCTCACTGCGATGCAAAGCTGCCGGGGCGCCTGGTCGAGCACCTCTGGCGCGCGCTGCAGGAAAGGCGCGCGAAAGCGCTGCGCGAGCGCATCGACGCGCTGGTCGCGCGGCTCTCGGAGATCCTGGCGGCCGACTACGCGCGCTCCGACCAAGCGCGCAGCGGCGAGCGCCTGCGCGCCTCCTTCGGCGGCCGCGACGCGGGCATCGACTTCGGCGCGCTCGCGGGGCTGCTCAAGCGCGCGCTGCCCGAGCGCCCGATGGCCGAGAGCCGCAGGCGCCGCATCGCCTCGCTCCTCGGCGCGCTGCGCACCCTGGACTTCGGCCCGTTCGTCTACGCGAGCTGCGTCGAGGCGCTCGCCGCGTACCGCGCGCGCCTGCCGCACCTGATCGCGCTCTCCAAGGCGATCGCCGCCGCGCGTCTCGAGGCCGCGGGCGAATACGCCGAGGAGCGCCACGACGCCTTCTTCGCCATCGCCGGCTCCACGCTGCTCGCCGAGGAAGGCCTGGCGGACTTCCCCGGCATGCTGGTGCGGCTCGACGGCGCCACGCAGGACCCGCAGCTCGCCGAGATCCTCGCGCTCGGCGCGCCGGTCAAGGTGCTGGTCCAGTTCGACGACATCCTGAGCCGCTCGCCGGTCGGCCGCCCGGGCTTTGGCCTGCGCGCCCATGCCCTCGCCGGCATGGCGCTCGGCCTGCCCGACGTGTACCTGCTTCAATGCTGCGCGTCGCAGCTGTACGAGCTGCGAAACCCGCTTCTGAAGGGCCTCGAGTTTCCCGGCGCCGCACTCTTCAGTGTCTATTCCGGCGCCGGCGGCGAGACCGAGCTTCGGCCCTATCTCGTCGCCGCGGCGGCCGCCGAGTCGCGCGCCTTCCCCGCCTTCTGCTACGACCCCTCGGCCGAAAGCGCCGAGCGCTTCTCGCTCTGCGGCAACCCGCAGCCCGAGCAGGATCATGCCGTCCATGACCTGATGTACGAAGACGCGTCGCACCAGCGGGTGCGGGAGAAGATCGCCTTCAGCTTCGCCGATTTCGTCGCCTGCGACGGGCGCTACGCCGGCTGGTTCGCGCCCGTGCCCCTGTCCGCGGCCGCGCCGGAGAACGTGCCCTACATCGTGGTGGCGGACGGTAAGGACGTCCTGCACCGGGCGATCGTCGCCGATGAGCTGGTGGGTGAGGCCCACCGCTCGCTCGAGTTCTGGCGCAGCCTGCAGCAGCGCGTGGTCAAGAAGGCTGAAATCAAACCACCTCCAGCGGAAGAAAAGCCTGCCCCTGCCCCCGCGCCGGCGCCGGCGGCCGAGGCGCCCAAGCCCAAGGGCGACGATCCCTATATCGAGACCCCGAAGTGCTCGACATGCGAGGAATGCGTGAAGATCAACGACCGCATGTTCAAGTACGACGCGAACAAGCAGGCCTACATCGCCGACCCCGACGCCGGGACGTACCGCGAGCTGGTGGAGGCGGCGGAAAGCTGCCAGGTCGCCATCATCCACCCCGGCAAGCCGCGCAACCCGCAGGAGCCCGGGCTAGAGGAGCTGCTGGTTCGGGCGGCGCCGTTCCTCTAGCGGGGCGCATCCGCTGCCGTCGTATCGAAGAGATCAAGGTACGCAGCGAATCGAAAGACGCGATTTCTTTTCGCGCCAGTGGTTTCCCTGAGAAAGCCGGCCTTTTCGAGTTTCGTGATAGCGGCTGCGGCGGTGTTATACGCGACCCCGAGTCGTTTCTGCGCGGTCTGAATATCGGTGAGAGGGTGACCGAACAGGAACTCCAGCAGCTTTAGCTCGTTGGACCCCAGACCGCTGGCTGTACTCAACGCCTCCTCGCGAAACGCGATGACTTTTCGTGCGCTGTCCACCGCCTCGAGGCCTGTCTGTTCGACACCCTTCAGAAAAAACCGGGTCCACCCTTCCCAATCGCCGGTCTTGCGCACAGCCGTGAGTCGATCGTAATACTCGAGTCGGTTCGCCTTTAGGTAGAGGCTGATGTAGAGCAACGGCCGCGAAAGCACACCCCGTTCGTGGAGCAGAAGAGCAATAAGCAATCGCCCCACCCGGCCGTTGCCATCGAGAAACGGATGGATAGTCTCAAATTGCGCGTGCGCGAGTCCGCATTCGACTAGGACGGGATAGTGTGTCCGGTCCGCACGCTCGCGTCGAGCGTGGAGGAATTTTTCGAAATTATCGAGGGCTTCCGTCATTTCAGGAACGGGTGGAGGAACGAATGTCGCGTTTGAGAGGTTGACGCTTTGAGCGCCGATCCAGTTTTGCGTAACGCGAAACTCGCCGGGCGCCTTGCCTTGTCCGCGTACGCCGCGCATGAGCTCCGCATGGATTTCACGGATCAGACGAAGTGAAAGTGGCAGCTCGGCAAGACGTTTGATTCCGTAATTGAGCGCCCGCACGTAGTTGACCACTTCTGCAGTGTCATGGAGGCGCTTACCTTCAGTGGGTTCGTCGCCTTCCTCGAACCGAATCACCTCGTCGAGCGTCGATTCAATGCCTTCGATTTGCGAGCTGAGTAGCGCCTCTTTCCGCACGTACATGCCGACAAAGAGATCAGGGTTCGGAAGCAGCGACGCTATGCCGTCAAGCTTTCCGACCGCTTGGTCAGCTCTTGAAAGCAAGTCGACCGTGGCGGTGTCCATGTCGACGGGTGGGTCCGGCGGCAGGGAAGCTGGGACGTAGGCGAGGTAGCCGCTCGCTTGAGCGACTGTTTTTCCTGCCCGAGACAGCATTACTTCCATATTTCAGTCGTCCCTATATCGTGTGAAATAACGTGGTTCCTTGGAGCCCGTTATTTCAGTGATCTGAGTTTCAAGGTGTTCTAATCCGCGCCTTGTTTCACAATATACATCATTTTTGAAATAGCGCCCAAATCGCCCGTCCTTTATTTCAACCGCCTGACAAGGGTTAGGACCAATCAAGCGCCTTCAAGCCGCAGAGGGAATGTGGGCGAACCTAGTGGCGGTCTTGCCGCCGGCCCGCCGCTAGAACTGGATGCTGCCGGTCAGCTCGATGAAGTTGATGCCGCCGTTCGGCTGCTTCAACCCCGCGTTGGACAGGTGCTGGAAGGCGACGCCGATGCGGCCGTTCTCGCCGACGCGCATGCCGACGCCGATGTGCGAGCCGAACTCGAACGAGGACGGCAGGTGGTACTCGTCGGTGTTAATGGTTTTCGACAGCAGGTAGGCGCCGATGCCGCCTTCGACGTAGCCCCAGGACTTCTCTAGGCGCCAGACGGGCGTCGCATTGATGTCGTAGCGCTGCGTCGTGCCGGCGAGATCCGGGACGCGCCAGATGCTCGCGCCGAGCTGGATGGCGCTCGGCATCCACCATTCGCTGGACTCGGAGAGCAGACGGCGGTAGGTGAACCGGACAACGTCTGCCTCCTGCGACTTGGTCGAGCGACCGAGGACGAGCCCGAGCTCTGTTCCGGTGGCGAAGCTGTTGCTCGAGAACAGCGCGATGGCGAGAAGGCTGCTCGTCACCAGCGCCACTTTGGCGAATACGTTCATGCGAGACAGCGTAGTGGCGGGTCATCCCGAAGTCGTAAGCGAAGCGTGGAAATTGGGTCGCCATTTGGCCTTCTTTCGGACAAGCGCCGGTCAAGGCGGACGGAAGGTCGACAATGCGGGCGGAAGTGCGCCTCGCCACGTTCCTCACGGACCTTTCACGGCGGCTGGCGAACGACGAGATGAGCGAGGCGGCCAGCTACGCGTGTAGCGCGTCGAGCGAACGGCCTTAGCCGCGCTCCACGCGCGAGGCCTTCGCCCCGATCAGCACCCGCACGCGATCGCCGGCTCGCAGGCCCTGCCAGCCGGGCTGCACGATGGCAACCCTTTTGCCGTCGTCCAGACGGACCACCAGCGAAGCCATACCCGGCATGAAGTGCTCCATGGCCTCGCAGCCTAAGAGCCACGCTCGCGCAAGTCGTTGGCGAAACGTCGACGTTCGGTCCGGATTCGGTCGGGACGGCCGCACGGCTTGGTGCGGCGACGTTGCGTGGGCAACTGCTTGAGGATTGGCGGAGCGGGCGGCAGCCGCAATCCTGGGCTTAAGTCGTTGACGCTCCGAGCCGCTCGCCGGTGTGGGGGCCTAGGCCGCAGCCAAGAACCGCTGCATCCCGGCGCGCAGGTCCTCGGGGATCGGGACCGCTTTCATCGACGCGAACGAGATCATGCAGAGCTTCCAGGCGGCGCGCAGCCGCGGCTCGCCGTTCACCGCGCCCGAGAGCGCGAGGTCGAACGAGCTCCTCCCCAGGCGCTTCACGCAGAGGTCGAACTCGAGCGTCTCGCCGAGCACGCAGGCGCGCAGGAATTCCGCATCGATCAGGAGCGAGGGCGCGCGCAGGTCGCGCGGCGGCACCATGAGCTCGGTGCCCCACGGGCAGCCCAGGCCCTCGGCGAACCAGTCCTCGAGCACCGCGTTGAACATGTCGAAGAAGCGCGCGAAGTACACCCGCTCGCCCGGGTCGCAATGCGCGTAGCGCACGAGCTGCCGCGAACGGAACGCGTTTCGGGGTACAGGAGTTCCGGGGATATGCCCGAAGGTGGTCTTGTCGTGTTCCCGCAATTCCGCGTTCGCCCGGGCGCGCACCTCGTCCGGCAGCGGGATTGCCCGCATCGTTTCCATGGACATCATCGCGGTCTTGTGCCGCACGCGAAAGCGCGGCGCGCCGGCGACCGTGCCCGAGATGCGCGTCTCGATCGAGCTCCTGCCGACGATCGCGGGCTCCAGGTCGAGCTCCAGCGTCTCCCCGAAGCGGCAAGGGGTGACGAATTCGCAGTGCGTGCGCACCACCGGGTTGCCCCGCCGCTGCTCGAGGTGCAGGACGTGAAACGGCAGCCCGAGCCGCCCGGCGAACCAGTCCTCCATCGCCGCGTTGACGAAGTCGAAGACATGCGGGAAATAGAGCACCCCGGCGGGGTCGCAATGCGAAAAGCGGATCGGCTGGGCGAAGCGGAACACGAGCCGCTATGATCGCATCCACCATGGCCGCCGAGTTCATCGAGAATCGAACCTACGACGAGATCAAGGTCGGCGACAGCGCCACCCTGACGCGCACCCTGCGCCCCGAGGACATCCAGCTGTTCGCCATCATGTCGGGCGACGTCAACCCGGCGCACGTCGACCCCGAGTACGCGCACTCCTCGCTGTTCCAGGAGGTGATCGCGCACGGCATGTGGGGCGGATCGCTGATTTCCACCGTCCTGGGCACCGAGTTCCCCGGCCCGGGCACGATCTACGTCAGCCAGACGCTGCGCTTCTCGCGGCCGGTGAAGGTCGGCGACACCATCACCATCAAGATCACCTGCAAGCAGAAGTTCGACCACAACAAGCACATGGTGTTCGACTGCCTGTGCACCAACCAGGACGGCCTCAAGGTGATCGCGGGCGAGGCCGAGGTGCTCGCGCCCGTCGAGAAGATCAAGCGCGAGCGCGTCGAGCTGCCCGAGGTGACGATCTCCGACCGCTGGGGCCGCTACCAGAAGCTCGTCGGCCGCGCCAAGGGCCTGTCGCCCGCGACCGCGGTGTTCGCCCACCCGATCCACCCCGAATCGCTGCAGAGCGCCGCGGTGGCGCGCGACACCGGAATCCTGCGCCCGGTGCTGGTCGGCCCCGAGAAAGAGATGCGCGCGCTCGCCGAGCAGAGCAAGATCGACCTCAAGCTCTGCCGCATCATCGACGCGCCCCACTCGCGCGCGGCGCTTTCGCGCGCGCTCGAGATGGCGCGCTCCGGCGAAGCCGGGATCCTGGTGCAGGGCGGCATTCCCACCCACGAATTCCTGATGCCGCTCGTCGGCCCGAACGGCCTGCGCAGCGTGCGGCGCCTCTCGCACGTGCTCTACATGGACGTGCCGAGCTACCCGCGCCCGTTCGTGATCAGCGACATGATGGTCAACATCGAGCCCACGCTCGAGGACAAGATCGACATCGTGCAGAACGCGATCGACTTCGCCCACATCATGGGCGTCCCCGAGCCCAAGGTCGCGATCCTCGCCGGCATCGACACCGTGACGCCGAAGATGCGCGCCACGCTCGACGCGGCCGCGCTGTGCAAGATGGCCGACCGCGGCCAGATCAGCGGCGCGGTGCTCGACGGCCCGCTCGGCTTCGACAACGCCGTATCCATCACCGCCGCGCGCAGCGCCCACCTCAAGTCCGCCGTCGCCGGCCAGGCCGACATCCTCATCGCCCCCGACCTCGAGGCCGGCAACATGCTCGCGAAGCAGCTCGAGCACCTCGCCGACGCCGTGTCGGGCGGCGTGGTCCTCGGCGCCCGCATCCCGATCGTGCTCGCGAACCGCAACGACTCCATCGAAGGCCGCGTCGCCTCCCTCGTCCTCGCCCTGCTCGTCGCCAGCAACTTGCGCGCTTGACCCGCCATGGACTTCGCCTACGGCACGCGCGAGATCAAGCGCGGCTGCGAAGGCCCCGACGTCGAGGAGCTGCAGATCCGCCTCGCGGGCTTCCGCGGCAGCGTGCCCGACGGCGACTTCGGCGCGGGCACCGAGCGGCAGGTGGTGACCTTCCAGCGGGACGTCATGAAGATCACGCCCACCGGCATCGTGGACCGCGCCACGATGCGCGCGATCGACGCCTTCGCGCGGCGCTTCCCGATCGACTTCCGGGCGCTCAAGTGCCCGTGCGGCAAGTGCAAGGGCTTCGGCCGGGGCCGCTTCAAGGGCGACTACGTTCCCGGCAGGCCGAAGGTGGAAGCCTTCCACCTCTACGAGTACCCCGGGGTGCACCGCATGCTGCTCTGGGCGGTGCGCGCCGCCTTCTTCTACCTGCCGCAGCACAGGTTCGTCGTGTCCTCGGGCTACCGCTGCGGCGAGAGCAACAAGCAGCATGGGCGCAGCAGCACCAACCACCACGGCAAGGCGATCGACCTCGACGTGCCGCTCGGCCGGGGCGAGAGCGAGCGCGACGACATGCGCAAGTGCAACGCCATCCGCCGCGTGCTGGTCGCGAAGGCGCGCGCCCAGGTCGGCTGGGACGCGGCCAACCGCAAGGCGCTCGAGCCCCCGCACATCGCGCCCACCTGGGTGCACTACGACGTGCGCTGCTACGAGCCGAAGTACCTGCACGACCGGATGTTTTGCACGACGCTGAAGCAGCTCGACGACCGCAGGCCGATCAGGTTCTGAGCGCCGCCTGCACGCCGGCCAGCGCGCTGCTGCGGCCGGCTCAGCCTTCCTTCTTCATGACCCAAACGTTGCTCAGCGTGTCGCTCGGCTCGCGCCGGCGCTCGGGGTCGCCCTGCTCCCGGCCGTCGATGCTCGCACGAATGTCCGCGTTCACGTTGCCGGCGAGGTAGTAGCTGTGCTCGACGATGCCGTGCACGACCGGCGTGCAGTCGACCTGGTGGACCTTGTTGTGCAGCAGCGCCGGATGCGCCGCGCCCGCCCCGCCGAGGCGCTCCGGGTTGCCCTTGGTGTAGTCCGACACGACCAGCGCCGTGTCCTGGCGATTGTGGTAGATCGTGACGTTGCGCGAGATCTGGTTGATCCGGCCGAGCGGCTGGTCGGTCTCGAGCGAGGTGTCGTCGACGTCGGCCGCGCACAGGAAGACGTGCTCGAACAGGCGCGGCAGCGCGTCGCCGGGGGTGTGATCGTACAGCCGCGTGAGCGCGTTTTGCAGCAGGTAGTTGCCCATCGAGTGGCACAGCAGGTGCAGGTCCTGGCCGCAGAGCTCGCGGCCTCCCTTCTTCGCGCGGTCGCGCAGGTCGGCGAGGAAATCGCGCGCCTTGAGGAACGCGCGCCCGACCGCCGCGCCCGATCCGGCAGCTTCGGAACGATCCGACTTGTACGACGCCCACGGCAGCGCCATGCCGTCGGAGGGCCAGGTGAACAGCACGACCACGATGCTCTGCGACGGATCGCCCGTCTTCGCGCGCCGCAGCATCGTCTGCAGCGCGAGCGCGGAGCCCACCGCGCTGTGCCAGGAGACGTTGAACCCGTGGATATAGATCAGCGCGTCGCTCGCCTTCTCCATGTCCGACATCAGGTCGGCGAACATCGCCTTCGAGCCGAGCTTCACGTCCTTCTGCGCCGCCTCGGCGATGTCCTTGCTGAGGCTCTCCCGGTAGGCCTCGATGCGGGCGGACTCGGCGCACTTCGCGAGGTAGCCGCCGAGGCCCTCCCCGTCGCCGGTGCCGCAGTCCTCCATGTCCTTGTTCAGGAAGCCTTCGATCCTCTTGTCGTCGGCGTCGACGGTCACGAAGCCGAAGCGCAGGTTCTCCATCCCGTCGTCGCTGAACTTCGTGCCGTACGCGTCGGGACGCCAGCGGTTCTTGCCTTCGTGCTTGCGGTTGGTGGCGTAGTAGAGCGTGAGCTTGGCCATGGCTTCTCCTCCGTGCGTCAGCTTCTTCTTTGCGGTCGCTCTCCGAGCAGCAGGCGCCGAAGCGTCCGCAAGTCGTTGAGGAGCCGGCGGCTGCCGTCGATGTGCCAGGCGAGGCGCTCGAGCTTGTAGGCGACGAGCTGGAGCGCTTCCAGGCGCCGCGCGGCGCCTTCGCTTTGGGCGGCGACCGCCTGGGCTTCGACGGATCTCTTGCTGGTCTCGATCGCATCGCGCAGCAAGGCGGTGTACTCGAGGGAGCCTTCGATGCTGTCGAAGGGTGTGCGATCATTTCCCATGTAGCGCCTTTAGCTTTCCGCGAGCCTCGCGCAGTGCTTTCTCGGTTGCGGGCCAGTCGATGCAGGCGTCGGTGATGGAGACGCCGTAGCGGAGCTGCGCGCGCTCGGCGAGGGGCTGGCTGCCCCACTCGAGGTTGGATTCGATCATCGCGCCGACGATCGAGCGGTTGCCCTCGACGATCTGGTGGATCACGTCGCCGAACACCAGCGGCTGGCGCGCGGGGTCTTTGCCCGAGTTGCCGTGCGAGCAGTCGACCATGATGGTGCCGGGCAGCCCCGCCTTCTTCAATTCTTCCTCGGTCAAGGCGACAGAAACGGTGTCGTAGTTCGGTGCCGTGCCGCCGCGCAGGACGATGTGGGCGTGCCGGTTGCCCCGCGTGTAGGTGAGCGCGCAGCGCCCCTCGGGGTCGATGCCGAGGAAGGCGTGCGGCTTGGAGACCGAGACGAGCGCGTTGATGGCGATCGCGCGGTTGCCGTCGGTGCCGTTCTTGATGCCGACCGGCATCGACAGGCCGCTCGCCATCTCGCGGTGGGTCTGGCTCTCGGTGGTGCGCGCGCCGATCGCGCTCCAGGAGATGAGGTCGGCGATGTACTGGGGCGTGATCGGGTCGAGCGCCTCGGTGCCGCAGGGCAGGCCGAGCTCGTTCAGGTCGAGGAGGAGCTTCCTCGCGATGCGCAGGCCCTTCTCTATATGAAAGGAGTCGTCCAGGTCGGGGTCGTTGATCAGCCCCTTCCAGCCCACCGTGGTGCGCGGCTTCTCGAAGTAGACGCGCATCACGAGGAAGAAGGTGTCCTCGAGCTCGCGCGCGAGCTCGGCGAGGCGGCGGCCGTAGTCGAGCGCCGCCGCCGGGTCGTGGATCGAGCACGGACCGACCACCAGGAACAGGCGCGGGTCGGCGCGCTCGAGGATGCGCTTGAGGGTGTCGCGGCCGGCGAGCACCGTGCGGCGCGCGGCCTGCGACAGCGGCAGCTCGTCGTGCAGCGCCTCGGGCGAAACGAGCCGGACCTGGCTCGTTACGTTGAGGTCGTCGACCTGGGGCGTGCGGAACACGCCCCTAATGTACTGCGAACTACCTCTCCGGAGCGGTGATCGCGGCGAGCTCGGCCTCGGAGAGCTCCTTGCGGCGCTTGAGGCTCCAGCTGCCAACCCAGTTCTTGATCTTCTCCAGCCGCTCCGCGCGGTCGTGGGCATCCTTGCCGAGGTAGTTGTACATGTTGCCCGGCTTGCCGTCCTTGGTGTTCTTGCCGTCGTCGAGCCGCCGCATCAGCGCGCCGGCATCCGAGCCCTTCACCAGGATCATCACGCTCGCGTAGTCGGCCAGGCTCGGGCCCTTGAACTTCTTCGTCCAGCCCGCCTTGTCCTTTTCGAACTCGGCGAGCGAGGGCGCGCCGTTGATGTGGCAGGCGGCGCAGCGCTCGGCGAAGATTTTCTTCACCGTGTTCTCGTAGGTGACCGGCTGGGCGGCGGCCGGGGCCAAAAGCACACTCATCGCACCGGCGGTGGCGAGCAAAAGCAGGGTCTTTCTCACGGATCCTCCTTGAGGACGAATCGCTGAAATTCTTTTGCCGATTAGACCCCCGGCGCGGCGCGACCACTTGACCTGCATCAAAGCCCCTGCTCGCAGCCGGGGCATGCTCGAGCCACGTTACAAATCATCATCCAGGGCCGCGGCGGACAGGGCGCGCAGTTGGCGGGCAACGTGCTCGCCCGGGCGTTCTTCGCCGAGGGGCGCGAGGTGCAGAGCTTCGCGACTTACGGCGGCGCGCGCCGCGGCACGCCGGTGAGCTCCTTCATCCGCGTCGACGACAAGCCGATCCGCGTGCGCTGCGACATCGAGCGGGCGGACGCGATCCTCTGCTTCGACGCGAGCCTGCTCGAAGCGCGGCTGCTCGCCGCCGCCGGGCCGCGCACGCTGATCGTGGTGAATTCGCGCCGCACCGCGGCGCAGTTCGCGGCCGAGCTTCCGGGCTGCCGCGTGCTGCCGCTCGACGGCATCGGCGTCTCGCAGCGAAACGGCCTCGGCCGCATCGTCAATTCCGCGCTCCTCGGCGCGCTCGCGTGCGCGCTGGAAGCGCCGGCGCCCGAAGTCCTCACGCGGATCGTTTCGCAGGAAAGCCCCAGGAAGGCGCGTGAGAACGTCGCGGCGTGCCTCGAAGGCTACCGGCTGGTCGAGGCGCAGCTCGCGCTGCAAGCCGCATGAACGCCCCCGCTCTCCCGCCCAGCACCTGGACCACCGGCACGACCGAGGTGATCAGGACGGGCACGTGGCGCGCCGCGGTCCCGGTGTACCGGCAGGCGCCCTCCCCCTGCAGCCTCGCCTGCCCGGTCGACGGGCGCATTCCCGAGTGGATGCAGCAGGCGAAGGCGGGCGACTTCCGCGGCGCGTGGATCACGCTCACCGACCACAATCCGTTCCCGGCGGTGGTCGGGCGCGTCTGCCACCGGCCGTGCGAAGCCGCGTGCAACCGCGGCGGCTACGACGAGCCGCTCGCGGTGCGCTCGCTCGAGCGCCACATCGGCGAGCTCGCGCTCGCCGAAGGCTGGCGCTTCCCGCCGGCGCCCATGGGACAGGAGCGCGTCGCGGTCATCGGCGGCGGCCCGTCGGGATTGTCGGCGGCGTACCAGCTGCGCCGGCGCGGCTACGCGGTGAGCCTGTTCGAGGCGCAGCGCGAGCTCGGCGGCCTGCTGCGCGACGGCATTCCGCCCTACAGGCTGCCGCGCGCGGTGCTCGACGGCGAGATCCGCCGCATCCTCGCGCTCGGCGTCGACGTGCACGCCGGCACCGCGCTGACGAATTCCGGGCAGTACCTCGAGCTGCGCGAGCAGTACGACGCGGTGTACGTGGCCATCGGCGCGCGGCGGCAGAAGCGCCTCGCGCAGCTCGACTACGTCGCGCCCTGGGTGATGGACGGCGCGGCGTATCTCGCGGCGGCGAACGCCGGGTCTCCCCCCGCGCTCGGCAGGCGCGTGGTCGCGATCGGCGGCGGCAGCGCGGCGATGGACGTGGCGCGCAGCGCGCGGCGCGCCGGCCACGAGGTGAGCGTGCTCTCGCTCGAGCGCGAGGCCGAGATGCCGGCGCAGCGCGAGGAGGTGCTCGCGGCGAAGGAGGAAGGCGTGCGCTTCTTCGACGGCGCGGCGCTGGTCTCGGTGCGCACGAACGGCACGCTCAGGCTGCATTGCGTGCGGGGAAGCTTCAGCCGGAACATCTTCACTCCGGCCGAAAACACCGATTTCCATCTCGACGCCGACGCGATCGTCCCGGCGATCGGGCAGGACCCGGATCTCGCCGCGCTCGGTGCGCTGCTCGGTGCCCAAGGCTTCTTCGCCGGAGGCGACGTCGTGTCCCGCGAGCGCTTCGTCAGCCACGCGATCGGCATGGGGCGGGAGGCGGCGCTCGAGATCGACGCCTGGCTGATGGACCGCGTCCCGGCACGGCTGGAGACACGCTCGCCGGTGCCGTTCACCGCCATCAATACGTCTTGCTTTTCCCACCATCCAAGAGCTGAAACCCTCGCCGAGGCTGCCCGCTGCTTCTCGTGCGGCCGCTGCACGCTGTGCGACAACTGCTTCCAGGTCTGCCCCGACATGGCGGTGCGGCGCGTCGCCGGCGGCTACGAGATCGCGCTCGAGTACTGCAAAGGCTGCGGGCTGTGCGTGGCGGAATGCCCCACGGGATCGATCGCCATGCAGGAGGAGCGCAAATGAAGCGCGTGCTCCTCACCGGGAACCATGCCGTCGCCTGGGCGGCGCGCCTCGCGCGGCCGAAGGTCGTGCCGGTGTACCCGATCACGCCGCAGACGCCGGTGATGGAGCTGCTGACCGAGTTCCAGGCCGCGGGCGAATTCGACGCCGAAATCCTTACCCCCGAATCCGAGCACTCGGTGATGGCGGCGTGCATCCCCGCCTCGCTCGCCGGCGTGCGCGTGTTCACCGCCACCGCGTCGCAGGGCCTGATGCTGATGCACGAGCTGCTTCACTACGCCTGCGGCGCGCGCGCGCCGATCGTGATGGCGAACGTGAACCGCACCATCGCCTCGCCGTGGGCGTTCTGGCCCGACCAGACCGACAGCCTGGCGCAGCGCGACACCGGCTGGATCCAGCTCTACGCCGAGAGCGCGCAGGAGGCGCTCGACAGCGTGCTCCACGCGTTCCGCATCGCCGAGCGCGTGCTGCTGCCGGCGATGGTCAACCTCGACGCGTTCTACGTCTCGCACGCGCTCGAGCCGGTGACGCTGCCGCCGCAGGAGCTGGTCGACGGCTACCTGCCGGCGTATCGACCCGAGCATTTCATCGATCCCGGCCGCGGCGAATCGTGGGGCAACGTGGTGAGCCAGGATATGTACTACCGCCACCGCCGCGAGATCGGCGCCGCGATGGACCGGGTGCCCGAAGCCGCGCTCGAGGCGGACCGCGAGTGGTACCGGCTGAGCGGCCGCGCCTGGGGCCTCACCGAGCGCTATCGCTGCGAGGACGCCGAGCTCGTGATCGTCACCATGGGCAGCATGTGCGGCACCGCGCGCGACGCGGTGGACGCGCTGCGCGAGAGCGGCTTCGCCGCAGGATTGCTGAAGGTGCGCCTGTTCCGCCCGCTGCCCGCGGCCGAGCTGCGCGCGGCGCTTGCCGGCGTGCGCGACGTGCTGGTGCTCGACCGCAACTTCTCGCCCGGCGTAGGCGGCGTGCTGCACCAGGAGCTGCGCGCCGCGCTGTACGGAATGAAGAACGCGCCCGGCGTGCACGGCTATCTCGCGGGCGTGGGCGGGGTCAACGTGCCGCCGCAGAAGATCATGCAGTTCGCGCGCCAGGCGCGCTCGTCGGACGCGGAAGCGGAGCCGGTATGGGTCAGATGAGTAGAGAGATAAATGAGCTGCTGTGCTCGGGCCACGCCGCCTGCCCGGGCTGCATCGACGCGCTCTCGGCGCGCCACGTGCTCGCCGCGCTCGGGCCCGACAGCGTCGCCGTCATCCCGCCCTCGTGCATGGCGATCATCGCCGGGCCGCAGCCGCTCTCCGGCATGCGCATCCCGGTGTACCAGCCCTCGCTCGAGTCCTCGGCGGCCGCGGCCTCGGGCCTGCGCCGCGCGCTCGACGCGCGCGGCCGCACCGGCACGCACGTGGTGGTGCTCGCCGGCGACGGCGGCACCTGCGACATCGGCTTCCAGTGCCTGTCCTCGGCGGCGGAGCGCAACGAGAACATCCTGTACTTCTGCTTCGACAACGAGGGCTACATGAACACCGGGGCGCAGAAGTCGTCCGCGACGCCGCATTTCGCGCGCACCGGCTCGACGCCCGCGGGCAAGCTCACGCGCAAGAAGAACCTGATCGAGATCATGGCGGCGCACGAGATCCCGTACGCCGCCACCGCCACCGCAGCGTTCCTTCCCGACCTGGTACGCAAGGTCGAGAAAGCGAAAGCGATGCGCGGGCTGCGCCTGATCACGCTTCTCGTCCCCTGCCTCGACGGCTGGGGCGTCCCCGACGATGGAGGGATCGCGGTCGCGCGCCTCGCCGTCGAGTCCGGGGTCTTCCCGCTGTACGAGGTCGAGGACGGCTCGCGCTATGCCCTCACCGGGCCGCCGAAGACTCGGCCGGTGCGCGAGTACCTGGAGGCGCAGGGCCGCTATCGCGACCTCGCCGAGGAGGAGATCGAGCAGCTGCAGCGCGAGGTGGACGCGGGCTGGGCGCGCCTGCAGCAGAGACTGCAGTGAAGATCCTGACCGGGCTGCCCTAGGGAATCTCTGAAAAAAGTGGCAGGTGGTCGTTCCCGCGAAAGCGGGAACCCAAGCATTTCAAAGAGAAAATTGGGCCCCCGCCTTCGCGGGGGCGACTTCTTCGGACCTTCCCTAATCCGGCGCGTAGCGCTCTTTGAGACCCTCGAAGTAGCCCGAGTTCGGGCAGCACGGCCTGCAGCCGTACCGTCCGTGCCACTTCATCCAGCGGACACAGACGTGCGTATCGTCGCAGCGCTGACAGCGGCGCGCCGCGGCGGCGAGACCCTGGAATCCGCCCGCCTCGGCGTCGGCCAGCGAAAGCCCGCGGAACTCGAGCATGCGCAGGAGCGGCAGCATGGAAATCCTTTCAATGTGCACCGCCTACAAGCTACCCGGCCGCGGGACCGCGCAGCTTGATCTAGCGCAAGGGTCTTCGCTTCAGCGCCTCCAGCCGCCCGGGCCGTAGCCGCCGCGCGGGCCGTAGCCGAAGCCCTGGTCGGCCGCGGTGCGCTGCTCGGGCGTGAGGGCCGAGTAGAGCTCCTTGTAGGCCGCGCTCAAGGCCTCGTGCGTCAGGGCGCGCTGCTGCATGAACTTGCTGTGCTGCTCGTAGCGCTCGGCGCTCGAGGACGGCGCCGACTTCCACATCGCTTCGTGCTGCGCCAGCATCGTCTCGGACTGGCTCTTCACCGCGGCCGCGTAGGCCGACCAGGCTTTCTCCTGCTCGGGGGTGATCTTCAGCGCCGACTTCTGCGCCGCCAGGCGGTCCTCGGCGTTGAAGCCCATCGCTCCCGGGCCCACGCCGCCGCCCATGCCGCCGCCCATCATGAATCCAGGGCCGCCACCCATCATGCCGCCACCCATGCCGCCGTAGCCATAGGGCTGGGCGGTGACCACTGCCGCGCCGAGGGCGAGGCCCACGGCGACTGCGATTGTCGTTACGCGTTTCATTGCCATCTCCATAGGTCGTTGGACTACGCAGCCATTGCACCATGCGGGCGTAACGAGGCCGTGGCGGCTTTGTAGCGCCGCGTAGCAGCCGGCACGCTTGTTACGCTACGCTACAAATCGGCCCCGGCGAAACGCTATAAAGGCAGGCATGGAAGCGCAGGATCACATCCTCATCGTCGACGACGACGCCGAGATCCGCAGCCTGCTCGGCGACTACCTGCGCAAGAACGGCTACCGGGCCACCCTGGCCGCCGACGGCAAGGCGATGCACGCCGCGCTCGCGCGCGGCAAGGTGGACCTGATCGTGCTCGACCTCATGCTGCCGGGCGAGGACGGGCTCGCGCTGTGCCGCGACCTGCGCGCGAAGTCCGATACCCCGGTGATCATGCTCACCGCGCGCGGCGAGGAGACCGACCGCATCATCGGGCTCGAGATGGGCGCCGACGACTACCTCGGCAAGCCGTTCAGCCCGCGCGAGCTGCTGGCGCGCATCAAGAGCGTGCTGCGGCGCTACCACAGCCTGCCGCGCAGCCTGCGCGCCGACGACGCGCGCACCATCGCGTTCGCCGGCTGGCGCCTCGACATGGCGGCGCGCCACCTGGTCTCGCCCGCGGGCGTGGCGACCTCGCTGAGCGGCGGGGAGTTCCAGCTGCTCAAGATCTTCTTGAGCCACCCCAACCACGTGCTCTCGCGCGACCAGCTCATGGTGCTCGCCAAGGGCCGCGAGGCCGACCCGGCCGACCGCACCATCGACATCCAGGTGAGCCGCCTGCGCCATCGCCTCGACGACGATCCCGCCGATCCGAGGATCATCAAGACGGTGCGCGGCGAGGGCTACGTGCTCGCCGTGGCGGTCGAGATCGAGCGCTAGCCGCATGGTCCCGCGCAGCCTCTTCGGCCGCCTGGTGCTGGTGCTCGCCGCCGGGCTCGCGGCCGCGGCGCTCGCCACCGCCTGGATCAACCGCTCGGAGCGCGGCGAGCTCCTGTACCGGGCGGGCGGCATGCAGCTCGCGCAGCGCATCGCCGACATCAGCCGGCTGCTCGACTCGCTGCCCGCCGAGGAGCGCCGCCGCGTCGCGGCGATCTTCAGCGCGCCGCCGCTCGCGGTCTCGCTCGGCGGCGCGCCGCTCGCGGAGCCGGCGGACCCGGAGGACGACTTCCAGCTCGCCATGTTCACGCGCGTGCTCGGCTTCGCGCTCGGCGAAGGCCTGCAGGCGCGCGTGGCGCGCGCCCCGGGAGCGCGCATCGCCGGGCCCGTGCCACCGATGATGCACGGGCAGATGGGCCCGGGCATGCGCGGCCTGGGCCCGGGCAGCGCTTTCTTCGTGGTGCAGGTCACCCTGCGCGACGGCACGCGCGTCACGTTCGACTCGTTCCTGTCGCCGCAGGACGCGGACGTGCCGCTGCGCCTCGCGGCCACGCTCGTGATCCTGCTTGGCACCGTGGTTGCGCTCTCGGCGCTCGCGGTGCGCTGGGTGACGAAGCCGCTCTCCACGCTCGCCACCGCGGCCGAGAAGCTCGGCGAGGACATCAACCGCGCGCCCCTGCCCGTCGCAGGCCCGGCCGAGGTGCAGCGCGCGGCCAGGGCCTTCAACACCATGCAAAGCCGCCTCGCGCGCTTCATCAGCGACCGCACGCGGATCGTCGCGGCGATGTCGCACGACCTCAAGACGCCGCTCACGCGGCTGCGCCTGCGCACCGAGTCGCTCGAGGACGAGGCGCTGCAGGCGAAGTTCGCGCGCGACATCGACGAGATGGAAGCGATGATCGCGCAGACGCTCGACTTCATGCGCGACGCGGCGAGCGCCGAGCCGGCGCAGCCGGTCAACGTCATGTCGCTGCTCGAGAGCCTGCAGGCCGACTACCAGGACGCCGGGCAGGCGTTCGAGATCAGGGGGCGCGTCGCGCAGCCGCTCGCCGGAAAGCCGCGCGCGCTGCGCCGCTGCCTCTCCAACCTGCTCGACAACGCGTTCCGCTACGGCGCTCGCCCGAGCGTCGAGGTCGACGACGGCGCGCGCGAGCTCACGCTGCGCGTGCTCGACGAGGGCCCCGGCATCCCGCAAGCCGAGCTCGAGCGCGCCTTCGAGCCGTTCTACCGCGGCGAGGCCTCGCGCAGCCGCGAGACCGGCGGCACCGGCCTGGGCCTGGGCATCGCGCGCAACATCGCGCGCGCCCACGGCGGCGAGCTCACGCTGGGCAACCGCGCCGGCGGAGGCCTCGAAGCCACCCTCACCCTGCCGCGCGGCTAGAAGCGCGGTTGCGCGCGAGCATGCTGTCGGTGTTGGGCACGTAGAGGAGGTGCGCGATCTTGCGCACGTAGTGATCCTCGTAGTAGTCGAGCTTGCCGTCGGCGAACGCCACGCGCCACAGGTGCTCGACGAGCCGGATGCGCTCGGGCATGGAGCAGGCGCGCTTGATCGCCGTGACGGGCGCGTAGAAGCTCGTGAGATGCTGCGCCTTCTCCCGCCCCTGCGCGAGGAGCTCGGCGGCCGCGGCGCGCTCGAGGCCGAAGAGGTCCGCGAGCGCGCTCACCCCGGCATCGGATTCCCGCGGGTCGCCTTCGGCGTAGTCGGCGCGGCGCGCCTCGTGGACCAGGACGGCAACTGCGACTTGGAGCTGGCGGCGCTCCTGCGCCGGCAAAGGTTCAGTTTCGCTGGATGTCGCGCCGAGCGCGCGCTTCAGGGCTTTGAGCATGGGACTTCATACCACGTCCCGCGGCGCCGGCGCGCGCTGCCTGATCTCGATCAAGGACGCGCGTCTCAGCCGTGCAGCGCGGCGTACTTCTGCTGGAGCTGCTCGGGGGTCTCGTCGAAGTCCGGGTTCTTGACGATGCAGTCGGAGGGGCAGACGAGCTTGCACTGCGGCTCGTCCTTGGCGCCGACGCACTCGGTGCACTTCAGCGGATCGATCACGTAGATCGGGTCGCCGGCCTTGATCGCCTCGTTCGGGCACACCGGGACGCAGGCGTCGCACAGCGTGCAGGCTTCGTTGATCAGCAGTGCCATGGCCGGGTTCCTTTCAAGCGGCGATCCGCTCCTGGAGCTCCTTCAGCTTCCTGAACCTGAACGCCCCCCAGAGCGCGGCGCCGATCGCGCCGGCGTAGATCGAGTCGGGGTGGCTCACCGCGGTGAGGCCGGCGATCTTCTCGTTGACGAGCTCCTCCTGCAGCGCGGCGAGCAGGCCCTCGTCGAGCGCGAGGCCGCCGGTGAGGAGCACCGTGCCCTTGGTGATGCCGGTGACCTTCAGGAGCTTCACCAGGCGCGAGGCCATCGAGATGTGGATTCCCTTCAGGATGTCGGGCGTGGCGATGCCGCGCGACACCATGTTGATGACGTCGGTCTCGGCGAGCACCGCGCAGATCGAGCTCACCTTCTCCGGGTTCTTCGAGGTCTTCGAGAGCGGCCCGATCTCCTCCACCGCCACGCCGAGGTAGCGCGCGATGTTCTCGAGGAACTGGCCCGAGCCCGAGGCGCACTGGCTGGTCATCTTGTAGGACAGCACCTTGCCGCGCTCGTCGATGTAGATCGCGCGGCCGTTGAGCGCGCCGATGTCCACCACCGCGCGCGCCTCGGGGTTCAGGAACACCCCGCCGCGCGCGTGCGTGGTCATCGAGTAGAAGTGCCCGGTGGCGAACTTGACGTTCTCGCCTTCGCCGGTGGTCGCGGTGTAGGAGATCTCCTTCTCGTCGAGATTGTTCTCCTTGATGACTTCTTCGAAGCCGAGCCGCGCCAATTCCATCGGGTCGCGCCGCCGGATGCGCTCGACGCGCTTCGCGAGCCATTCCTCGTTGTTGAAGAGGACTGTCTTCACCGCCCCCGAACCGATATCGATGCCGACCGTATAGCTCATTTCCGTGCCTCCGCGGTCTTGCCTTCCTCGACCACGGCGCGCCACGCGAAAGTCGCCGCCCCCAGCGCGCCGGTGTAGATCGAGTCGGGGTTGATGTTGATCGTCATCTCGCCGTAGTTGTCCTTCACCAGAGCGGTGAGCGACTTGACCGCGGCCTCGTTCTTCGCCACGCCGCCGGTGAAGGTGAACTCGTTGCGGATGCCGCCCGAGCGCGCGAGGATCGACATCGCGCGCAGGATGATGGCGCGGTGCAGCCCCGCCATGATGTCCTCGCGCTTCTCGCCGAGCGCCAGCCGGTCGCGCAGCTCGGCGCCCGCGAACACGGTGCAGGTCGAGTTGATGCGGACGGTCTTGGTCGCCTTCATCGCGAGCGGGCCGAGCTCGTGCAGGCCCATGTTCATCTCGTCGGCGATGTAGCCGAGGTAGCGCCCG
>DATIGR010000087.1:0-6481 GCA_035454645.1 Burkholderiales bacterium
CGGCGGATGTTCTACCTGCCCTACGTCGGCCTGCCGAACGTCCTCGCCGGCGAGAAGCTCGTGCCCGAGCTCCTGCAGGGCGAGGCGAGCCCGGCGGCGCTCGCCGGCGCGCTGCTCAGGCTGCTGCGCGACACCGCGGCGCAGCGCCGCCAGATCGAGCGCTTCCACGAGTTCCACCACCTCCTGCGGCAGAACGCCGCCGACCGGGCCGCGCTCGCGATTCTCGAAACGATCGGGAGATGAAGCTCGTCTGCGGAGTCGACGAAGCCGGCCGCGGGCCGATCGCCGGCCCGGTCTACGCCGCGGCGGTCATCCTCGACCCGGCGCGGCGCGTGAACGGTCTTGCCGACTCGAAGGTTCTCACCCCCGGGCGCCGCGAAGTGCTGGCCGGCCGGATCAAGGAGCGCGCCGTCGCCTGGGCGGTGGCGCATGCGAGCGTCGAGGAGATCGACCGCATCAACATCCTGCGCGCCTCGCTCCTTGCGATGCGCCGTGCAGTCGAATCACTCGCAATCCTTCCTCACGAAGCCCTGATCGATGGCACCTTCTGTCCCGACCTGCCGTGCCCGGCGCGCGCGATCGTGGACGGCGACGCCACGCACAAGGCGATCTCGGCGGCCTCGATCCTCGCCAAGACCGCGCGCGACGCCGAGATGTGCGCGCTGCACGAGCGCTTCCCGCAGTACGGCTTCGACCAGCACAAGGGCTACGCCACCGCCGAGCACCTGGAAGCGGTCGGGCGCCTCGGCCCGTGCGAGATCCACCGCAGGAGCTTCCGCACGGTCGGCGTGTTCTTCCAGGGAAATCTCTTCAGCATGACCGAGCCCCTGCGCGCGCGCGGCTACCGGCTGTATTGCGAGGCGATGAAGCTCGCCGGCATGGCGAAGCAGCTTGCCGACTTCGAATTCCGCGCCCGGCGCCTGAAGCGCGAGTACGCTGACGTGTTCGCCTCGCGCGACGCGGCCCCGCATGTCGAGCTCGTCAGGACGCTTCTCCGCGACACGCGCGCTCAACTACGGGAAAAGTAGCCCAAGGACCATGAGACCGCTCTCGCGCCGCGCATTCATCGCCCTCGGCGCGGCGTTGACCATGCCGCAATGGGCGCGCGGCCAGTCCGCCGGGCGGGTCTATCGCCTCGGCTGGCTCGCATCGATCGACAGCTTCAAGGAGCCTTATACCCTCGCGTTTGTCGAGCGGCTGCGCGCGCTCGGCTTTGCCGAGGGCGGCAACCTGTCGATCACCCGTCGCCACGCCGACGGCAAGATCGAAAAGCTGCCTTCGGTTGCAGCCGAGCTCGCACGGTCGAACATCGACGTGTTCTTCAGCGCCGGACCGGAAGCCTCCCTGAAAGCGCTCAGGCAGACCGGCCGCGACCAGCCGATCGTCTTCGTCGCCGTGGACTTCGACCCGGTCGCGACCGGCTATGTCACCAACCCCGCGCGGCCCGGGGGCAGGATTACCGGCATCACCGCCGTCCAGTCCGTGCTGCCCGGCAAGCGCCTCGAGCTGGTCAAGGAGCTGCTGCCGGCGACGCGAAAAGTGGCGGTCATGGGCAACGACCAGACTGTCGGCCAGCTCGCCGTGGCGGAACAGGCCGCGAAAAGGCTGGCGCTGGAGCTTCACGTAATCCACTTCAAGAGCCCTCCGTTCGACTACGAGGCTGCGATTGCAGAGGCGGTGCAGGCGAAGTCCGAAGTCCTCTTCGTGCTCGGCTCGGCGCTGTTCGTGCCGGCGCGGCGCCGGATTCCGGAGCTCGCCCTGAAGGCTCGCCTGCCGAGCGTGTTCCACCACGCCCAGTGGGCCGAGGTCGGCGGCCTGATGTCCTACGGCTTCAACTTCCCCCAGATGTGGCGCAGCGCCGCCGACATGGTGGCGAAGATCCTGCGCGGCACCAAGGCCGGGGACATCCCGATGGAGCAGCCGACGACCTACGAACTCGCGGTCAATGCGCGCACCGCCAGGGCGCTCGGCATCCGCATCCCGGAATCGATCCGCATCCGCATCGACCGGGTGATTGACCACTGAAGGCAATGACGTTCAGCGTCGTCCCGATCGCTGAAGAGCACATCGAAGGATTTCGGGCCGCGCTGGACAGCGTGGCGCGCGAGCGCCGCTATCTCACCGTTCTGGAGGCGCCCCTGCCGGAGGAGGTTCGCGAGTTCGTTGCGAAGAACATCCGCAAGGGGCACCCACACGGCGGTATTGGGGCTCGCCGTGCTCGCCGAATTTCGCGGCCGTGGGATCGGCACGGCGTTGCTGCGCGCGACGCTGGAACGCGCCCGTGCCGTCGGCCTGACGCGCATCGAGCTCAGCGTCCGGGAGAACAACCAGCGGGTGGTTCCCCTCTACGAGCGCTTCGGCTTCGCGCGCGAGGGCATCCAGCGCAATGCCATTCGCGTCGACGGCAAGTATGAAAGCCTTGTTTGCATGGCGCTCCTCCTGACGTGAACGAGGCGGTATTCGTCTGCGCTCACGGCGCGGGCGGGCACAAGGACGACCGCGGCATGGCGGCGCTGGCACAGGCGCTGGGAGGCGCGGGCTTCGAAGTCGTGCGCTTCAACTTTCCGTATCGTGAACGAGGCTCGAAGCTGCCCGATCCGATGCCGGTGCTGAAGGAATCGGTAGCGGCCGCCGCAGCGCGCGTGCGGGGCGGGAAGAAGCTGATCATCGGCGGGCGTTCGATGGGCGGGCGCGCGGCCTCGATGCTTGCCGCCGATGGGTTCGAGTGCGACGCGCTGCTGCTGCTCGCCTATCCGCTGCACCCCGCGGGCAAGCCGGAAAAGCTGCGCGATGCGCACCTGCCGCAGATCCGCGTGCCGGTGCTTTGCTTCAACGGGACCCAGGATCCGCTATGCCGGCGCGAGCTGATGGAGAAGGTGCTCGCGAAGCTCTCCTGGAAGATGCACTGGCTGGAAGGCGCGACGCACTCCTTTCGAAAGAAAGATCTTGAGGAAGTGGCTCAGGTCAGCCGCGCTTGGCTGTCGCGTCTCGCATGACGGCGAGAAGGGCGCGCGCTTCCGCCCGTGGGGCGACGGTCTTGCGCAGGGGCGCGATCTGAGCCTTGAGCTTTCGGTAATAGGTTGGGTCCGTCGCGGCGCGTGTGACAAGGCGGGCGAGCGCACGCTCGTCCTCGAGGGGGTAATAGCCGGCGTAGCCGGTGCCGAGCAGGCCGACGTTGCCGGAGATGCGCGAGGCGAGCACCGGGACGCCGATGCGCAAGGCCTCGCACACGACGTTGGCCCCGCCCTCCAACCGTGAGCTGATCACCATGACGTGGCTGGACGCGAGCCATTTCAGAGCGCGCGCGTGCGGCACGCTGCCGAGCCAGCGGTAGCGGGGGTCTTCGGCTTTCGGAACCAGCGCCGGATCGAGCGGCGCACCGAGGTGAATCACTTGAACCCCCAGGTCTCTGGACAAAAAACCAAGCGACATCAGCATCCGCAGGGGATCCTTCTCGGCGCGCAGGTGGCCGATCACGCATACGCGGAACCTGCCTTTGACCGGCCGGTGGCGAAGCCGGGTGGAGGAGCTCTGCACCACGACCCGGACTTTCCCGCGCAGGCGCGCCGGCAGCTCTTCCGCCGCCTTCGGCTGCAGCACGATCAGGCGGTCGGCGAGCTCCAGGGATTCGCGCGCATCGGCCGACTCGTGGATGTCGCGATAGACGTCCGTTCCGGTGAGGGCCACGACCAGCGGCTTTTCCCTCGGGAACTTCTGGATGGAGGCGTGGCTGCGGCGGGCGTGCAGCGCGAGCATCGCGTCGGCGCTCGAGGAAATATCCTGGGTGGAAACCGAGACCTTGTTTCCGGCGCGCCGCAGGAACGCGGCCCAGCGCAGCGCGGTATGGCGGTTGCCGCTGCGCGTGCCGGGGCCCGCCGGAGTGACGAGCGCTATTCGCATTCGCTAGACTCGCAGCCGTGACTTCCCTTGTCGAGAGCCTGAAAGCTGCGAGGGAGCATACCCGGCGCGTCGCCGACGACCTGGGCGGCAGCCGCGAGTTCGGGCCGGTGCTCGCGATCGTCAATCCGCCGCGCTGGGAAGTCGGTCATGTCGGCTGGTTCCAGGAGTTCTGGTGCCTGAGGGGCGGCTCGGAAGAGCGCGCGTCGATTCTGCCGAACGCCGATGCGCTCTACAACTCGGCCACCGTGCCCCATGACTCGCGCTGGAGCCTGCCGCTGCCCTCGTTCGCGGACACGATCGCCTTTCGCGACGAGGTTCTGGAGCGGGTTCTGGGCAAGCTGGAAAACCTTGACCCGTACTTCGTCGAGCTTGCGGTGCGCCACGAGCTCATGCACGCGGAGGCGTTCCACTACACCCGCCAGACCTTGGGCTACCCCGCGCCTTGCCCTGAGAAGAACATGTCTCTGAAGGGAGAAGGCGATCTCGAATGCGCGGGCGGCGTGTTCCGTCTCGGCGCCGTCGCGGGCAACGGCTTCGCCTTCGACAACGAGAAGTGGAGCCACCCGGTCGTACTCGAGCCTTTTCGCATCTCGCGCCGGCCGGTGACGTACGCAGAGTACCGGCAGTTTGCCGAGCCGCCCTACTGCAACGAAGGCATGGTGCGACGCTTCGACAGTTGGATCCCGATCCCCGCCGACGAGCCGGTGCGCCATGTGAGCTGGCAGCAGGCGAATGCCTATTGCGCGTTCGCCGGAAGGCGCCTGCCGAGCGAGGCGGAGTGGGAATACGCGGCGCTGCGGGGGCTGGACAACGTCGGCCATGTCTGGGAATGGACTTCCAGCACGTTCCTGCCGTACCCCGGTTTTCTGCGCGATCCCTACAAGGAGTACTCCGAGCCCTGGTTCGCCACGCACAAGGTGCTGCGCGGCGCGAGCTTCGCCACGCCCGCCGGCGTGTCGCATGCGCGGTTCCGCAACTTCTACACCCCCGATCGAGGGGACATCTTCGCCGGCTTTCGCACCTGAGCGCTGTGAGCGTACTCACCTCGCGCGACAACCCGAAGGTCAAGCGCTGGGCGAAGCTCGCCGCCGATGCGCGCTACCGGCGAAGCGAAAAGCGCGCGCTGATCGAGGGACCTCACCTGCTGGCGGCTGCGCTTCAGCACGGCTGCAAGCCGATCGCCGTGCTTGCGACCGAGGAGGGTGCCGCGGGCGCCGAGATCGGCGCCTTGATTCGTGAAAGCGGCGTGCGGCCGGTGCTGCTCGCCCGGGGGGTTTTTCGGAGCGTGGCAGACGCCGAGACGCCGCAGGGCGTGGCGGCCGAGATCGCGATCCCGGGCCCCCGGGTGGTCGATGGCCGGGTTACGGTTTTTCTCGAAGGCGTACAGGATCCGAGCAACGTCGGCGCGATCCTGCGCAGCGCCGCGGCCTTCGGCGTGAAGCGGGTGGTACTCGACCGCGCATGCGCCGACGCTTGGTCGCCCAAGGCGCTGCGCGCCGGCATGGGCGGGCATTTCGCCGTAGCGATCGAGCTTGAAGCGCAACTCAGCAGCGAGCTGAATGCCTTCGAGGGAAGCCTCGTCTGTACCGTTCCCCATGGTGGCATGCCGATAGAAGAGGCCGACCTCGCCGGCCCGGTCGGCTGGATTTTCGGTGGGGAAGGGCGCGGGCTAAGCGAGGAGACGCTGCGCAAGGTGCCGTTGCGCGTCAGCATTCCGATGGCCGCAGGCAGCGAGTCCCTCAACGTGGCTGCCGCCGCAGCGATCTGTCTGCACGAAACTTTCGAGAGAGGTTCCTGACCCCTTTTCCGCTAAAAGGGTCCTGACCCCTTTTCAGTAGATCTGGCGCTTGATCCTGAGCTCGCGCAGGATCGTGGTGGCGATTTCCTCGATCGATTTCGAGGTGGAGTTGATGCAGCGGATGCCCTCCCGGCGCATCATGCTTTCGGCTTCCTCGACCTCGAAGCGGCAGTTGTCGAGCTCGGCGTAGCGGCTCCCGGGGCGGCGCTCCATGCGGATCTCGTGCAGCCGCTCGGGGGCGATGGTCAGGCCGTACAGGCGGCCCTTCTCGCCGCGCAGCGCCTCCGGCAGCCTGCCGCGCTGGAAATCCTCGGGGATCAGCGGGTAGTTCGCGGCCTTGACGCCGAACTGCAGGGCGAGATACAGGCTGGTCGGCGTCTTGCCGCTGCGCGAGACCCCGATCAGGATCACATCGGCCAGGCCGAGCTCGCGGTGCGAGGCGCCGTCGTCGTGCGCCATGGCGAAATTGATCGCCTCGATGCGTTGCTGGTACTCCTTCTTGTCCATCGCGCTGTGCGAGCGCCCGATGGTGTGGCTCGACCGGATCCCGAGGCCCGCTTCCAGCGGATCGATGAAGCTCTCGAAGAAATCGATCACCAGCGCGTTCGCCCGGCGCACCACGGCGCGCACGTCGTTGTTGACCAGCGTGGAGAACACGATCGGCTGGCCGTTGTCGGCCTCGGCGCTGATGCGCTCAAGACACTCCTCGGCCTTCTCGGTCGAGTCGACGAACGGAACGGTGATCTGGTTGAACTCGACGCCCTCGAACTGGGTGAGCAGGCT
>DATIGR010000088.1:0-7731 GCA_035454645.1 Burkholderiales bacterium
TTATGCGATAGCCGGTTCTTGTTCTTACCAAATGATGAAAATAAGAACCCGCAAAGTGCCGCACGTCGTCGCGGCGCAGCTCCATCATGTGGAAGCGCGAGCGCGCGATCACGTCGCCGTTCTTGGATTGCTTTTCGATCATGACGTTGGAGACGACGTGGTTCGTTCCCCAGAGCGGGCGCTGCGACCAGGCGTCGGGATGGAGCACGCGGCCCATGCGCACGCGCATCAGGTTCTTGTCCTCGGCGAAGATCGCCGGCGTGCCGTCCCAGGTGGTGTACGAGGGATCGGGCGGCATCCAGTAGACGCCGTCGTCGGTGAAAAGCCCGATCCACTTCTCCCAGTGCTTGCGGTCCAGCAGATCGGCCTGGTGGTAGAGGAACTGCTCGACCTGATGCTGCACGTCCCTAGCCACGCATGTACTCCGACCAGGCCTTCATCTGGTTCCTCATCGGCGCTTCCGAGGTGCCCATGTTCGGCCCGGTCTCGACATGGCCGTCCTTCTCGATGTCGCGGCCGAGATGCCGGCCGAAGCTGACCCAGTCGCCGCCGTCGGAAGCGAGCCCCTGGTGGCACTTCCAGAAGTTCTCCAGGTCGTCGGCGTTGATCATGGTCGAGGGCGAGTTCACCAGGTTGTAGTAGGCGAGCGAGCGCCGGTAGATCGCCTCAGGCGCGCCCTTCAGGCGGAAGTGCCAGATCTCGGTCAGCGTGCGGTCCACGCCCAGCGGCCGCACCGCGCGCAGTTGCTGCAGCGGCGACTGCACCGAGAGGCCCGGGTAGATGAGCACGTGGTGGATGTTGACGCCGATGATCTCCTCGAAGCGCTTCTGGCCGTAGGCCTTGATCATGATCCTGTCGTAGGCGAGCGTGTCGGGGTCCTGCGGCCGCAGGCCCATGTAGCCGGTGAGCACGCAATGGCCGTAGGGGTAGTTGATGGTCTGGAAGTTGTCCCACTTGTCGATGGTTACCGTGGCGAAGGCCGAGAGCATGTGGTACTTGAGCGCCGTCTCGCCTTTCTTGACCTTCTTCTCGAGCTCCTTCTCCATCTCGTGCGCGGCGCGGCCGGTGGACTGGTGCACGACCGAGGGATGCAGCGCGTCGAGCTGGTTCTCGAGGAAGATCTTCCAGTTGGAATGCTGGATGACGCGGAAGCAGTTCGGCACCACCACCACCTCGCCTTCGGGCGCGCGGTCGCACATGTCGTCGAACGCCACGCGCGACTCGCCGAGGAACTCCTTCAGCGAGGGGCCGTCCTTCGCCAGGCTGGCGAAAACGAAGCCGCGGTAGTTCTCGACGCGCGCCGCGCGCTTCATATCGCAGTCCGGGTTGCCCTTGCCGAAGCGCGTGCCGGCGTAGGCCGCATCGCCCATCGGGATCGAGCGCAGCGTGCCGTCGTGCTTGAACGTCCAGGCGTGGTACGAGCAGCGGAAGAACTCGCCGGCGTTGCCGTGGCGGTCGCCGCACATCATGTTGCCGCGGTGCGGGCAGCGGTTGTAGAGCACGCTGATCTTCCCGTCGGAGCCGCGCACCATGAGCATCGGCTGGCGGCCGATCTGCAGGGTGTAGTAGTCGCCGGCCTTCGGGATCTGGCTCTCGTGGCCGCAGTAGATCCAGACGCGCTCGTGGATGCGCTGCATCTCGAGCTCGAAGATCTGCGGGTCGGTGTAGACCTCGCGCCGCACCCGGTCGGGCTCGACGTAGTCGGACAGACTGCGGGTGAGATCCGGAACGCGTTCTTGAAGCATGACTGCCTCCTCGGCCCAATGATAATCCAGCCCTCCTCACGAGATCCTGGCGCGCGCCGGACGAGATGATCAGCCGAGCTTCGGCATGACTTTCCCGGCAGGCGCGTGAACGGGGTCGACCCGGCTCGCTATTCTTCCCATCGCCTCCAGGGCCTTTGCGGCCATCCAGCGGTCGAGGGGGACGTACACCACCTGCGCCATGACGCGGTCCGCTTCGGGCGGCGGCGGCGGCACCACATAGAGGCTCGTCGCGCCGCGTGTGGCATCGAAGCCGGCGCGCCAGAGCCTGCGCAGGAGCTTGTCGGGCGCGGCGGAGCACACCGGAACTACCCAATGGGTGTGCAGCGCGGCGCGCGAGCCCGGCCGCGCGAGTTCAGGATACCGGGCGAAAAGCGCCCGCGCGAGGGCGATACGCTCCTCGATCGCCCGCGGGTCGAAGCGTCGCAGCCGGCGCGCGAGGAGCGCGAGCAGCGCGGCGCACGGGCGGCGCCGGATCGCGCGCAGCAGCTCGGCGCCGGCGAAGCTGCGCGTCGCGCCGCCGATCACCGCGTCGTGGTTCTTCCCGAGCAGGCGGCAGCCGGCGACGAACAGCGTGTAGAGCACGCGGCCGGAGAGCAGCTTGAGGCCTGCGTACTTCGCGACCCGGGCCGCGTACTGCGCGCGCGTCTGGCGCGCGTAGCCGGCCTGCAGGCGTTTCATGCGCGCGCGCAGCTGCGCGTCGCGCACGCGCAGGAGCGCGCCGCCGAGCGCGGTCGCGGTCTTGATCGGCCCGAAACTGAACATGCTGACGTCGCTCTCGTCGTGGCCGCGGTAGCCGGGGCCGGCGTAGGCCTGGGCGCAGTCTTCGATCACGAGCAGCCCGCGGCTGCGTGCCGCGCGCACCAGCGGCTCCATCGGCATGCGGCTGCCGAAAAGATGCGCGACGAGCAGCGCGGCGCTGCGCGGCCCGGCGCGGCGCGCGAGGTCCTCGGCGCGCACCGAGAGCGAGTCCATGTCGAGCTCGACCGGCACCGCGACCAGCCCGTGCGCCTCGATGATGCGCACCATGTCGCGGATCGTGACCGCCGAGACCAGGATCTCGCTGCCGCGCGGCAGCGCGAGCGCCTGCAGCAGGAGATCGAAACCGCTGCGCACCGACAGGCAGGCGAGCGCGTCGCCGTGCGGGGACCAGCGCTTCTCGAGCCCGTCTGCGAGCGCCGCCGCATCGCCGGGCAGCACGGTACGCGCCGCCGCGAGCGCGAGATCGCTCCACGCGATGTCGAGCTTCTTGCGCACCCGCATGCGCTCAGGCCGCCAGGCGCGGCTTGACTTCCGCCGCGAACAGCTCGATCGAACGCATCGCGTGCTCGGGATGCAGGTCGCCGAACGAGAAGATGCACAGCAGGTAGTTCGCGCCGGTAAGGCGCAGCATCTCCTCGAGCTTCTCCAGCGCCGTGCGCGGCGAGCCGGCGATCAGCCGCTGCGCCGAGTCCTCGTCGTAGGGCGCGGTCTTGTGCACGTCGGGCCGGCCGAGCTTGCGCGTGAGGTGGTGGATGTGGCCGGCCCAGGCCTCGTAGGCCCGCAGCCCCAGCCTCTCCGCCTCGGCGTCGGTCTCGGCGATGACGAGATGCTGCGTGCGCGCGAGGAACGGCGCGGCGACGTGCGCGTTGTGGCGCCCGGGGTCGTCGCGGTGCTTCTCCCAGAGCTCGCGGTAGCGCTCGAACATCGGCTTGCAGTCGGCGTGCCTGCCGATGAACGCGGTGTTGTAGCCGTGGCGCGCGGTGAACTCGATCGACTCCCGGTTCGAGCTCGGGAACCACAGCGGCGGGTAGGGCTTCTGGTAGGGCTTGAGGTGCACCTCCGCTTCCTGCTCGTGGACTCTCAGGACCGGGGAGCGGCACGCGGCGAAGAAAGTGTCGAGCGTGGCGCGATATCTTTCGCGGGACTGCTCGATGTTCTCGACACCGAAAATCCGTGATTCGATGGGCGACACCCCGCGCCCGACGCCGAGCTCGAGCCGCCCGTACGACAGGTGGTCGAGCATGCAAACCTCGCTGTAGAAGCGATAGGGGTGGTACCAGGGCAGGCAGAAGGTGAGGGCGCCCGCGCGCAGATGGCGCGTCCTCTGGAAGATCGCCGAAAGCAGCGCCGTGGGCGAGCCGTCGATCGACAGCGGCGTGCCGTGGTGCTCGGCGATGAAGAAGCCGTGGAACCCGGCGCGCTCCGCCGCCGCCGCGAGCTCGAGCTTGTGCTCGTACACCTCGGCCGGCGGCCGCGCCGAGGCTTCGACCCAGTCGAAGATCCCGCAGGGGAGCGTCATCGTTTCAATCGTAATACGCGCGGAACCACGGCCGCCATCCGGGTGTCATGCTGAAACAGGAGAATCGCACGCATGACTCGCCCCCTGGGCAACCCCAACCGGCAGGGCCCGTTCGGCAACACGCTGCTTCATTCCGCGGCAGCGAGCGGCGACCGGCGCGAGGTCGAGCGCCTGCTCGCCGCCGGCGCCGATCCCACGGTCCGCAACCGCGAAGGCCGCACCCCGCGGCACGCGGCCGCGATCCTCGGCCACGACGAGATCTACGGGCTGCTCGCCGGTTCGGCGGACGAGCACTTCGAGCGGCTGCTCGACCACGCGCTCGAGGAGACCTTCCCGGCGAGCGATTCGATCGCCGTCTCGCCCGCGCCGCGCCGCTAGCCGCGCTTGTCGACGAAGCGCGCCGGCTTGACCGCGGCCTCGAACTCGCGCGCGATCGTGCCGCGCGCGAGCAGCGTCATTTCCGGCGCGACCTGAAACGTCTTCTGGACGAGCTCGGCGATTCTCGCCGATCCGCCGGATCGCGTTTCCACGAAGATCCTCAGGATATCGTTGTCGCCTTCGTTCGCCACCTCGGCGCGGAAATCGACCACGTCCGGGTCGCGGAACAGCGCGTCCTCGAGGTCGGAGTGGTTGATGTTGACGCCGCGCACCTTGAAGAAGCCGACCGTGCGGCGCGCGTGCTTGAGGATCGGGAACACCGACCAGGGATGCTTGTCCGGGGTTCTCGGCCGCTCGAGGCTCACCAGGTCGCCCGAGCTCCAGCGCAGGAACGGCGTCATGGAGTTGTTCCAAAGCGGCGTCACCACCAGCGCGCCGACCTCGCCGTCGGGGACCGGGTGGCCGCTGCGCTCGTCGAGCACCTCGACGAAGAACTGGTCGGCCCAGACGTACAGGCCGCGGTGCCCGACGCCCTCGCCGGCGACGAACGCCGCCTCGGTCATGCCGAAGTGGTCGAACACCGGCGCCCCCCAAGCGTCCTCCAGTTTCTTCCGCTTGACCGGCGAGAGCGGCTCCGCGGCCACGATGATCTTCTTCACCGTGGAGTTCTTCAGGTCGAAGCCCCTGGCCTCCGCCAGGTTCGCAAGATGCAGGCCGTAGCTCGCCATGCCGAGCCAGACCGTGGGCTTGAGGTGGTCGATGAGCTCGAGCTGCACTTCGGAGGGCGTGTTGGTGCCCGCGCCGCACCAGACGGTGCCGATGCCGCGGGTGATCGCGGCGCGCGCGTAGAGGTGGGCCACCGGGTGGACGCCGAGCGGGAAGGAGATGTGCGCGCAGTCGTCGGCGGTGGCTCCGATCAGCGCCCAGGCGCGCTCGAAGGCGAGCAGGCCGTGCTGCATGTCCTCGGCCGAGCGCGGGTAGAACAGCGGCCGGCCGGTGGCGCCGCCCGAGCGCCAGTACTCGACCGCCCGGGTGCGCGGCTGGATGCAGAACTCGTCGTGGAAGCGCTCGGGCGGGATCGAGCGCAGCTCCTCCTTGGTGAGCACCGGGATGCGGTGCCAGATCTCCTCGACCGGGCCCTTGGGGATGCGCTTCCTGAGGAACGGCGACTGCAGCGCGCGCTCGACTGCCACGCGCTTGCGGTCGCGCTGGATCGTCTCCACCTGCGACGCCGACACCGGCCAGCGCAGGTTCATTTCCTGTTGATGCCGGAGCTTCATATCCCGAGGTAGCGATGCCAGAGCCCGCGGTCGGCGTCAAGCTCGGCGGAGGAACCTTGCCACGCCACGCGTCCGCGCTCGATGATCGTGTGGCGGTCGGCGAGCCTCACCAGGCGCTCGATGTACTTGTCGATCACGAGGATGGTCTGCCCGGCGGCGCGCAGCCGCCCGAGGCAGTGCCAGATCTCCTCGCGCACGAGCGGCGCGAGGCCTTCCGTGGCCTCATCCAGGATCAGCAGATGCGGATTGGTGACGAGGGCCCTGCCGATGGCGAGCATCTGCTGCTCGCCGCCGGAGAGTTGATTTCCCATGTTTTCGGCCCGTTCGGCGAGCCGGGGGAACAGATCAAAAACCCTCCTTGGCGTCCAGGGATCGCTCCTGCCCGAGCGGTTCTCGGCGAAGGCGACGAGGTGCTCGCGCACGGTGAGATTCGGGAAGATCTGCCGCCCTTCGGGCACGAGCGCGATGCCCGTGCGCGCGATGCGGTCGGGCGCCAGGCGCTCGATCCGCCTGCCGCGAAACGTGACGTTTCCCTTGAACGACCGGGTCAGGCCGAGGATCGAGCGCACGGTGGTGGTCTTGCCCATGCCGTTGCGGCCCAGCAGGGTTGCCGCTTCTCCTTCGGAAACCGAAAAAGAAAGGCCAAAAAGCACCTGGCTCGCGCCGTAGGCGGTTTCGAGGCTTTCGACCTCAAGCAGCAAGCTCGTCTCCCAGGTAGGCCTTGCGCACCTCGTCGTTCATCCGGATCTCTTCCGGAAGACCCGTCGCGATCAGGCGGCCGTTCACCATCACCGAGATGCGGTCGGCGAGGCGGAACACCGCGTCCATGTCGTGCTCCACGAGCAGCACCGCGACCTCGGCGCGGATGCGGCCGATGAGCTCGATCATCCGGTTCGACTCCTCCGGTCCCATGCCCGCCATCGGCTCGTCGAGCAGCACGAGCTTCGGGCGCGTCGCGAGCGCGAGGCCCACCTCGAGCGCGCGCTGCTCGCCGTGGGACAGGGTCGACGCGACGGCGTCGACTTTCCCGGAGAGGCTCACTTGTGAAGCAATCGTGCGGGCTTCGTCGGCGAGCGCGCTTTCCCCGGCCACCGGGCGCCAGAACGAGAAGCTCGAGCCGCTGCGCGCCTGCACCGCGAGCGCGAGGTTGTCGAGCACGCTGAAGCGCCGGAAGATGCTCGTGATCTGGTAGCTGCGGGCAAGACCGGCGCGTACGCGCTCGTGAGCCTTGGTTTTCGTCAGGTCGTCTCCGAGAAAGATGATCTGGCCCTGGTCGCACGGCAAGCTCCCGGAGATCTGATGGATGAGGGTCGTCTTGCCGGCGCCGTTGGGGCCGATCAGCGCATGCACTTCGCCCGCGGCGACGTCGAGGCTGACGCCGTCCACGGCCACCACGCCGCCGAAGCGCTTACTGAGGCTTCTTAGCGAAAGCACCTGCGATTCCCTGCGGCGCGAAGAGCACCACGGCGAGAAGGATCACGCCCACCGGCAGCTGCCAGTGAAGCGAGTAGTCGCCAAGGAGCGGGCTGCCGGAGAAGAGCTCCTCGAGCGTGAGCAGCACGACGGCGCCGACCGGGCCGCCCCAGAAGCGCCCGACGCCGCCGAGGATCACCATGATCATCAGCGTCCCGGACTGCACCCAGTGAAGCAGCGCCGGGCCGACGTAGCTCGTCTGGTTGGCGATGAGCGCGCCGGCGAGCCCGGCGATCGCGCCCGAGATGACGAAGCAGGCGAGCTTGTAGCCGTAGACCGGGTAGCCGATCGCCGCGGCGCGCGTCTCGTTCTCGCGGATCGCCTCGATCACCCGGCCGAAGCGCGAGCGCATGACGCGGTGAAGGCAGTAGAGGACCGCGGCGAGCAGGGCGAGCACCACGTAGTACCAGGTGAGCTCGTTCCTCGGGTCGAGGCCGAGGCCGAGCGTCGAGCGGCCGGGCATCGACAGGCCGTCGTCGCCGCCATAGGCCTTCAGCGAGACGAACACGTAGTACATCATCTGCGCGAAGGCGAGCGTGATCATGATGAAGTACAC
>DATIGR010000089.1:0-20164 GCA_035454645.1 Burkholderiales bacterium
AAAAGCCGTCGATCTCTACGAGATCAACGAGGCCTTCGCCGTGGTCACCCTGGCGGCGATGAAGGAGCATGAGCTGCCGCACGACAAGGTGAACGTGCACGGCGGCGCGTGCGCCCTCGGCTACCCGATCGGCGCGTCCGGCGCCCGCATCGTGGTGACGCTCCTCGGAGCGATGCGCACGTACGGCCTGAAGCGCGGCATCGCGAGCCTGTGCATCGGCGGCGGCGAAGCCACCGCGATGGCCCTGGAGTGCCCATGAGCTATGAATTCATCGCGGTAGATCGGAAGGAGCGGGTGGGCGTCATCACGCTGAACCGGCCTAAGCAACTGAACGCGCTCAGCCCGTCGTTGATGGCCGAGCTTGGCGGGGCTCTCCGGGCCCTCGACACCGACCCAGGCATCGGCGCGATCGTGCTCACCGGCAACGAAAAGGCTTTCGCCGCGGGCGCCGACATTGCGGCGATGAAGGACTTCAGCTACATGGACGTGTACAAGGCCGACTACGTCACAGACTGGGAGCATTTCCGGGCAGTCCGAAAGCCGGTCATCGCCGCCGTGGCGGGCTACGCGCTCGGCGGCGGCAACGAGCTCGCCATGCACTGCGACAGCGTGATCGCCGCCGAGAACGCCAGGTTCGGCCAGCCCGAAATCAACCTCGGCATCATGCCCGGCTACGGCGGCACGCAGCGCCTGCCGCGCTTCACGAGCAAGGCGAAGGCGATGGACCTGTGCCTCACCGCGCGCATGATGGACGCGCAGGAGGCCGAGCGCGCCGGGCTGGTCTCCCGGGTGGTTCCGCTGGACAAGCTCATGGAGGAGGCGCTGGCGGTCGCGGAGAAGATCGCCGGCTGCTCGCTGCCGGTGGTGATGATGATCAAGGAATCCATCAACCGCGCCTACGAGACCGCGCTCGCGGAGGGCGTGCTGTTCGAGCGGCGCCTGTTCCAGTCGCAGTTCTCCCTCGAGGACCAGAAGGAGGGCATGGCGGCGTTCGTCGAGAAGCGCAAGCCGGTGTTCAAGAACAAGTAGAATCATCGCTCCCTGGAGGGAGGAGACCACCATGGAACGCATCTGGCTCAAGAGCTACCCGGCCGGCGTGCCCGCCGACATCGATCCGAAGAAGTACCGCTCGCTGGTCGAGCTGTTCGAATCGAGCATCGCGAAGTACCGCGACCGCCCGGCGTTCCACAGCCTGGGCAAGACGATCACGTTCGGCGAGCTCGACAAGCTCTCGCGCGACTTCGCGGCCTGGCTGCAGGGGCGCGGGCTCGCCAAGGGCGCGCGCGTCGCGCTCATGATGCCGAACTGCCTGCAGTACCCGATCGCGATGTTCGGCATCCTGCGCGCCGGCTGCACCGTGGTGAACGTGAACCCGCTCTACACGCCGCGCGAGCTCGAGCACCAGCTCGCCGACGCGGGCGCCGAGGCGATCGTGATCCTCGAGAACTTCGGCCACGTGCTGCAGGAGGTGCGGCTGCGCACCCCGCTCAAGCACCTCGTCGTCACCTCGCTCGGCGAGCTGCTCGGCCTCAAGGGCGTGATCGTCAACCTGGTGGTGCGCAAGGTGAAGAAGATGGTGCCGCCGTACGATCTGCCGGGGGCGATTTCCTTCAAGGAAGCGTTGAAGGAGGGCGAGGGTAAACCCATGACGACGCCGCCCCTCGGCCACGACGACATCGCGTTCCTGCAGTACACCGGCGGCACGACCGGGGTGTCGAAGGGCGCGATGCTCCTGCACCGCAACATCATCGCGGCGCTGCTGCAGTACGAGGCGTGGCTCGCGCCGGTGATGGGAAGCGAGCGCGCGATCATCATCACCGCGCTGCCGCTCTACCACATCTTCTCGCTCACCGTGAACTGCCTGGTGATGATGGTGGTCGGCGGCGAGAACGTGCTCATCACCAACCCGCGCGACATTCCCGGCTTCGTCAAGGAGCTCGGTAAGCACAAGTACACGATCATCACCGGCGTCAACACGCTCTATAACGCGCTGCTTAACCATCCCGATTTCGCCAAGCTCGACTTCTCCAGCCTCAAGCTCGCGGTGGGCGGCGGCATGGCGGTGCAGAAGGCGGTGGCCGAGCGCTGGAAGCAGGTGACCGGCACGGCGCTCATCGAGGGCTACGGCCTCACCGAGACCGCGCCGTCGGCGACCGCGAACCCGGTGAACGCGACCGAGTACAACGGCACCATCGGCGTGCCGATGTCCTCGACCGAGATCGTGCTGCGCGACGACAACGACCGCGACGTGGCGCCCGGCCAGCCGGGCGAGATCTGCATCCGCGGCCCGCAGGTGATGGCCGGCTACTGGAAGCGCCCCGACGAGACCGCCAAGGCGATCGGCAAGGACGGCTTCTTCCACTCGGGCGACGTCGGCATCATGGACGAGAAGGGCTTCATCCGCATCGTCGACCGCAAGAAGGACATGATCCTCGTGTCGGGCTTCAACGTGTACCCGAACGAGATCGAGCAGGTCGTGGCGATGCATCCCGGGGTGCTCGAGGTGGCGGCGATCGGCGTGCCCGACGAGCACTCGGGCGAGGTGCCGAAGATCTTCGTCGTGAAGCGCGACCCGCAGCTCACCGAGCACGATCTGCTCGAGCACTGCAAGAAGGAGCTCACCGGCTACAAGCGGCCGAAATACGTCGAGTTCCGCGCCGACCTGCCCAAGACCAACGTCGGCAAGATCCTGCGCCGGGCTCTGCGCGAGGAGAAGAAAGCTGCGTAGCTGGTAAGAAGCAATCTCGTACCCGGGCTGGCCTGGATGGGGCTGGCGGTCCTCTGCTGGACGCCGCTGTTCTCGGTGGCGAAGCGCACGCTGCCGGTGCTCGACGCGTTCGCGCTCGGCACGGTGCGCTACGTCCTGGGCATCGCGCTGTTCGTGCTGCTGCTCGCGGCCATCGAGGGCCGCAGCGCGCTGCGCTTCGGCGATCGCTTCGGCGCCGCGGTGCTGTCGGGCCTCGCCGGCATCACGGGGTTCAACCTGTTCGTGTGGATCGGGCTGGGCACTACGCGCCCCGAGCACGCCTCGATCATCCTCGCGCTGCAGTCGCCGCTCACCGCGCTCGCGGTCTGGCTCGTGCACGGCCAGCGGCCGGCGCGGTTCACGCTCGCCTGCGTCGCCGCAGCGATCGCCGGCGTGGTGCTCGTGATCACCCAAGGCGATCCGGCGAACGCGCTCGCCGGCGGCAGCCTCCTCGGCGACGGGCTGGTCCTCCTCGGCGCGGCCGCGTGGGTGACCTATACGCTGTCGGCGACCCGCTTTCCCGGCTGGTCGCCGCTGCGCTTCACCGTGATGACCTGCATCCCCGGGGCGGTCGGGCTGGTCATCGCCAATGCGATCGCCGTGGCCATCGGGGTCGCGGCGATTCCAACCCCTGAAGAGACACTCTCGGTCGGCTGGCAGATCCTCTACTTCTCGGTCTGCTCGGTGGTGCTCGGCGTGCTCGGCTTCAACGCCGGCGCGCGCGCGCTCGGCCCGCTGAACGCGATGCTCATGCTCAACCTCATCCCGGTCGGCGTGTTCGCGATCGAGGCGGCGCTCGGCCGCAGCTTCGCCGCGATCGAGCTCGCCGGCGCGGCGGTCGTGATCGGCGCGCTGGTGGCGAACAACCTCTACTTGCGCGGGGCGAGCGCGAGGCGCTGAGCGCCGTCCGCCTCGAGGCGGCGCCGCTCGGTGAGCATCGGCAGGTACTCGCCGTGCGCCCAGAGCGGGGCGAGATCGCGGTAGTGCGGCGAGAAAGGATTGCCCGACTGGCCGCCGGAATGGATGAACACGGAGGCCTGCGGGTCGGCGAGGTCGCTGATCGCGCGCAGGCTCGCGCCGTGGCGGCTGGCGTAGGGCTCGGCCTCGTCGTGGAAGTCGCTCGCGCCCGCGTTCACGGTGTAGGCGTCGCCGCCGCTCGGCACGCGGATGTCGAAGATGCGCTCGAGCCACGGCGTGCGCGAGAACGGGCGATGGCGGTGCCGCGCGGCATGCGCCTCGCCCCAGCTCCAGTCCTCGCCGTAGCGCTTCTTCAGGTCGTGCATCGCCTTTTCGAAAGACGAGGCGAGAAGCGCGGCGCAGGTCTCCGGGAGCGAGGTGCGCACGTCGTCGCACCAGTGCGGCTGGCGGGCGAGCACGTTCTCGATGAACACGGCGCGCGCGCTCCAGTGCAGACGAAACGCCTCGCCGAGCTCGTCGGCGTAAAGCTCGCGCGCGAATTCGCGCCACCACGCCGCCATGACGAGCGGCTCGCGGCGGTCGGCCGCCATGCTCCCGTCCCAGGACTGCAGGCTCTTTTCGGGATGGGCGGAAAGGAAATGGGGCAGCAGTTGCCGCGCCGCCAGCGATACCACGTCGGTTTGTATCGCCTTGAACCTGGCGAGATCGTGTTTTCCTGAACCCAGGAGTTCTTCGATCCGGAGTGCACGGTACGGCGGCTGCCATTCGTAGGTGATGTGGTGCGGATAGTTCGGCGGCGTGGTCTTGTGGTTCGCGAGCACCACGGCGCCGGAGGGCGGGTTGAGCGCGCGCGGCAGATCGTCGAAGGCGATGAAGCCATTCCAGTCGTAGCGCGCGTCCCAGCCGGGCGCGGGGGCGAGGCCGCGCAGGTCGTTCCCGGGCTTGCGCACCGGGATGCGCCCCGCGGTGACGAAGCCGATGTTGCCGGCGGCGTCGGCGTAGCTCGCCGTCTGCGGCGGTGCGTGCAGCGCGCGCGCGGCGCCGAGGAACTCGTTCCAGTCGCGCGCGCGCGCAAGGCGCAGCGCCGCCTGCAGGGTGATGTCGTCCTCGGCGAGCGCGGTCCAGGCGAGCGCGAGCGCGTAGCCGCGCGGCGCGGCGGCGAGGGCGATGCGCGAGGCGTCGGAAATGATCGGGCCGTGGCGCGAGCGGCGAACGCTCAGGCGCTCATCGGGCGCGCCCTTCACCCGGATGAGCTCCTCGTGCGCGGAGAACGCGCTGTCGAGGCGCTCGAGATAGAGATCCTGCACGTCGGCGCCGGTCGTGGTGAGGCCCCAGGCGATGCGGTCGTTGCGCCCGACGAGGACCCCCGGCACGCCCGGCAGCGTGCCGCCGATCGCGTCGATCCCGGGCGCGTGCAGGTGGGCGAGGTACCACACCGCGGGCGCGGTCAGGCCGAGGTGCGGATCGGCGGCGAGCAGCGGCTTGCCGCTCGCGCTGCGCGCGCCGGAGACCGCCCAGCTGTTGGACCCGCCGGCGAACCCGCTGTCCGAAAATACCGGGGTTTGACCCGGTTTCTTTTCGATCCCCGAATAGAACGCCTGCAGATCGGGAAGGCGCGGCGGCGAATCGCCCGGGTAGGGCGGCAGGAACTCCTGGATGCGCTCGGTCGTGAGCGTGCGCGAAAGGTGCATGCGCAGGAGCTCCGAGCGCCAGTTGCCGCCGAGGTCCCAGGCCATCACCTTGGTCCAGACGATCGAATCGACCGCGCTCCAGGGCTCGGGCGTGACTCCCAGCAGCCAGAACTCGGGCGGCAGCACCGGCCGCCGGGCGAGGAAGGCGTTCACTCCGGCGGCGTAGGCGTCCAGCAGCCTGCGCGTCTCGGCGTCGTAGTGCGCGAGATTCGCCTCGGCCACGCGCCGCAGCCCGAGCGTGCGCATGAAGCGGTCGGCTTCGAGCGCTCTCGGCCCGAGGATCTCGGCGAGCCGCCCCGAGCCGATGCGGCGGTTCATCTCCATCTGCCAGAGGCGGTCCTGCGCGTGGACGAAGCCGAGCGCGAAGTGGGCGTCCTCGAGCGAGGCGGCGTAGATGTGGGGAATGCCGTGACGATCCCGCAACACCTCTGCCTGGGCGTCGAGGCCGGCGAGCGCGAGCTCGCCGCGTGTCACTGGCAGCGACTGGCGCAAATAAAGGTAGAAACCCGCCGCGGAAACCACGAAAACCAGCAAAACTGCACCTAGAACCCGCATTTAACGCAGGATAGCAGCGTGACTTGTTGCGTATGCGGCGGCGCCGCAATTCTGCTATAAGCCATTGAATGCTTTACAGCCTTCACGAAGCTCAGCACATGGCCCTGGCGCCCTGGCGCTACCTCGCGGAGCTTTCGCGCGGCTGGTTCGGCCATCCGTTCAGCCCGTTCATCTACATGCCGCTCGCCAGGCGCGTCGCGGCCTCGAGCGAGCTCTTCCTGCGCGTCACCGAGCGCTACGAAAAGCCGAAGTGGAGCCTCGCCGAGGCGGTGCCCGAGGTGGCCGATGCGAAGCCTTTCTGCAACCTCGTGCACTTCAGGCAGAAGCATTCGAAACCGCACAAGGTGCTCGTGGTGGCGCCGCTCTCCGGCCATCATGCGACGCTGCTGCGCGACACGGTGCGCTCGCTCCTGCCCGAGCACGAGGTCTGGGTCACCGACTGGGTGAACGCGCGCCTGGTGCCGCTCACCGCGGGAGCGTTCCACCTCGCCGATTACGTCGACTATGTTCGTGACTGGATCAGGCTCCTCTCGCCCGACCTGCACGTGATCTCGGTGTGCCAGCCGACGGTACCGGTCCTGGCAGCGGTCTCCTTGCTTTCCTCGAACAAAGAGCCGACGCCGCTGACGATGGTCATGATGGGCGGGCCGATCGACGCGCGGCGCAGCCCCACCGCGGTCAACAACCTCGCGCTCCGCAAGCCCTACTCCTGGTTCGAGCGCCACCTGATCGAGCGCGTGCCGTCGAAGTACCCTGGCTACATGCGGCGCGTCTACCCCGGGTTCCTGCAGCACCTCGGCTTCGTCGCGATGAACCCCGACCGCCACCTCATCGCGCACTGGGACTACTACCACAAGCTCGTGCTCGGCGACGGCGAGTCGGCCGAGGCGCACCGGCGCTTCTACGACGAGTACAACGCGGTGCTCGACATGCCCGCCGAGTACTACCTCGACACCGTGAAGACCGTGTTCCAGGACTACGCGCTGCCCAAGGGCCGCATGTTCGTGCGCGACGAGCTGGTGCGGCCGCAGGCGATCCGCGATACCGCGCTCCTCACCATCGAAGGCGAGCTCGACGACATCTCGGGCAACGGCCAGACCGAAGCCGCGCACGCCCTGTGCCTCAACATCCCGGGCGGGATGCGCGAGCATTTCTCGGCGCCGGGGGTCGGCCACTACGGCATCTTCTCGGGGCGGCGCTGGCGGGAAGTCATCTCCCCGCGGGTCCGGGACTTCATTCGCAAGCACTCCGCGGAAAAAAATCGGGGTCAGACCCCAACCGGGAAAATCGGGGTCAGACCCCGATTCTTTTCCCGGCTCTTTCACACGTCGTAGCGCGAGCCTTCTTCCCCCCGCACCGCGCGCTCGACGGTGGCGCGCGCAAGCTGCGGCGCGAACATCTCGATGAAGTCGTAGGCATAGCGCCGTAGATACGCGCCGCGCTTGATCCCCAGGCGGGTCGTGCTCGACTCGAAGAGATGGCTCGCGTCCATGGCGCGCAGGGTGACGTCGCGCCTGGGGTCGAACGCCATCCTGGCCAGGATGCCGACGCCCAGGCCGAGCTCGACATAGGTCTTGATCACGTCGGAGTCCTGCGCGCTCAGCACGACGTGCGGCTTCAGCCCGCGGCTCTCGAACGCCTTCTGCACCAGCGAGCGGTTGGCGAACGCGAAGTCGTAGGTGACGATCGGGTACTCGGCGAGCTTCTCGAGCGTGAGGGGGCTCTCCTTCAGAAGCGGGTGCTTCGGCGGCACCACGACGCAGCGGTTCCACTGGTGCACCGGCAGCGAGACGAGCTCGGGGTAGAGCGAGATCATCTCGGTGGCGATCGCCATGTCGGCCTCGCCGGCGAGCACCTGGTCGCAGATCTGGGTGGGGTTCCCCTGGTGGATGAGGAGCTCGACCCTGGGATAGCGCCGCTTGAACGCCGCCACCGCCTTCGGCAGCAGATAGCGCGCCTGGGTATGCGTCGCCGCGATGGTCAGGGTGCCGAGCTGGTCGTTGGCGAACTCCTCGCCCGCGCGGCGCAGGTTGCGGGCCTCGGCGAGGATGCGCTCGGCGATCGCGACCACCGCCCTCCCGGGCTCGGTGACCGACACCAGGCGCTTGCCGTGGCGCACGAAGACCTCGACCCCGAGCTCGTCCTCGAGGGCGCGGATCTGCTTCGACACCCCCGGCTGCGAGGTATGCAGCGCTTCAGCCGCCTCGGAAACGTTGAGCCCGCGCCGGGCGACCTCGGTCAGGCAGCGCAGTTGCTGGAGCTTCATATGCAGATAAGTCATAACATCCTAACACAATAGTCTTTGTAAGAATAAGAAGCCGGCCGAGAATCGCGCCGTGTACCGGTACGACGCGATCGACCAGAAGCTGGTGGACGAGCGGGTGGCGCAATTCCGCGACCAGACGCGGCGCTTCCTCGCCGGCCGGCTCTCGGAAGAGGAGTTCCGCGCGCTCAGGCTGCGCAACGGCCTCTACATCCAGCGCTATGCGCCGATGCTGCGCATCGCGATCCCGTACGGTCTTCTATCCAGCCGACAACTGAGGAAGCTGTCGGATATTGCCCGCCGCTACGACCGCGGCTACGCGCATTTCTCGACCCGGCAGAACCTGCAGCTCAACTGGCCGCGCCTCGAGGACGTGCCCGAGATCCTGGCCGAGCTCGCAACGGTGCAGATGCACGCGATCCAGACCTCGGGCAACTCGTTCCGCAACGTCACCACCGACCACTTCGCCGGCGTCGCGGCCGACGAGATCGTCGACTCGTTCGTGTGGTGCGAGCTGCTGCGCCAGTGGTCCACCTTCCATCCCGAGTTCTCGTTCCTGCCGCGCAAGTTCAAGATCGCGGTCAATGGCGCAGCCGCGGATAGGGCTGCCGTCGGCGTTCACGATATTGGCTTACACGCGACAAGAAACGGAGAAGAAATCGGCTTTCGCGTGCTCGTCGGCGGCGGCCTCGGCCGCACGCCGGTCATCGGCGTGACGATCCGCGAGTTCCTGCCCTGGCCGCACCTGCTCACCTACCTCGAGGCGATCCTGCGCGTCTACAACCGTCACGGCCGGCGCGACAACATCCACAAGGCGCGCATCAAGATCCTGGTCAAGGAGCGCGGTGCCGAGCGGTTCCGCGACGAGGTCGAAGCCGAATGGGCGCTCCTCAAGGACGGCCCCGCGACCCTGACCGCCGGGGACGTCGCGCGCGTCGAGGCGCGCTTCACCCGGCCGCGCTACGAACAACCGGGGTCAGACCCCGATTGTTCGGAGCCCGGGTTCCTGGCCTGGAAAAAGCGCAACGTCCACCCCCACAAGATCCCGGGGTACGCCGCCGTGACCCTGTCATTGAAGAAAACCGGCGTGCCGCCGGGCGACGTGACGAGCGCGCAGATGGACGCGATCGCGCAGCTCGCCGAGCGCTATTCGTTCGGCGAGCTGCGCGTGTCGCACGAGCAGAACCTGGTGCTCGCCGACGTGCGCAGCCGCGACCTGCCCGCGCTGTGGCGCGAAGCGCGCGAGCTTGGACTCGCGACGCCGAACATCGGGCTGCTCACCAACATCATCAGCTGCCCGGGCGGGGACTACTGCGCGCTCGCCAACGCGAAATCCATTCCCGTCGCGCAGGCGATCCAGGAGAGGGTGGAGCAGAAGCGCGACTCCCTGGATTACCTGTTCGACATCGGCGAGCTCGACCTGAACATCTCCGGCTGCATCAACGCCTGCGGCCACCACCACGTCGGCCACATCGGCATCCTCGGCGTGGACAAGAACGGCGAGGAGTGGTACCAGGTCGAGATCGGCGGGAATCAGGCTCCGGCCTCCCTCGGAAAAGTCATCGGGCCGGCGTTTGCCCGCGCCGAGGTGCCCGAGGTCATCGAGCGGCTGATCGACTGCTATCTCGCGCACCGCGACAGCGAAGCCGAGCGCTTCGTGGACGTGGTGCACCGCATCGGCATCGAACCTTTCAAGGAGCACGTCTATGGCCACGCTCATCAAGGGGCGGCGCGTCGCAGCCGCGAGCCGGCCCTCGCCTGAGGAGAAAGTGCTGCGCCTGGAGCCGGGCGACGATCCCGCGTCGGTCCCGCTCGAGGGCGTCGCGCGCGTCGAAGTGAGCTTCCCGAAGTTCGGCGACGGCCGCGGCTTCTCGATCGCGCGCCTGCTGCGCGAGCGTCGCGGCTATCGCGGCGAGCTGCGCGCGGTGGGCCACATCACGCGCGACCTGCTGCTGTTCCTCGAGCGCTGCGGCTTCGACGCCTTCGAGCTGCGCGAGGGCGAGGACCCGCACGCGGCGCTCGCGTCGTTCGGCGATTTCAGCCATTCCTACCAGCGTGGATACGGCACTGAAATCGGGGTCTGAGCCCGCGGTCTATCTGGTCGGCGCGGGGCCGGGGGCGCCGGATCTCCTGACGCTGCGCGCGGCGCGGCTGCTCGCCCGGGCCGACGTCGTCTTTCATGACGCTCTGGTTCATCCGGACACGCTTGCGCTCGCGGTTCAGGCAGAAAAAATCGCTGTCGGCAAGCGCTGCGGGAGGCATTCGACGGCGCAGCAGTTCATCCACAAGCGCCTCGCCGACGCGGCGCGCCGCTATCGCGTGGTGGTGCGGCTGAAAGGCGGCGACCCGATGCTGTTCGGCCGCGCCCATGAAGAGATCTCTTTCCTGAAAAGCAGGAACATCCGGGTTGAAGTGGTGCCCGGCGTTACCGCCGCGCTCGCCGCGAGCGCCGAGCTCGGCATATCGCTCACCCGGCGCGGGCTCGCGCGCAGCGTGACATTCGTAACCCCGCGCGTCGGCGCCGGAGAGCCCGACAGCAACTGGGCAAGAGCCGCAGCCCATGCGGACACCGCGGCGATCTACATGGGCGCCGGAGAAGGACCCGCGATTGCAGCCGCGCTGATCAGCGCCGGAAAGCCGCCGTCGACACCGGTTGCCATCGTGGAAAGCGCGTCGCTCGAAGACGCGAGGGTGTCTTACGGAACGCTGCAAGAGCTACCGCGCGTGAGCGGCGGGCCGGTGTTGATCCTGGTCGGCGAGGTGTACCGCGGCGCGCGCGCGGCCAGCGCAGAACCGGCCAGTTTTTCTTCCGAAACGAATGGGTTCCCGCATTCGCGGGAAAGACGGTTCGCCGGTTTTTCAGAGTTACCCTAGTACAAAGGCCCCATTGCTTTTGCGCGCGAATCGGACGATGTTGCCGCGATGCCCGAGCCTCTTTCCCGCGAGCAAAGAATGGACGAGACCACGGAGATTCGCATCGTGTTCGATGCGCCGCCGGGGCGCGACATGCCGACTTTGGTGAGCGTTGAAGACGAATATGGTCGCCGCATCACCAAGGGCCAGTGGCGCGAGCGGCCTGATGGGTACTGGGAGCTCGTTTTCCGCACTGCAGCGATGCCCACAGACCCTATCGCGCGCCTGAACTGAGCTTCAGTTAAGAATTGTCAATTTCCCCCCTGTTCCTGAAACGCCGCGAGTAGACCCCGTTTAGCTTTTCGTACCCGCTTAGCTTTTTGTACGGTACTATTGTCCTAGGGGGAAGGTTCAATGTTTCCGCATCAGGGGGAACCGCGGATTCGCGTCATGCTGGTCGACGACCATCGCATCGTTCTATGGGGAATGGAACGGCTGATCGATGGCGAGAAGCCCATGATGGAAGTGGTCGCCACGGCGACCACCTGCGAAAGCGCAATCGAGCTCGCCGGCACCACGAGGCCGGACGTGGTGGTTCTCGACGTCGATCTGCTGCGCGAGGACAAGAGCGATGTGATTCCCGCGCTGACCGATCGCCACGCCACGCGGGTGCTGATCCTCAGCGGCGCGCGCGACGGCCGGATGCACGACCTGGCGATCCTGCGCGGCGCCTGCGGCGTGGTGCGCAAGGAAGCGCCCCCGAGCACGCTGCTCAACGCGATCCGGAAGGTTCACGAGGGCCAGCTGTGGCTCGATCGCGCCACCACGGGGCGGCTGTTCGTGGAACTGTCCAAGCACAAGGACGACTCGAGCAAGGATCCGGAGAAGCGCAAGCTCGCCACGCTGACCGAGCGCGAGACCGACGTGGTGCGCACGCTCATGACGAGGCCCGGTGCAGACAACCGGAAGCTTGCCGACACCCTCAACATCGGCGAGCACACGCTTCGCAATCACCTGAGCCGCATCTACGACAAGCTCGGCGTGCCCAACCGGCTCGAGCTCTACGTATTCGCCCAGCGGCACGGGCTTGACCGCGGCGAGCTAGCCAAGCTCTGAGAACCCCGGGCGCGCTGCCCGGGGCATGACATTTGTCATCGCCCGCTCGCCGCGGGCGATGACATTCGTACCTCGAAAAACAGTACGCGTCGCCGCTGCCCGACAGCCCGGCTTCATCCACTATCCGCAAGCGCGCTGCGCGACCTCGGAATGGAACTCGTGCCCGGCCGAAAAGACGAGCGGTTCGACACCACGCTGCCAGTGAAGCTGGAGCGCGGCGCCGGAGTCGCCCGCAACGTCAGCGCGACCGGCATCTACTTCGTCACCAGCCAGAGGCTCAAGGCGGGAGCGACGGTGAAGCTGGCGCTCGATTTCCGGGATTTTCCGGGCGGCCCGATTCAGGTGAATTGCGTTGCGCGCGTCGTCCGCATCGAGAAGCAGGGGGCGAACAAGAAAGGCGTTGCGGCGGCGATCCACAGCTTCGAGTTTCACCGCCTGCCCAGGCGCGACACCACATCGTGAACCAGAAAGTCGACACTATGCATGCCTACCAAGGAAGATTCACCACCAAGCCCGCCACCGCCGAGAGGCGTCCGGCGCCCCTGTTGCACGCGGGCGCGCCCGCGGCCCCGACGCTCGCGTCTCTCTCGCTCAGCGCCGAGGAAAGCGCGAGGTTCGTGCGCATCGTCTCGGGCGGCGCGCTGATCAGCCGGCACGACGGCGTCCACGAATGGCTGAGCGGGGAGGTGCAGCAGGTGCTGCCGCACCGGATCCTGTTCGCCGCGTGGGGCGACTTCGCCAAGCGGCACCTCGCGCTCGATGTCGTCTCCTCGATTCCCGGCGTGAGCACGGCGCAGGCCGTGCGCTGCGGCATCGACGACGTCATTCGAAAGGTCCACGCCGAATGGGTCCAGGCGGGACGCCAGCCCGTTCTGCTGAACGCGGTCCAGTTCGAGGTGCCGCGAGCGTGCCTCTGTCCGGTCCATGCCGCGCTGCGCCGCATGCACGCGGCAGTGGCGCACGGCGTCCGCGACCGGCGCAGCGGCAATGAGAGCCTCTACATCGCGTTCGATACCGAGCCCCTGGGGGCGATTCCGCGCGCCGAGGGGTTCAAGTTCCTGGTGGACTGCCTGATCGCGCAAATGGACGTCGCATTCCGCCGCATCGCCGAATTTGCGCCGGGGACGGCAGCCTGGGGAGGGCTGCCGGCGCACGGAACGTGGCGCGAGCTCAGCCGGCGCGAGCGGGAGATCCTGTCCTGGCTGTGCCGCGGAGAAAGCAACGTGGAGATCGCCGCCGCGCTCGACATCAGCCCGCACACGGTCAAGAACCATCTGCAGCGCATCTTCAGGAAGATCGGGGTGAACAACAGGACCCAGGCCGCCGCGCGCTACGGCGAGGCGATGCGCGCGGCCGGCGAGAATGGTTAGACGGGAATAACGGTCTACCTGCGCTGCCGATGGCCGCCGATCAGGTACGGCGCCGCGTCGGACGCGCCGGAGATCAGCCAGCCGAGATCCACGGCTACGGGCAGGGGCAGGGAAACGACGTGCGTCTGTCCGCGCGAGTCCTTGAGGTGGATCTCGAATCTTCCGCGTTCGACGAGAGTCACGGCCCGCACGACCGTTTCGGCATCAAACCGCGATTCGAGGCTTCTCGCCATCCTGAGCAATCGTAGACGCCGACTTTCCCGCGCAGCAGCGACATTCTTGTGACTGCGACGCAAAACTGAACAACTCTTGCAATCGGGCGGCCGAAGGGCTTGGCCGTCAGGTTCCTTGCAAAAGCTGCTTCGTGCCTGAGGAATGGCCGGCAAGCCGCGGGCCCGGTTGTGGAGCGAACGCGCGGGCCACAGCAAAGTCACAGGTTTCCCACAGCGTTATCCACACAAATAGCGAATCAGCAGCGAAAGCGCGCCGCTTTGCGGCTACGGTGCCGGTTTCCCGCGGGGCCCCCCTTCGCGGGCTCGGCCCCGTGCGCAGACCTTTCCCCCTGCCCGGGGCTTACTTTTTTCCGCCTCAGCGGTACCGGCCTTCGACCTCGGGGAAGTCCATGTTCGCCGCCGCCGAGACTTTCGGCCTTCGCAGGGCGAGCCAGAGCGCATAGAAGAAGAACAGCGCGAACCAGCCGAGCGACCACTCGGCGATCGAGAAGCCGAGGAAGGTCCAGTCGACCACCGCGCATTCGCCGGTCCCCTGGACGAGCGTCCTAAGGACGCGCGACAGCGGGAAGTTCTCCAGCATGAAGTAGAGGTCGGGGCCGCACTGCGGCACGCGCTCGGGCGGCAGATGCTGGAGCCAGACCTGCCGCGCCGCGGTCGCGAAGCCGCCGGCCGCGAACAACGCCGCAACGACGCCGTATACCGTCCTGCCCCAGGCCTGCGGCGCATGGATGGCGGCGATGACGCAGGTGCCGGCCACGGCGTAAAAGAAGCCGCGCTGCACCAGGCATAGCGGGCAGGGGTTCAGCCCCTCGACGTACTGCAGGTAATAGCCGAATCCGAGCAGCGCCGCGCAGGCGAGCGGCGGCAGCAGCGCGGCGATTCGCCAGCTCATGGGCGGATCGCTCCCGCCGCCTCGCCGAAGCCGATGCGCACGTGAGTGCCGTTCTCGCAATAGCCGTTCTGCACCACTTCGTCTCCGTCCTCCAGAAATGCCCGCCTTTCCCCGCCCGGCAGCTCGACCGGGTGCCTTCCGCCCTGCGTGAGCTCCATCATAGAGCCGTACGAGTCCAGGGTGGCGCCCGAGATCGTGCCCGAGCCGAGCAGGTCGCCGGGGCGCAGGTTGCAGCCGTTCGAGGTGTGGTGCGCGACGAGCTGCGCCACGGTCCAGTACGAGTCGCGGAAGCTCGCGCGCGACAGGCGCACGGGCGAGCGCAGGTCGCGGGTCTTCAGGTGCATCTCGATCTGGATGTCGAACCCGCCCGCGCGCTGGTCTTCATCGTCCCAGAGGTAGGCGAGCGGCTTCGGGTCGCCGGCTGCGCGCGCAAAGGCCGCGCAGCGAAACGGCGCGAGCGCCTCCAGCGTGACGATCCACGGCGAGATCGTGGTGGCGAAGCTCTTGGCGAGGAACGGCCCGAGCGGCTGGTACTCCCAGGCCTGGATGTCGCGCGCCGACCAGTCGTTCAGCAGCACCACGCCGAACACGTGCTCGAGCGCCTTGCCGATCGGGATGCTCTTCCCCAGCCGGTTGCCCGGACCCACGACGAAGCCGAGCTCCGCTTCGTAGTCGAGGCGGCGCGTCGGAGCATAGATCGGGTCCGCGTCGGACGGCCTGATCTGGCCGCGCGGGCGCACGACGTCGGTGCCCGAGACCAGGATCGAGGAGCCGCGGCCGTGGTAGCCGATCGGCACCCACTTGTAATTGGGCAGCAGCGGGTTGTCGGGCCTGAGCATGCGGCCCATGTTGGTCGCGTGATGAATGCCGGTGAAGAAGTCGGTGTAGTCGCCGACGTCCACCGGCACGAAGAGCTGCGCCTGCTTCATCGGCAGCAGGTAGCGCGACCAGCGCTTGCGATGCTTCTCTTGCGAAAGCCCGCGCGAGATCTGCCTGCGCAATTTCTTCCACTCCGCGCGGCCCATTCCGGCGATGCCGTTCAGCGTCGGCCCGGTGCTGATGTCGAGCACCGCGAGGTCGAGGATCTGGTCGCCGATCGCGACCCCGCCGCGCGGCTTCTCGAGATGGTCCTTTCTCTTGAAGATGCCGAACGGCAGGTTCTGGATCGGAAAGTCGCAGCCGGGCTCGGCCGCCGACTCGACCCAGCTTTTCAGCTGCGGATCGTGAGTTTCATCACACTTCATTGTTCTGTCCGGTCATGCATTACACCTCTTCACGATTGCCCCCTTCTGCGCACTAGTGCGCCATTGGATACTGCTTTTCGCATTTGGTTGTACTTGACAGGGGGGATCATGAGCACCATTGCCGGGACCTCCGGTGACGACACGCTCAATGGCGGCTCGGGCAGCGATACGCTGCTCGGGCGCGCCGGCGACGACACGCTGAACGGCGGCTCGGGCAGCGACACGCTGCTCGGCGGCAACGGCGCGGACACGCTGAACGGCGGCGCGGGCAGCGACACGCTGCTCGGCGGCAACGGCGCGGACACGCTCAACGGCGGCTCGGGCGACGACTACCTGCTCGGCGGCAACGGCGACGACACCCTCAACGGCGGCGCGGGCGACGACATCCTGTACGGCGGCAACGGCGGCGACACTCTCAACGGCGGCACCGGCGACGACATCCTGTACGGCGGCAACGGCGGCGACACCCTGAACGGCGGTTCGGGCGACGACTGGGTCTACGGCCAGAACGGCAACGATTGGCTGATCTACAACATGTCGCAGAACCTCGGCTCGACCGACTATTACGATGGCGGCCAGGGCTACGACACGCTCGTGCTGAAGCTCACTTACGGCGAATTCCTGCTCACCTCGGTGCAGCAGGACATCGTCGCCTACAAGGCGCTCCTCGGAACCTCCACCACGTTCAATTTCTCGGGCTTCGACCTGAGCGCGAAGAGCTTCGAGCACCTCAAGGTCGTGCTCGTGAACAACGGGCCGGCCGCCGGGGCGGATGCCGCCGCGACCGGCGAAGACGACGCGATCACGATCGACGTCCTCGCGAACGACTGCGACCCCGACCACCTGGATTACCTCTCGATCGCCGGCGTGGGGGCGAGCGCGCTCGGCGCGACGGTCGCGGTCCAGGGCAGCCACCTCTCGTACGACCCCGGCGCGGCGCTGCAGTGGCTCGCGCAGGGGCAGGTCGCGACCGACACGTTCACCTACACCATCGAGGACCTGGGCGGGCTGGCCTGCACGGCGACGGTCACCGTCACCGTCACCGGCGAGAACGACCTGGTGAGCATCGTGTCGGCCGACACGAGCGGCGAAGTGACCGAAAGGCCGGAGTCGAGCGAGGGGGGAACGCACGAAGCGCTCGGGACTCTCCATTTCTTCGACGTCGACACGCTCGATACGCACACCGCGAGCTTCGCGGCGCAGGCCGCCACGGGCTACCGCGGGCAGTTCAGCCTCGCGCTGGATAACGACGCCGACACCGTCACCTGGACCTTCATGGTGGATGACTCGGCGCTCGACGACCTGGCGGAGGGCGAAATCGTCCGCCAGCTCTATGACATCACCATCAGCGACGGCCTCGCCAGCGTCACCCAGACGGTGGAGATCACGCTCGTCGGCGCGGGCGACACGCCCCAGGCACCCGAAGCGCCGGTCGCCGGCATCGTGGCCCACCAGGTGCCGTTCGGCTTCCCGCTGCAGTACTTCATGCGCGCCGAGGGCGCGACCGAGTGGGTCCGGCTCGACAGCTTCGATTTCGAGCTGTCGCGTTCGGCGGCGGGGACGAGCGCCGGCGGCGAGGTGACGGCGGTCCTCGGCTCGAGCTCGGGCGCGGCGAAGCTCATGGCCGCCCTCGCCTCGGGCGGTGCGATCCCGTTCGTCGAGATCGAGGCCTACACCATCGACGAGTCGATGAACCCCCAGCCGCAGTTCCTGGAAGAGTTCAGGTTCGACGACGTGGTCCTCACGTCGCACGACGCGGCGGGCGCATTCGGCACGCAGCACACCTTCTCGTTCAGCTACCAGAAATTCGGCCACGCGCATCTCGACGACGACGGGCAGGGCGCCGTGGAGATCACCGGCACGACGTTCGAGCTCGGCTCGGCGGCGCTCGCCGACGGGCCGCTCGCCAACCCGGAGGCGCTCGTAGGGTCGCGCGAGGCGTATACGAGCAGCGAGACGGGGTTCGAGTTCTACCTGCGGGTCGGCAACACCGGCGACTGGCTGCGCCTGGGCTCCTACACCCTGGACGACGACCTGACGGTGACGCTCGGCTCGAGCAGCGAGCTCGTCCAGCTCACCACGCTCCTCGCGAGCGGCGCGTCCCTGGGATCGGTGGAGCTCGAGGCCTACCGGCTCGGCAACTGGGGGCGGCAGATCGTCGACGAGTTCAAGCTCGGAGACGTCGTCCTGACCGGGCTTTCGACCCAGAACGCGGTCGCCAACACGCTCAGCTTCGACTTCGGCACGATGCAGTACGGCCACCAGGAGTACAGCGAGAGCGGCGGCGCGGCCGGCTTCATCGGCCACCAGCCCTCGGCCGGCGCGCTCGGCGGCCCGATCGCCGACGCGGTCACCGCGGACCTGCCCTGGCAGCAGATGCAGTACTTCATGCGGGCCGAGGGGACGACCGACTGGATCCAGCTGCGCGGATTCTCCTTCGACGTCGACCCCGACGGCGGGGTCGAGCTGAACGCGGTCATGGGCGCGGGCTCCGGCGCCGCGAAGCTGCTGCAGGCCGGGATCGGCCAGGCGCCGATGTTCCAGGCGGTGGAGATCGAGGCGTATCTCGCGACCGGCCCGATGCGGCAGCTGGTCGACGAGTTCAGGTTCGACAACGTGGCGGTGACGAGCCACGAAGTGCAGGAAGGCGCCGCGCACCACGTGAGCTTCGGCGCCCAGCGCTTCGGCCACACCCATGTCGAGGAGAGCGAGCTCGAGGGCACGAGCGTGACCGGCATGGGCTGGGACTTCGCGACCGATACCCTTTCCCCGGCGCCCGCGGTGAACTCGCAAGCGCTCACCGGCACGAGGGAAAGCCCGGCGGGGTTCGATATCAGCTACTTCCTCAAGGTGGACGCCGCCGGCGCGCCGGGCAAGTGGGTCGAGCTCGACTCCTACAGCCTGGGCGTCGGCACGGAGGTCTCGGTGACGCTCGGCTCGAGCCACGAGCTCGTCGAGCTCACCCGGCTCCTGGCGCAGGGCGTGCAGATCGAGAGCGCCCAGCTCGAGGTCTACAGGGCCGGCGAAGAGGGCATGGAGATCGTCGAGGAGTTCCTGTTCGACGGCGTCGCGCTGACCGGCCTGCAGAGCGCCAACGCGGCGGGCAACACGCTCAGTCTTACGGCAGAGAGCTTCCAGCACGGCTACCAGCTCTACAACACGTTCGGCCTCAAGACCGGAGTGCTCGGCCACACCCCGAACGCCGAGGCCGTCGGCGGGCCGCTGTCGGCAGACATCGCATACAACGCGCCGCTCCAGTACTTCATGCGCGCCGGCGGAGTGACCGACTGGATCCAGCTCCAGCGGTTCTCCTTCGAGGTGCAGAACGGGAGCGTCAGCGACGCGGCCGCGACCATGAGCACCGGCTCGGGCGCGGCGAAGCTGCTGCAGGCCATGGCCGAGGGCCAGCACATCGAGTCGGTCGAGATCGAGGCCTACCAGGGCGCGAAGCTGGTGGACGAGTTCGTGTTCGAGGGCGTGCGGCTGACCCGCCAGGAAGCCGACGGCCAGGCCTTCGGCACCTCGCACGGCGTGAGCTTCGATTTCGCCGGGTTCGGCCACACGCACGCCGAGCACGGCCTCGGCGCGGTCACCACGGAAAGCATGACCTGGAACCTCGCGGGCGGGACCGCGCCCGCGGCGACGCCGGATGCGAACGGCGGCCCGCGCGAGGCGCTGGCCCCGGGCAGCCTGCACTACTTCCTGAGGTTCGACGGCGTCGGCGAGCCGAACGAGTGGCTGCGCGTCGATTCGTACGAGCTCGAGCTGGACCGCTCCGGCGGGGCGGTGATGCGCGACCTGTCGGCGGCGCTCGGCTCGAGCAGCCAGCTCGTCGAGCTCACCGCGGCGCTCGGCTCGGGCCGGGAGTTCACCTACGCCGAGCTCGAGATCTACCGCTTCGCGGAAGGCGGGCCGCAGATCCTCGAGGAGTACATGTTCGAAAACGTGCGCGTCACCGGCCTCGAAAGCACGACCGCCACGCAGAACGCGCTTGCGTTCGACTACGGCAACCTGAGCTACGGGCACGCGATCTACGATCCGGAGAGCGGCGCGCTCCAGGGCTACGCCGGCGGGCACATGCCCGACGCGGACATCACCTACTTCCTGTAGGACCGGAAAAGGGGTCAGGACCCTTTTATCGGAAAAGCAACCGTGTTTGTAACGGGATCTCTTAAACGGGTTTTGTTTCGGGGGTCCAGGGGGTGCTTTCTCGAGCCATAGCGTTGAGGATGGTAAGCATCTTGCGCATGCAGGCGACCAGGGCGACCTTGTGGGGCTTGCCG
>DATIGR010000090.1:0-11995 GCA_035454645.1 Burkholderiales bacterium
CGCTCGCGCTCACGCACGTGACGATCGCGGCGGTCACCATCTACCTGCATCGCTGCCAGGCGCATCGCGCGCTCGATCTGCACCCCGCGGTCAGTCATTTCTTCCGGCTGTGGCTGTGGCTCACCACGGGCATGGTGACCAGGGAATGGGCCGCGGTGCACCGCAAGCACCACGCCAAATGCGAGACGCCGGAGGATCCGCACAGCCCCCAGATCTACGGCATCAACCGGGTGCTGTGGCTGGGCGTCGTTCTCTACGTCAAGGAATGCGCCAACCCGGAAACGCTCGAGCGCTACGGGCGTGGAACGCCCGACGACTGGATCGAGCGCAACGTCTACGGCAAGCTCGCGATCTACGGCGTGTTCGTCACGCTGGCGGCCGATCTCGCGCTGTTCGGCGCCATTCCCGGCGCGCTCATCTGGCTGACCCAGATGGTGTGGATTCCGTTCTGGGCGGCGGGGGTGATCAACGGCGTCGGCCACTACTGGGGCTACCGGCATTGGCCCACGCCGGACGCGAGCACCAACATCGTGCCCTGGGGGATCCTGATCGGCGGCGAGGAGCTGCACAACAACCACCATGCCTACCCGACCTCGGCCAAGCTCTCGAGCAAGTGGTACGAGCTCGACGCCGGCTGGCTGTATATCCGCATTCTCGAAGCGCTCGGCCTCGCCAGGGTCAAGCACGTTGCGCCGACTCCGCGTCTGACCGCGCCCAAGCCGACGGTGGACCCCGATACCCTGGAGGCGGTCATCCGGTACCGCTACGATGTGCTGGCGAGGTACGCGCGGATGCTGCACGAGCTCGAGCGCACGCGGCTCGCCCAGGTGCCGCCGAAGTCGCGTACGCTACAGACTCTGTATTCGATGCGCCACGAGCTGGCCGCGGTCTGGGGCCGCTCCAAGGCCCCGCGCGAGCAGCTCGTCAGGCAGCTGCAGGACTGGTGCGCCCGCGCGGAGGCGAGCGGAATCCGGCCCCTGGTCGAGTTCTCGCAGCGCCTGCGCAGCTACGCGTAGACACGGAGGGAGTCCCGGATGATCAGCGACGAGGTGATGGACGCCATCGCCCAGATCGAGCTGCACCGCCAGGATATGGAAAAGGAGGCGGGCGTCGCCGCGGCGTGCAACGAGGCGCTGCGCAAGCTGCACGAGCTCCTCGAGCGCGAGCGGGAAGCGTTGCAGCTCCACGGCCCGGGCGCCCGGCACGCGGCGCACATCGAAGCCCTCGCGGCCGAAATCGAGCGCGTGAAAAGCCGCGCGGGCGCGGGCGCGAAAGCGAAGCACGGCCGCTCTCCGCCGCGCAATCCGGTACGTCCGGGCCCGCCGCACAATCTTCCCCGGGACAAGCGCCGCAGGACGACGGGGCGCAGCCGCGGACGCTAGCGCGCAAGCGCAAATGACCCCGCGGAGCGGACAGTAGAAATAGCCTGCCGAAAGAAAAAGCCCGGGAGCGGGATCGCCGCCGCCGGGCCAGGTATCGCAGGCATTCGGCTTTGGATGGGGAAGGCGACCGAATACCAGCAAGCATGATGGCGCTGCGCCGACCGCCGGTCTGTGCGCTATCGAACGGAACGCCTCCGGGCGCTGAGGATAAAGTTCCCGGGAGCGAAAGCTGCCGAGGACGCAATGCCCCACCCTCCGACTGTGAGACCCGCGGGCGCCGCCGCAAACCGGCTGAAGCCGCTCGCGGGCTGCCGCGACCTCGGCAGCCTCAAATCCGCGGTCCACGAGTTGTGCGCCGAATTCGGCAAGGTCACGCACATCGACATACTGACAATGGCCGAGGCCGAGAAACGGCGCGCGCTGTGCTTTCTGCAGCTCGAATCCGAAGCTCAGGAAAGCCGGCTGATGGCGTGCCTCGGCGCCTGTCGCTTCGGCAGCTATGTGCTGGTGATCGTCGATCTTTCGCGGGCGCCCTCCTGAAATCCGTCTCGCAAAGGCTCCCGGGGTGAGGATTCTCGTCGTCGATGACCGCATCCAGTCGCGCTGGGCCATCGCCGACTGGCTGAGCGCGCTCGTGCGGGCGGTGTCGATCGAATCCGCGGCGTCGGCGCCCGAAGCCCTGGCCGCGTGCGCGAAGCGCAAGCCTGACCTGGTGCTCGCGGCGCACCCGATGCTGGACATGGGTGGCCTCGGGCTCGCGCGGCATCTCAAGTCGCGGGGCGATCCTCCCTTGGTCGTCATCATGACCGAGCGAAGCGACGCGCAGTTCGAGTCGGCGTGCGACGCCGCGGGCGCCGACTTCTGGCTCGAGAAACGCCAGTTGGACGCCCGGCTGCCCGTCTTCCTGCAGCAGCGGTTCAGCCTGTGAAGCTCCGGCAGCGTCCTTTCGAGTTCTAAAGGGCGTTTTCCAACCAGCGCGCCGCGGCCAGCGTGCGCGCGTCGCTCCCCGGCAGTCCGACGAGCTGAACCCCGAGCGGCATGCCAGCGGGGCCCAATCCGGACGGCACGGTCACGCAAGGGCCGTAGAGCAGCGTCCACAGGCGGTTCATGGCGGTGTTGCCGGTGCTTTCCAGGCCGAGCGGCGCTTCGCCAGTGGTGCTCGGCGTAAGTATTGCATCAACATCCTTGAAGTAGTCCTGCAGGCGTCGCCTGCATTCCCCGGCATAGGCGAGCGCGCTTGCGTACTCTGCGTACGGGATCGCGCTGCCTTCCTCGACGCGCTGCGCGAGCATCGGGCTCACCCGCTCGCGGTGGTGCGCCATCTCGTACGCGAGGCCGCGCGCCATCTCGAAGAAGAGGATCGTGGTCGCTGCCTTGTCGAGCGCGTCGAACGGCATTTCCCTTTCGAACATCCGTGCGCCCTCTCCGCCCAGCCGGTCGACCGTCGCCAGAAAAGCGTCCGCCCCTTCGCGCGAGATCTGGTTCCAGTTGGGCGAGCGGCAGACCGCCAGACGAGGTGCTGCCAGAACCTCTCCCCCGACGAGATCCTTTCGCATTCCGCTCCCCGCCGCGAGCAGAGCGACGTCGTCCACGCTGCGAGCGATCACCCCCACGGTATCGAGCGACTCGGCGCCCATCTTCATGCCCGAGCGGCTGAGCGTGCCGAAGGTGGGCTTGTAGCCGACCACGCCGCAGTACGCCGCCGGCCGGATGGTCGAGCCCACCGTTTGCGAGCCGAAGGCGAAGCGCACCATGCCGGCGGCAACCGCGGCGGCGCTGCCGCTCGAGGAGCCGCCGGGCGTGCGGCGCGGGTCGAGCGGATTCACGGTGCGCGCCGGCACCATGGTGGCGAACTCGGTGGTGACGGTCTTGCCGATCACGACCGCGCCCGCGGCGCGCGCAAGCGAGACGCACGCCGCGTCCCAGGCGGGCCGGTGGCCTTGGTAGATCGGGCTGCCGTACTCGGTCGGCAGATCGGCGGTGTCGAAGATATCCTTCACCCCGAGCGTCATGCCGTGCAGCAATCCGCCCGCCGGGCCCGAGTCGAGCCTGCGCGCCTGCCGCCGGGCGAACTCGGGGTCCACCGCCTGCCAAGCGTGCAGTCGGCCGTCCTTCTCAACGATTCTGGAAAGAGCCGCCTCGATCGTTTCGATGGCCTTCATGGAAGATAATTCTCCGCGAATGGCGGTCCTCAGAGCCAGCCTCCTTATCGCCGTGCTCGCCCTCTGGCAGCTTGCGTCGCTTGCCGGGCTGCCGGATTTCATCCTGTCTCCGGTCCAAATCATCGCCTATTTCGTCCAGGCCCTCGGCAGCGCCGAGCTGTACGAGAACATCCGGGCGAGCCTCACGCGCTCGCTCCCCGGCTTCGCCCTCGGCACGCTCGCCGGCGCGGCGCTCGGCCTGGCCGCCGGCACCGCGCGCGGGTTCGACCGGATGTTCAGCCCGGCGGTGTTCCTCACCTACCCGGTGCCGAAGATCGTGATGCTGCCGATCTTCATGCTGTGGTTCGGCATCGGCGATCTGTCGAAGGTGCTGATCATCGCGCTCGCCTGCTTCTACCCGGTGTTCATCAACGCCTACTACGGCGTGAGGGCGACGCCGAAGATCCTCGTCTGGTCGGCGCAGAACATGGGCGCCTCGCCGGCGGCGATCTTCCGGCGCGTGGTCGTGCCGAGTGCGGCGCCGATGATCTTCGCCGGCATGCGCGTGTCGCTCGCGCTCTCCTTCATCGTGATGTTCGCCGCCGAGATGATCAACGCGCGCTCCGGCCTCGGCTACATGATCCGCATCGCCGAGAACTCGCTGCGCTTCGACCTGATGTACGTTTCGCTGCTCGCCATCGCAATCCTCGGCTACGCCGGCGACCGGCTGGTGCGCTACGCCCACCGCAGGCTCCTCGTCTGGCATGAGCAGCCGGCATGAGGTTCCTGTTCATCGGAACGGCCTTGGTCGCCTGGGAAGCGGCGGCGCGCAGCGGCCTGTGGAACAGGATCCTCTTCCCCTCGCTCGTGAACATCGGGCAGGAGCTCGTGCTCTTCTTCACCCGCAGCGCTTCGCTCATGGAGGTTTGGACCTCGCTTTACCGAGCGCTCGGCGGCTTTGCCCTCGCCGCCGCGGTCGGCATCTTCCTCGGCATCCTGATGGGCCGCTCGAAGACCGTCGCCGGCCTGCTCGACCCGCTGTTCTCCGGCACCTACGCCGTGCCGAAGCTCGCGCTGTTCCCGATCTTCATCTTCGTCTTCGGCATTGGCAGCCTGTCGAAGGTTGCGCTCGTCTTCCTCGAGTGCCTCTACCCGATCGTCATCATGAGCTACGCCGGCGCGAGGAGCGTGAACCGCGTATGGCTCTGGTCCGCCCAGAACATGGGCGCCTCGCGCGCCGACCTGTTGCGCCGCGTGGTGGTCCCGGCCACCGCGCCCTTCATCTTCGCGGGCTTCCGCGTCGCGGTGCCGGTGGCGATGATCGTGGTGGTGATCACCGAGATGGTGAGCTCGGCCGACGGCCTGGGCTACCTCGTCATCTACTCGCTCTCGTCGCTGCGCACCGACCGCATGCTCGCGGTGGTGGTCGTCATCGCGCTGCTCGGTTACGCGCTCGACAAGGCGGTCGTGCTGGCGCGGGACAGATTGATATACTGGGAAAAACTCGATACTTACTACGTTTGAGGAGGAGTCAGTGATCCGGATATTTCTGGCCGTTCTCGGCCTGGTTTTTCTCGCAAACGCAGTTGCGCAAACCCCGCCGCTGATCCGCTTCGGGCGCGGCTTCGCCGCCGAGGAGCAGGTGTGGCTGATGAGCGTGCGCAAGGACCTGACGCCGAACCAGGGCAAGCGCTACGAGCTCAAGCAGATCCTGTTCCAGGCGAACCCCCAGCGCTTCCAGGCCTTCCTCGCCGGCGAGCTCGACGCCGGCACCGCGCCCGGCCTCGCCGTGATCTTCGGCCGCGAGCAGGGGCTCGAGATGAAGATCGTCGCGAGCATCTGCCAGGAAGCGAAAGGCGACAGGTACTTCACCACCACCTACATGGTGAAGGACGACGGCCCGGTAAAGCGCGTGCAGGACCTGAAAGGCGGCACCGTCGGCGTCGTCGGCATCAAGACCGCGACCGACCTCTGGGCGCGCGCCGGCCTGCTCAACGCGGGCCTGGTCCCCGACAAGGACACCAAGGTCGTGCCCATGGCCTTCCCCGCGATCGGCGAGGCGGTGCGCAGCGGCAAGGTCACCGCCGGCACCTTCGTCGAGCCCTTTTACTCCGCCGAGATGGCGAAAGGCGGCCTGCGCAAGCTCTTCACCGCGGTCGACGCGGTCGGCTACGACCACGAGCTCCTCGACATCTTCTTCGGCGAGAAATTCCTGAAGCAGCACCCTGACGCGGTGCGCGCGTTCCTCGCCGACTACGTCGCCGTCACGAAGTACTACCTCGCCAACACCGAGCAGGCCAAGACCGACCTGCACAAGGCCAACTTCGTGCGCACGCCCCTTCCGGTCTACCTCAAGACCTCCGACTGGAAGCGCGACCCCAACGCCCGGGTGGATGTCGAGAGCCTAAAGAAACTCTCGGCGTTCATGCGCGAGAAGCTCCAGTGGCTCGAGAAGCCGGTGGACGTCGACTCGATGGTGGATCTCAGCTACCTGCCGCGCTGAGCGCGCTCCTTACAGCGAGGTCTGGCGCTGGCGCGTTGCCGGGGACTCGCCCATCTGCAGGCTCGCCCGGGCAAGCCCTTCCATGAAGGCGGCGTTCATTCCTTCCTGGTAGCGCTTGCCGGTAGCGCCGTTCAGGAAACCCACGTACGCGGCGAGGTCGGCGTCGGAGATCTCGCGGTAGGTGTAGGCGTAGCTGACCGGCAGCTGCTGGGCGTAGACCGCCTGCACTTTGTCGGCAGGCATTGCCTTCCGGATGTGGGCACGCAGCCTTGCTTCGCCGACCCGGCGCTCCTGCGGCTGGAGCGAGTCCATGCCGAGCGCGATCCCGAGCGCCATGGTCTCCGCCACGGCCGCGGCGAGGCGCACCGCGCCGGTGGCCGAGATCAGATCGGCAATGAGCTTCTGGCGCCCGGCCGGGAGCGGCTTGGTCTGCAAGCGGTGGGCGTATTGGGCCAGGCGGGTGATATCCATCGACCCCGAGGCGACCTCCTCGGCATGCGTGATGCGCGCGCCGGCATACGTGTCGAGCCACGCCAGCGCGACGTTCATGTCGTCCACCGAGAGCTTCCCGGCGACGCGCGCGGCAATGTCCTGCTGCATCGCCTCCGGCCTGAACGCGTGCCTCGCCGATTCGACCAGCCGCTCGACGCTGCCCGGGTCGATATTGGCCATGTTCTGGCGGATGTCCGCGACAATCTGGTCGGTGACACCGCGCAGCTGGACCGCGAGCCCTGAGCGGGCCATCAGCCGCTGCGCGGTCGCGCTCGGCTCGCCGGTCTGGGCGTGAAGTCCCGGCGCAAGAAGCAGCAGCAGCGCCGCCGCCGCCGCGGGAAACAGTCGCAGTGCCGATGCCCTCGCCGTCATGAAGCGCACTATGCGGGCATCCGGCCCGGCGCGGTGCAAGAACCTGCAAGCCACCGTGACGGAAGTCACTCCAGGACGCGCAGCGCTATTCGCGCGACTCTCGCCGGATCAAGTCCCAGATGCGGTTACGGTACTCGTGGCACTGGATCGACTTCTTGATTTCGAGGCTCCGCGGACGCGGAAGATCGATGCGCACCTCCTCGCGGATCCGGCCGGGGCGGGCGGTGAGGACCACGACGCGGTCGCCGAGGAACACCGCTTCGTCGATGTCGTGGGTGACGAAGACGATGGTCTTGCCGGTGCGCTCCCACAGGCGCGTGAGCTCTTCCTGCATGGTTTCGCGCGTCTGGGCGTCGAGGGCGCCGAAGGGCTCGTCCATCAGCAGGACTTCGGGATTGAACGCGAGCACGCGAGCGAGGGCGACGCGCTGCTTCATGCCGCCGGAGAGCTCGGCGGGATAGTGGTTGCGGAACTCGCTGAGGCCGATCATGTCCAGGTAGGCCCGAACGGTTTCCTCGATCTTGTCCCTGGGAAAGCCTTGGGCTTCCAAACCCCAGGCCACGTTTCCGGCCACCGTCTTCCAGGGGAACAGCGCGAACTCCTGGAACATCACGCCGCGGTCGGGGCCGGGGCCGTTCACGCGCCGGCCGTGCACGCGGATCTCGCCCGACTCGCCCTGGATGAAGCCGCCCATGATGTGCAGCAACGTGCTCTTGCCGCAGCCGCTCGGGCCGATGATGGTGACGAACTCGCCGTCGCGCACGCTGAAGCGCTCGACATCGAGGACCGCGAGGCTGCGGCCGTCCTTGGTGTAGGTCTTGCGGACGCCGCTCGCCTCGAGAGCTATTTTTTCTCGCGCTGGGTCGCCCATCCGTGTCCGGAGAGGTCGAACTTCACGCCGGCGAGCTCGAGCTTCTTCTCGAAGTAGAGCGTGTTACCGGTGAGCTTCGACAGATCCACGGGCGGCGGCGGCTGGGAGACGGCGCCGGCGTTGCGCGCCTGCGCCTCGGCCTTCTCCAGGTCGTCGACGTGCACGCCGAAGTGGTCCAGCCCGTAGCCGTCCGGGTAGGGGTTCGGGGTTTCCCGGGTGCGCTTCCAGCAAACAATGGCTACGTTGAGGTAGCCGTCGGTGAGGTAGACCTCGCGCGCGAGGTCGCTGTCGCCGCGCGAGATTTCCTCGAGGCCGAGCGCCTTCTTGAAGAGCTCCGCGGTGACGAACGGGTCTTCCGCGGTTATTGCGATGTGACGGATCTTTCCCATAGTCTCATCCTGAATAGGCGAGCAGGCGCTCGAGCTCGGCCTGCGCGCGCCGGACGTCGCGCGCCTCGCGCGCGATGCGGCGGTTGCGCAGCCAGCAGGCCAACGGATTGGAGCGCTGCCCGTCGGTGCCGACCTCGCGCGAGACGCGCACCACCGTCTCGACGCGCGGCTTGCGCCGCCGGGCGTAGTTTGCCAGAGCGCGCTCGAGAAAGGCGCCGCCCGCGAGCTCCTCGGCGAGCACCGCCGCATCCTCCATCGCCATCCCGGCGCCCTGGCCGATGTTGGGCGTCATGGCGTGCGCCGCGTCCCCCAGGAGCACGGCCTTCTCGTTGTGCCAGTTCTCCACCCACAGCTCCTCGATATCGGTGGTGATGATCGACTGCGGCGGCGGCAGCGCGGCGAACATGCGCCGCAGCGGTTCGTGGGTGAATTGCGCGAACAAGCGGGCCAGGTCGGCGCCGGGGGGGCTCTCTTTCCTGGAATTCAGCGTGGTCCAGACGTAGACGCGCTTCTCCGAGATCGGCACGACGCCGATGCGCTGGCCGCGGCCGAGGTACTCGGTGAAGCAGCGCACGCCGCCGACGTTGTCCATCACCAGGCGGTGCGAGCGGTAGCCCATGTAGCGCGGCTTGTAGTCGCCGAACAGGTCGCGCCGCACCTGCGAATGGATGCCGTCGGCGCCGACCACAAGGTCCGCTTGAAGCGTTTGGGTGTTTCTCATTGAAAAACCAAACGTCACCGTGCCGGGAGGCAGGCTGCGATACAGCACATCGAGCAGGTGCGCGCGGTGCACGAGCGCGCCCTGCGCGAGCTTGCCCGCGTCGTAAAGCGGGCGATAGTCGCGCATGGCGAGAAGCCGACCGGCCGCGTCGCGCGTCTCGCGCGTGAGGTAGGGCCATGAATCGCGCCGCACCGCATCCCCGAGCCCGTTCTTCTCCAGGACGCGCATGGCGTTGGGATTCATGATGATCCCGGCGCCGACGGGGTTCAGGTTTGCCGCTTTTTCGAATACGGTTACCGGGAAACGGCGCAGCGAGAGCTCGCGTGCGAGCGAAAGCCCGCCGATACCCCCGCCGACGATCACGATCTTCATGGCTTTGCATCATAATCAACCCCGAGAGGAGGATCGCATGAAGCGCTTGCTCGCCTGTCTGCTGCTCGCGTGCTCCACCGCGGCCTTCGGCCAGGCCTGGCCGTCCAAGCCGGTGCGCATCGTCGTCGCCTACCCGCCCGGCGGCGGCATCGACGTAATGGCGCGCCAGCTCGCCGACAAGCTGCAGCCGGCGTGGGGCCAGCCGGTCGTCGTGGAGAACAAGCCCGGCGCGAACACCATCATCGCCGCGGATGCCGTCGCCAAGAGCGCGCCCGACGGGCACACCCTCCTCATGACGACCGATGCCACCTTCTCGATCAACCCGCACCTGTACCGCAAGCTGCCCTACGACGCGCGGCGCGACTTCATTCCGGCGACCATGCTCGTGCTGCTGCACCAGTTCCTGGTCGCGCATCCGTCGCTGCCCGCGAACAGCCTGCCCGAGCTGATCGCCCTGGCGAAGGCAAAGCCCGGAGCGATCAACTACGCCTCCTACGGCAGCGGCAGCCAGCCGCATCTCGCCGGCGAGATGCTCAAGCACAAGGCCGGCATCGATCTGGTGCACGTGCCCTACAAGGGAATCTCGCTCGCGGTGCCGGCGGTCATGGCCGGAGAGGTGCAGCTGACGTTTGCCGGCATCGCGACCTCGGCGCCGCAGCTCAAGGCGGGACGCATCAAGGCGATCGCGATCGGCGGGCCGAGCCGCACGCCGCTGTTTCCCGAGGTGCCGACGTTCACCGAGCTCGGCTACCCGGAGGTGGAGACGCACGCGTGGTTCGGGCTTTTCGTTCCCGCCGGCTCGCCGCGCGAGGCGGTGTCCCGCATCCACCGGGACACGCGCAGGATCCTGGACGAGCCCGAATTCCGCCAGAAGCAGCTCGTCGACAAGGGCTACGAGGTGGTCGGGAGCGGCCCGGAGGAATTCGCGGCCTACATCGCGAAAGACAGCGAGAACCGCGCGCGCGCGGTCAAGATCTCCGGCGCAAAAGCCGAGTAGCCTGGAAACCATCTACGTCCCTCCCGCGCCGCGCCTCGCGCTGTCGCTCGCGGGCGAGGGCGAGCTCCTCGTCTTCCTGCACGGCATCGGCGGCAACCGCCGCAACTGGCGCGCGCAGCTCGCGTTCTTCGCCGCGCGCTATCGCGCCGCCGCCTGGGACGCGCGCGGCTACGGCGATTCCGACGACTACCAAGGTCCGCTCGAGTTCTCGGCGTTCTCGGCCGATCTCGCGCGGGTGCTCGATCATCTCGGCGCTGAAAAGGCGCACGTGGTGGGCCTCTCCATGGGCGGGCGCATCGCGCGCGACTTCGCGCTCGGGCACCCGCAGCGCGTGCGCTCGCTCACGCTGGCGAACACCAGTCCCGGGTTCGGCGCCTTGCCGCCCGACAAGGTGAAGGCATTCCTCGACGCGCGGCGCGCGCCGCTGCTCGCCGGGAGGACGCCGGCCGAGCTCGCGCCGGAGCTCGCCCGCAAGCTCGCCGGGCCGCAGGCCTCGCGCTTCGCCCTGGACGCGCTCATCGACAGCATCTCGCGCCTGCACAAGGAGTCGTATCTCAAGACGCTCGAAGCCTCGGTGACGCAGGACCGCGACGCGCCGGTGGAGCGCCTTCGGGTGCCGACGCTCGTGGTGACGAGCGAGCACGACTCGCTCTACCCGCCGCCGGTGGCGCGCGCCATGGCCGCGCGCATCCCCGGCGCCGAGCTCGTGGAGATCCCGGGCGCCGGGCACCTCTCGAACCTGGAACAGCCCGAGCGCTTCAACGCCGCGCTGTGGGCTTTCCTGGAAAAATTACGATCCTGAAAGGCGTTCCAGCTTCTGTAGCGAGCGCATGCGCCACGCGATCTTCTGGTCCGGGAACAGGCGCGGAAACTCGGTGTAGCTCACTTCGCCGACGTAGATGTCGCCGCGCGAGTCGATGGCGAGGCCGTGCGGCGCGATGAACTTGCCCGGCTCGAGCCCCGGCCCGCTCTCGCCGCCGAGGCGCGCGAGCAGCCTGCCTTTCGCGTCGACGAAGGAAAGGCGCGGGCCGATGTTCGGGTGGTGGCGGTTGAGCGGTATCGACGGCCCGAGCTCGCCGATCGCGAACTGCGGCTTCTTTCCGCGGCAGCAATAGAGGGCGCAGGGGCGGTGCATGTTGACCCACTGCGTCTCGTATCTTCCTTCGCCGTCGAACACCTGCACGCGGTGGTTCTCGCGGTCGGCGACGTACACCCAGCCTTCGTCGTCGGTGACGATGTTGTGCACGATGTTGAACTGGCCGGGGTCGGTCCCCGGCTCGCCCCAGGACTTGAGCAGCTTGCCGTCGGGCGCGAACTTGTGCACGCGCGCGTTGCCGTAGCCGTCGCTCACGTAGATGTCGCCGCGCGGCGAGAGCGCGGTGTGCGTGCAGCGGTGGAACGGCATGCCGCTCATGTAGGGCGCCGGCTTCCCCGGCACGCCGAGCTCGAGCAACACCTTCCCTTCCGTCGTGCACTTGCGCACGATGTGCCCGCCGTCATCGGTGCAGTAAAGGATGTCGTTCGCATCGATATTCAGCCCGTGCGCGCGCGGAAAGCTGCCCTCGCCCCACGACCGGAGGAAGTTCCCCTCCCGGTCGAAGACGATCATCGGGTGCTCCCCGCGGTTGAAGACGTAAACCCGGTCCTTGCTGTCCACCGCCACGGCGGCGACGTCCTTGAGCTCCCATCCCTCGGGCAGCCTGGGCCAGTTCTCCACCACGCGATAGCGGTGCTTGCCGCTGCCGAGGACGGCCG
>DATIGR010000091.1:0-16323 GCA_035454645.1 Burkholderiales bacterium
GCGCCGGCGCGCATCAGGCACATGAGGAGCGTGCTCTTCGGCACCTGGATGCCGGCGACGACCGTGTCGCGCGTGGGCTGCAGGATGATGATCGGCGCCACCGGCTTGAGCCGCATGGTCTCGTTGATGCACGCATCGACGAAGGGCAGCGCCGTCATGCTCTCGTAGTGATGCAGGTCTTTCCCCATCAGCTCTTCGCGCGCTTTCTGCAGCGCGTCGGGATTCCGGTACAGCAGGTAGATCATCCAGGCGAGCGTGTTGGCGGTGGTGTCCTCGCCCGCGAGCAGCATGGTCAGCACGTTGCCGGCGACGTCGGCGTCGGTGAGCCCGCTGCCCGGGTTGTCGCGCGCCGCGATCATGGCCTCGAGCAGGTTCGTCGGCTCCCCGCGCAGCCGGGGATCGGCCGCCATGCGGCTGCGCGCCTGCGCGATGAAGCCGGCGACCGCCTGGTTCAGCGCCTCGAGATGCCCGTCGAGCTTGCGGTTGCGGAACCATGTCCAGTACGGAAACGGCGCCATCAGCCGCCTGAACAGCGCGGGGAAAATCTGGTCGAGGTGCGCCTGGATCACGTCCTCGTCGGACTCGAGCGTGTTGATGTCGACGCCGAACGCGAGCCCGGAGGTGACGTCGACGGTGTAGCGCATGAGGTCGGACTGCAGATCGATCGCCTCGCCCGCCTCAGCGGCGCGGCGCCAGCGCTGCGCGAAGCGCTCGGTCACCCTGGCGAGCGCCGGGAAATAGGTCCTGATGTGCCGGGGATCGAAGCTCGCCATCACCATCGGCCGCTGCCGGCGCCAGGCGTCGCCGTTGGCGCTGAACACGCCGTTGAAGCCCATGTCGTCGGCGATTGCGCTCAGGCGCTCGCTGCGGTGAAAGCCGTCGGGCCGCTCGCGCAGCAGCGCGGCGATGGTGTCCGGGTTCGCCACTGCGAGGAACTGGCGCGGGCCGATGCGGAAGCGGAAGTACTCGCCGTAGGTGCGGCTCCACTCCTCGGCGGTGAGGTGCATCCGCGAGTTGCGCAGCTGCAGCAGATTGCCGACGAGCGGCAGCCCGCGCGGGCCGGGCAGATCAGCGATACGAAGTGTCATAAGCTAGTGTATTCATGAAGGTCGCCACCTGGAATGTCAACGGCATCCGCGCGCGCCAGGCGCAGTTCTGCGAGTGGCTGGAGCGCGAGCGCCCGGACGTCGCCTGCCTGCAGGAGCTCAAGGCCGAGCCGGGGCAGATTCCGGAGCAATGCAAGGCCGCCGATTACCACGCGTTCTGGCACGGCATGCGGGCCTACTCCGGTGTGTCCCTTCATATAAGGAAAGGCGCCTTTGAAACCGACCCGGTGTTCGGTCACCCGGCGTTCGACATCGAGTCGCGCATCGTGCAGGCGGAGCTCGGCAAGCTCGTCCTCGCGTCGGTCTACGTCCCGAACGGGAACAAGGACTACCCGGCGAAGCTCGACTTCTTCCGCCGGCTGATCGCCTGGGCGAAGGAGCTGCGCGCAGCGGGACGCGAGCTGATCCTCTGCGGCGACCTGAACATCACTCGCACCGAGATCGACGTGCACCCCAGGGAGCGCAAGCCCGCGCTCGTGGGGCAGCGGCCGGAGGAGCGCGAGCTTTTCGGCGAGCTGCTGAAGCAGGACCTGGTGGACGTGGGCCGCAACCTCGATCCGGACAACCCGGGCCTGTTCACCTGGTGGGCGCCGTGGCGCAACATGCGCGGCCGCAACATCGGCTGGCGCCTGGACTACATCCTCGCTTCGGCCGGCGTCGCTGCGCGCGCCGATACCTGCGTGGTGCAGGCCGACTTCGGCTCGAGCGACCACGCGCCCGTCGTCATGACTACGGCGGCAGCGGGGTAACCGACAGCACGCGCTTCAGCACCGCGTCGGGGTCGTAGGGCTTGGCGACGTCGATCAGGACCGGGCAGCGCTCGGCGAACAGGCTCTTCAGCTGCTGCGCCACGTTGAGCCGGTCGGCCGTCGCGAGCACCAGCAGGGCCACGTCCGGGCGGAAGCGCTCGATCGCGCCGGCCACGTGCACGAAGCTCTGGAGCTCGACCTCGACGCCCTCGCTGCGCAGGAGAATGCCGAGGTTCATCACCATGTCGCGCTCGTCGCCCACCACGAGAGCGCGCAGCCGCCGCAGGCCCGACGGCGCCGTTTGGTCTGGGTCGGGCCCGCCCGGCGGCACGCCCACCGGCTAGGCGAGGTTCTTCTTGAAGAACGCGACCGTGCGCTCCCAAGAGAGCTTCGCCGCCGCCTCGTCGTAGCGCGGCGTCGAGTTGTTGTGGAAGCCGTGCTGCGTGCCCGGATACGAATGGATCTCGTAGCGCACGCCCGCCTTCTTGAGCTCCTGCTCGTAGGTCGGATAGGTCTCGTTCACGCGCGGGTCGTTCTCCGCAAGGTGCACGAGCAGCGCGGCCTTGATGTTCGGCACCGAAGCGGTCGCCGCCGCCACGCCGTAATACGGCGCACCCGCCTGGAGGTCCGAACCCATGGCCGCCGCCAGAAAGTTCGTCGTCCCCCCGCCCCAGCAGAACCCGGTCGCGCCGAGCTTCCGGGTCGAGAGCGCATGCGCCTTGAGCCACCTCGCGCCGTTCAGCATGTCCTGCCGCAGCTTCGCCGGGTCGAGCTTCGCCTGCAGCGCCCGGCCGTCGTCGTCGTTGCCCGGATAGCCGCCGAGCGGCGACAGCCCGTCGGGCGCGAGCGCGAGGAATCCGGCCACCGCCGCCCGCCTCGCCACGTCCTCGATATAGGGATTCAGGCCCCGGTTCTCATGGATCACGAGCAGCGCCGGCCAGGGCCCGCTTCCGGCCGGCTGCACCAGGTAGCCTCTGATCGTGTCGCCGTTACCGCCGGGTGACGGATAGGTCACATAGCTCGCCTTGATTCGGGCGTCGGTGAACGAAATCGTCTGCGCCCGGGCGTAGTCCGGCAGCAGCCCCTGCGCCATGACGAGCGCCGCGGCTCCCATGGCGCCGGCGCGCTTCAGGAACTCGCGGCGGTCGATGCGTCCGTGGCAATACTCGTCGTAGAGATCGAAGACCTGCTGGTCGATTTCCGGCTGGGTGATCGCGGTCATTGCTCCTCCCGTGTTCTCGACCTTACATGATATTGTTCCTTTCAAGAAAGTCGAAAGCAGCTGAAACATTCCAGGCTGATGAGCACACCTCCGGCGGGATTGCTCGCCTTCTACTGGCATTTCGTCCGGCAGACCAAGGGCTGGTATGCCGCGATGTTCGCGGCAAGCCTCGCGGTGGCGGCGCTCGACACGGTGATTCCGCTGTTCATCGGCAAGCTCGTCTCGCTGATGGAGGCGGCCGACCGGATGGCGGCGGTGCGCGAGGAGTGGCCGCTGCTCGCCGCGATGGTGGCGCTCGTGCTCGTGGTGCGGCCGCTCGTGCTGCTCGCCGACATCTCGATCCGGCACATGGTGCTGATTCCCGGTGCGACCTCGCTCATCCGCTGGCAGAGCCACTGGCACGTGATCCGCCAGAGCTGGCCGTTCTTCCAGAACGATTTCGCCGGCCGGATCGCCAACCGCGTGATGCAGACCGCGCACGCGCTGCGCGAGAGCGTGATGGCGAGCATCCGGGCGGTCTGGTACATCGGCGCCTACGGCGTGATGGCGTATGCGCTCATGGCCATCGCGGACTGGCGCCTCGGCGTGCCGACGCTCGCCTGGTTCGCCGCCTACCTCGTGTTCCTCCGGCATTTCGTGCCGCGCATGCGCGATCTCGCGCGCGAGAGCTCCGAGGCGCGCTCGCTGGTGATGGCGCGCGTGGTGGACAGCTACACCAACATCCTCACGGTGAAGCTGTTCGCGCGCCTGGCGGACGAGGACGCGTACGTGCGCGAGTCGATCGACGAGCATCGCGCGGCGATGGGCCGGCACATGCGGCTCATCACCCGCTTCCACTTCTGCCTCACCGCGATGAACGCGACGCTGCTGGTCGCGACCGCGGCGATCGGGATCTGGCTGTGGGCGCGCGGCGCGGTCGGCGCCGGGATCGTCGCCGCGTCGCTTCCCCTTTCCTGGCAGCTCGCCAACGTGGCGGGCTGGGTGAGCTGGGAGGTAAGCGCGATCTTCGAGAACGTCGGCGTGGTGCAGGAAGGCATGCAGTCGATCGCGGTGCCGCACTCGGGCGTGGACCGGCCCGGCGCGAAGCCGCTGGAGGTGTCGCGCGGCGAGATCCGCTTCGAGGCTGTGACGTTCGGGTACGGGCGGCGCGACAGCGCTCCGGTGTTGAGTGATTTCAATCTGAGCATCGACCCCGGGGAGCGTGTCGGGCTGGTGGGGCGCTCGGGGGCGGGAAAGTCGACCCTCGTCAACCTGCTGCTGCGGTTCTTCGATCCGGAGAAGGGCCGCATCCTGGTCGACGAGCAGGACATCGCGCACGCGACGCAGGAGAGCCTGCGCGCGGCGATCGGGATGGTGACCCAGGATACCTCGCTTCTCCACCGCTCGATCGCCGACAACATCCGCTACGGCCGTCCCCACGCGAGCGACGAGGAAGTGGCGGCGGCGGCGCGCAAGGCCCAGGCGCATGACTTCATCCTGGGCCTGCGGGACTGGAAGGACCGCGCCGGCTACGAGGCGCACGTCGGCGAGCGCGGGGTCAAGCTCTCGGGCGGCCAGCGCCAGAGGATCGCGCTCGCGCGCGTGATCCTGAAGGATGCGCCGATCCTGGTGCTCGACGAAGCGACTTCCGCGCTCGACAGCGAGGTCGAGCTCGCGATCCAGGAGCAGCTTCTCGGCCTGATGGAGGGAAAGACGGTGATCGCGATCGCGCACCGGCTCTCCACCATCGCGCGCATGGACCGGCTGGTGGTGATCGATCAGGGCCGGATGGTGGAAAGCGGCACGCACGACGAGCTGCTCGGCCTGGGCGGGCACTACGAGAAGCTCTGGCGCCATCAGTCGGGCGGTTTCCTTGCCGACGATTTCTTCGCCAGCGACGTCGCGGAAGACCGGGCCTAGCCGGCTCGCCGCGGCGCTGCTGCTCGTCGCGGCTGCGGCGTGCGCGCAGGCGCAGGGCACGCGCTTTGCGTTCGCCACGCAATCCGAGGCGCGCGCCGCCCTCGGCGCACAGGACGACTACGTGCGCGCCACCTCGACCCTCGAGCGCCCGGTGGTGATGGGTACGCGTGATGCGATGGACGCCGCGCGCTTCGCGGCGGCGATGCGCGCAGCCGCGCTCGAATGGAGCGAGGACGAGCGCAAGCCTTTCGCCGGCGTGCTCGCGCGCCTCGAGCGCTTTCTCTCGGGAATGAAGTGGAGAGCGCCGGCCGCCATCCTGATGGTCAAGGCTTCCGACCGGCTGATGGAAGGCTTTCCGCATACGCGGGGCAACGCGATCGTGATCCAGGAAGGCACGCTGCGCGAGATCCTGGCGCGGCCGGCGATGCTGGAGTTCATCGTGGTGCACGAGGCGTTCCATGTCCTGACGCGCGCCAACCCCGCGCTGCGAGAAGAGCTCTATTCAGCGATCGGCTTCAGTGCCTGCGCCTCGGTCGAGCTGCCCGAAGCGCTCGAGCGCCTGCGCCTCACCAACCCCGACGCCCCCTGGAGCCGCCACGCGATCGCCGTGAGCTGGCACGGCCGGCCGGTGGAGGTGCTGCCCTTCGTGCACCTCGCATCGGAGGCGGTCGAGCCTGGCGCCGGGTTCGCGTCGCGGATGCGCACTTCGTGGCTCGTCGTCGAGCGGCGCGAGGAGCGCTGCGTGGCGCGCGACGAAGGGGCCGCGCTGGAGGAGCTCGAGGGTCTGCGCGCGCAGATCGGGAACAACACCGGCTACCTGATCCATCCGGAAGAGATCCTCGCCGACAACTTCGCCCTGCTCTACCGCGAAGCCGTGACTCCGGGGGTCACGAGGATCCGCTCGCCCGAGATCCTCGAGCGCATGCGCAGCGTCCTGTTCTAGAAGAACTCCAGTATCTCGGAGCCGAGCGCTTGCGGCTGCTCGAGGGCGGCGAAGTGGCCGCCGCGCTCCATCCGGGTCCAGCGCTCGATGCGGGTGTAGGTCTTCTCGGCGAGCGAGCGCGGCGGGCGCAGGATTTCCTTCGGGAACTCGGCGTAGCCGACGCGCACGCCGACCGTGCCGCTTTCGGGGATCGGCCAGCCGCGGTGCGCGCGCGCGTAGTAGGGCCAGAACGACGAGCCGATCGCGCCGCTGAACCAGTAAAGCGAAACGTTCGTCAGCAGGTCGTCGCGGCCGATCGGCTGATCGCTCCAGCTGCGGAATTTCTCGGCGATCCAGCCGGCGAGCCCCGCGGGCGAGTCGCTCAAGCCGTAGGCGAGCGTCTGCGGCTTGGTCCCCTGGATCGAGAGGTAGCCGCTCTCCTCCTTCATCCAGTGCGAGAGCTGCCGCGTCCAGTCGGAATCTTCCGCCGGCAGATCGCGCCGCACCGGCAGGAAGTTGAGGTGGATGCCTTCGAGGCGGCCGGGGTACGCATGGCCCAGGCGCGCCGCGATGAACGCGCCCCAATCTCCGCCCTGCACGCCGAAGCGCCCGTAGCCGAGGACGCTCATGAGCTCGGCGAACAGGTCCGCCATCTCCTCGACCCCGAAGCGCGGCTGGCCGGGCCTGAAGCTGAGCGTGAACCCGGGCAGCGAGGGCGCGACGACCGTGAAGCGCTCGGTGAGGAGCGGGATCAGCCGGTGGAACTCCCACACCGATCCCGGCCAGCCGTGCATCAGCAGCAGCGGCATCGGGCTCGGTCCCCTGCCCGGCTGGTGGATGAAGTGCAGCCCGATTCCGCCGAGCTCGACCCGGTACTGGCGCAAAGCGTTCAGCCCGGCCTCCTGCCGGCGCCAGTCGAAGCCGCCGCGCCAGTAGTCGACCAGCTCCTTCAGGTAGGCGAGCGAGGTGCCCGTCGACCACGGCTCGAGGGGCGGCTCGTCCGGAAAGCGGGTGCGCGCGAGGCGCTCTTTCAAATCGGTAAGCGCCTGATCCGTCACCTGCAAACGAAACGGCTCGGGTCTCATTCCAGTTTCAACTAAGTTCCGAATTTTCCTCGGAAATGTGATAAAGTGCACACCTCAATCCCGCAGTTTCCTCCGCCCGCCCCGGCGGGCGCGACAAGGATATTCGTGGACAAGCGCAAGGCCTGGCGCGAGCAGGAGCAGCAGCTGATCGAGAAGTGGAACTCCGCCGCCCAGCGCTACCGGGACATCATGGCCCGGATCGCGCGCGAGGACCCGTTCGCCGCGCCGGACGGGCCGAACGAGGAAATCATGAGCCAGGCGGCGGCGGTACGCGCCGAGATCGAGGCCTTGCGGAAGAAGGTGGCGCGCTTGAAGGCTGAATTCAACTCGGGAAAGCGATATTGACGATGAGACTGGTACGACCCGGCCGCTCGGCGGCGTGGACCAAGGACAGGATCGAAGCGCTGAGCACCGCCGAAGTGCGCCAGCTCCGGGACAACGCCGAGCGGCTGAGCGAGGCGGAGATCGTCGGGCTGTGCGACGAGATCCTCAAGGCGCGGCCCAGGAGCGGCGCGAAAGCGAGCGCAGCCAAACCCAAGCGCACGGCGGCGGCATGAGCATCCCGACCGTAGAGCGCCGGCGCTTCAAGGTGGGCAAGTACGACATCATCGCCCATCCCATCCCCAGTTCCGCGCACATGCTGCGCTACAACGTGTTCCTCGGCGGCAAGCGCATCGGCGCGACCGTCAGCGTGCCGACCGAGTCGGATTGCCGCTTCCTCGAGAAGCCGCCGGTCGTGCCGCCGCTCAAGATCTTCTCGAGCTACCGGCCGGGGCGCCCGAAGAAGGGCAGCCGGCCGCAGGCGCCCGCCGAGAGCGGGCACCCCTCGCGCGAAGCGCTGCCGCTGGATGTCTCGCTCGGCGGCATCAGCGCCACCCAGGAGCGCTAGCAGAATTCGGGGTCAGGGCCGTAATTCGTTTTCACGTACGCAAAAACGAATTACAGCCCTGACCCCTCGTCGGGCGCGCCGCCGGCGTTGGCGAGGTCGGATTGCTTGATCTTGTCGCCGTTGAAGCGCGCGGCGCGGTCGCGCATCGTCGTCAGCACCTCCTCGAGCGCCGGCGGCTCGCCCTGGATCCAGCGCAGCGGGTTGATGCGCGCGACCACGAAGCTGCGCAGATAAGGGCTGACAAAGCCTTTGTCCTTCAGCTTCTTCACGACCTCGCTGACGCGCTCGTCGAGTTCGAGCAGCATGCCGGCGTGCTTCTCGTGGATCCGGATTGCCTTGCCGATCGCCTGTTCCGAGAAAACCTCCAGCCTGCGCACGATCGGGTTGTAGGCGCCGCCGGCAAACTTGCCGTTCTTTTCGTAGCACAGGCCCAGCGTCACGAGCGAAGCCTCCTCGAGGTAGAACGAGAATCCCGCTTCAGCCCGGCTTGGGTCTTCCGCAAGTAGACCTCGATAGATCCGGATCACCTCGAGCGCCTTCTCGCGCAAGTTGTGAGCCTTCTCGGTGTGGAGCGCGAGGATCTGCCAGGCGATCTCGCGCTTCGGGATCACCAGCGCTGTAATCGCTCGCGCGCCGAGGCGCCTCATCGCCATCAGCCGATGCATGCCGTTGGGCGTCCAAAACCCCTTGTCGGGCGCCGTAACGGCAATGATCGGGTCGAGGAACATGCCGGTGCGGTCGAGCACGTCGGCGAGCTTGCGGTGGTGCATCTGGGAGAGGTCGCGCTGGAACGGGGTCGGCTCGACGCTCTCGATCGGCAGGATCGCCAGCAGCACCGGCTGTCTGCCCAGCGGGTCGTTGTAGGAGCCGAGGAGCTGCCCTCCCACCCTTTCGACGCGTTCGGCGGCGTCTCTTGCCTCTGCGCTCAGGCTTTCGAGCCGCGCTTCGGCGGGCAGCAGCCCCCGGGTCCCGGGCTTCGCCTTGCGCGGCCGGCGCTTCGCAGGGGCCCGTTTCTTCGCCATGCCGAATTATGTCAGGCGGACATTAGAATCCGCGCATAGCCCGAGGAGGATTCCCCGATGATCGATCTTTACGCCGCCGGCACGTCGAACGGCATGCGCGCCCGCATCGCGCTCGAAGAGTGCGGCCTTGCGTACCAGTTCCATCCCATCGCGCTCGCGAAAGGCGAGAACAAGACGCCGCAATTCCTGGCGCTCAACCCGAACGCGCAGATCCCGGTGATCGTCGATCACGAAGGCCCCGGCGGCAAGCCGGTCACCGTGTCGCAGTCTTCCGCGATCCTGATTTACGCCGCGGAAAAGTCCGGCAAGTTCATCCCGAAGGATCCCGCGGCGCGGCCCGCGTTCTGGCAGGCGCTGATGAGCGCCTCGACCGACATGACGCCCACGCTCGGCTCGATCTTCCAGATCGTGACCTCCAAGGAGCCGCACGGCCCGAGCGCCGACATCTTCAAGGGGCGCTGGAAGCAGTACCTGAAGGTCTGGGACGATCGCCTGGCGAAGCAGAAATACGCCGCGGGCAACGAGCTCACCATCGCCGACTTCTCGCTCTACGCGGGCTACGCGCGCGCGAAATCGGCGCTGCCCGAGCTGTGCGAAGGCTTGCCGAACGTCGAGCGCTGGGCGGGCGAAATGGCTGCACGCCCAGCCATCCAGCGCGCGCTCAAATTCTGAAATCCGGCTGCAATTTCGCTAAGTGAACAGCGGCAAAGATCGTTTGTGCAGTGCACTCAAGGACCTGCCACTGATGCGAAAAAACAACACAAATTAGGGAGTTGTGACGGACCGCACGTCACATTCCCTATAATCCATCGCGCCCCGGGGTACTTCACCGGGTTTCCAACGAATCACGAACAATCGAAGGGGGCTTAATGGAGCATCGCAAAACTCAGCTTGCGGCAGCCGTAGGAGCCGCGTTGCTGCTGGGCGCCGGAGCAGTCCAGGCGCAGAACCTGCAGGTCCAGTTGTACGGTCAGGTCAACCGGGCATTGATGTTTGCCGACGATGGCCAGCAAAGCAAGACGTTCTTCGTCGACGGCGAATCGAGCGGCACGCGCTTCGGCATCCAGGGCTCGTCGCAAGTTATGCCCGGGCTGCGCGCGGGCGCGCGGTTCGAGGTGGAGTATCAATCCAACTCGTCTGACTCCGTGAGCATGACCGTCCCGACCAGCAACCCGGGATTCGCTGAGCGCTGGTTCGACGTCTTCGTCGAAGGCAGCTGGGGTCGCGTCAACCTCGGCCAGGGCTCGGGCGCGTCGGACGACGCCTCGACCATCGACCTCTCGGGCACCGCGCTCGCGAACGGCGTGTGCGTGTGTGACTGGGGCGGCTCCATTGCCTGGCGCACTTCCTCGGGCGGTACCATCGCCGGACGTACCCTTGGCAGCACGCACGGCAACCTGGACTTCGAGAGCCGCTACGACCGCGTGATGTACACGACGCCGGTCTTCGGCGGGTTCCGCGTGCAGGTCGGCACCGGCCAGAAGGGTGAGGAGGTGAACGAAGCCTCGATCTGGTGGAGCGGCAAGATGGCGGGCGAGATCCAGGCGGCGCTCGGCTGGTCGGAGGAAAAGACAAACACCCTCGTAAACGGCGACAACAACGAGACCATGGGCGGCTCGGTTTCCTGGCTGCATACTTCCGGCTTCAACGCGACGTTCGCGTACACCGAGTCCAAGGTCGCGAATGTTTCGCCGTCGCGCACCGGCACGCACATGTGGGGCAAGGTGGGCTACAAGACGGGCAACCACGCCTTCTCGGTGAGCTACGGGCAGATGGAGGACCAGGCCGCGGACGGCGACGAGGGCGATGCTATCGGCATCGGCTACGTCTGGACGCCGATTCGCTGGGCCGAGTTCTACGCCGGCCTGCACCAGTACACGCTGGATGCAAGGGTCTCGGGTTCAACCGTGAGCGCCGACGACATCCAGGTCGCCACTGTCGGAACCCGTATCCGGTTTTAAGCATGAAGGCAAGGTTGTTCGCGTTAGCCGTCGCCGCAGCCGGCCTTGCCGGCTGCGCGACGGGTCCCACGGGCACGTCGCCCGGGCCCGCCTACGTCGACGAAATGAAGGACGGCAGGCCCGGCCTGTTCGGCGACCTGAACTGGAACATCGATCTCAGCGGCAAGCCTCAGGCCGCCGCGGCGCCTCAGCAGTCCGCCGCGCCGGCAGCCGCTGCGACGATGAGCGCCGCCGAGCAGGAAGAGTTCAAGAAGTGGCGCGAGTCGGCCGGAGCCTCGGAGCGCCGGGAGTTCGAAGAATGGCGCGCCTGGCAGGAGTGGAAGCGCAAGAACCCGAAGTAACGCTCAGGGAGCCGTAACCCAAGGGTCGGAGCCGAAATACTCTGACCCTTTTTTTATTTCTGCAGGATTTCCGTGAGCCAGCTACCTTTCGGGGCATGCGCTACGAGCTCTACTACTGGCCCTCGATCCCTGGGCGCGGCGAGTTCGTGCGGCTCGCGCTGGAAGACGCCGGTGCGCCCTACAAGAACAGGGTTCCCGATGAAAGGAGAGACGTCTTCGCGCCGCCCTGGCTTATAGCGGGGAAGCTCGTTATCCCCCAGACCGCCAATATCCTGCTCTACCTCGGAGCGCGCCTCGGGCTCGCGCCGGGGAGCGAGCCGCAGCGCCTGCGCCTGCACGGCCTGCAGCTCACGATCGCCGACTGGCTCGCCGAGGTGCACGACACCCACCACCCGATCGCCTCCACCCTCTACTACGAGGAGCAGAAGCGCGAGGCGCGCCGGCGCGCGGGCACCTTCCTCGCCGAGCGGCTGCCGAAGTTCATGCGCTACTTCGAGCGCGCGGTGGACGAGCGCTTCTCCTACGTGCACCTTTCGCTGTTCCAGATGATCGAGGGACTGCGCTACGCCTTTCCGAGCGCCATGGGGAAGCTCGAGAAAAGACACAAGAGGCTCATGGAGCTGCACGATCGCGTGGCGGCGAGGCCGCGCATCGCGGCCTACCTGGCGTCGCAGCGGCGCATCCCGTTCAACCAGGACGGAATCTTCCGGCACTATCCCGAGCTCGATCAAGGAGATTGAGAATGCAGCTCGACTGGAACAGCGGCCTGGTGAAGCACCTCGGCATCCGCTTCGTGCAGGCCGAGAAAGATCGCGTGGTGGCCGAGCTCGACGTCCGGCCCGAGCTCCTCACCACCACCGGCGCGCTGCACGGCGGCACGCTGATGGCGTTCGCCGACACGATCGGCGCCGCCGGCACGGTCGTGAACCTCGAGTCCGGGCAGAGCACGGCGACGCTCGAATCGAAGACCAACTTCTTCGCCGCGGCGTTCAACGGCGTGGTGCGCGCCGAGTCCACCCCGCTGCACAAGGGCAGGCGCACGCACGTCTGGCAGACGCGCATCACGGATGCGAACGGCAAGCTGCTGTCGCTTACGATCCAGACGCAGGTGATCTTATAAATCAGGTCTTGTTGCTCATCGCCTTGATTTCCCAGAGCACAACAGCGTTCGACCTGCAAGGCCATCGCGGCGCGCGCGGCCACGCGCCCGAGAACACGCTGCCCGGCTTCGAGCGCGCGCTCGAGCTCGGCGTGGACACCCTCGAGCTCGACGTCGGCGTGACGCGCGACGGCGTGGTCGTGATCCACCACGACCGGCGCCTGAATCCCGACCTCGCGCGCGGCCCCGACGGCCAGTGGATCGCCGCGCCCGGCCCGACCCTCCATTCGCTGACCTACGCGGAACTGCAGCGCTACGACGTCGGCCGGATCCGGCCGGGGTCGGAGTACGCGAAACAGTTCGCGCACCAGAAGCCGCTCGACGGCACCCGCATCCCGCGTCTCGCGGATCTGTTCGAGCTCGTGAAGGATTCGACGGTCCGTTTCAACATCGAGACCAAGGTTTCTGCCAAAGCGCCCGACGAGACGCTGCCGCCGGAGCCCTTCGCGCGCGCGCTGCTCGCCGAGGTGCGCAAGGCGGGGGTCGAGCGGCGCACGACGATCCAGTCGTTCGATTTCCGCACGCTGGCGGTGGTGCAGAGCGAAGCTCCGGGCATGGCGACCGCATACCTTACCTCCGAGCGCAAGGGCGAGGCGATTCCGAGAATGGTGCGCGAGGCGAAGGGCGCGATCTGGTCGCCCGACTGGCGCGATCTGGATCCCCGGGCGCTCGCCGTGGCGCGCGAGCTGGGGCTGCGGGTCATTCCCTGGACGGTGAACCAGCCCGCGGACATCGCGCGCGTTCTCGACCTGAAGGTCGACGGCATCATCAGCGACTATCCGGACCGGGTGCGCGCAGCCCTGAAAGCGAGGCGCTGAGCTTGCCGCCGGTCACCCAGTCGCTGCTGTTCACCAATGTCGCGATCTATCTCCTCGGCGGCCTGGGCGTGCTTGCGCTCGACGAGTTCGCGCTCTGGCCGCCGGGCGGGTTCGAGTCGAACTTCGCGCCCTGGCAGCTCGTCACCTACGCTTTCCTGCACGGCGGCCTCGCGCACATCTTCTTCAACATGCTCGGCCTGTACATGTTCGGCTCCGAGGTCGAGCGGCTTTTCGGCTCGCGCTTCTTTCTCCTGTACTACTTCGGCTGCGTGGTCAGCGCCGCCCTCACCCATCTCGCGGTCACCGGCTGGATGGGTGCGCCGCCCTACCCCATGGTCGGCGCCTCGGGCGGGGTGTACGGCCTGCTGCTCGCCTTCGGCGTCTACTTCCCGCATCGACGCGTGCTGCTCCTGTTCCCGCCGATCCCGCTGCCGGCGCGGGTGTTCGTGATCCTGTTCGCCGCGCTCGAGCTCGTGTTCGGCGTGACCGGCACCGCGGCCGGCGTGGCGCACTTCGCCCACCTCGGCGGCATGATCGGCGGCTGGCTGATGATCCAGTACCGCCGCGGGGGTTTTCCCTTCAGGACCTAGCAACAACTGGTTACACATTAGGACAGATGCCGGGCCGGCGCGGGGCTAGATTGAGGCCATGAAGAAGATCCTCGCCGCGCTCGTCGCCTTCCTGGTGGTCGGTACCGCCCAGGCGCAGCGCATCTACAACCAGGGCGAGCTCGACGCGATGCTCGCGCCGATCGCGCTGCAACCCGACGGCGTGGTGTCGCAGATCCTGATCGCCTCGACCTATCCCGACCAGGTGGCCGAAGCGGCGCGCTGGTCGCGCGCTAATTCCCACTTCTCCGGCGACTTCGCCGTGCGCGCGGTGCAAAACGAGCCCTGGGACCCTGCGGTCAAGGCGCTGGTCGCCTTCCCGGACCTTCTCGCGCGCATGGACGAGAGCCCGCAGTGGCTGCGCGACCTCGGCGAAGCGTTCCTCAACCAGGAAGTGCAGGTCATGGATACGGTGCAAGCGCTGCGCCAGCGCGCGCAGGCCGCGGGCCATCTCTCGAGCAGCGACCAGTACGTGGTCTACCCGCAGGGCGAGGCGATCGTGGTGTACCCGCGCACGCATTACGTCTACGTCAACTACTACGACCCGTACGTGGTGTACGGGCCCTGGTGGTGGCCGTACTATCGGCCGGTGCTCTGGCGGCCTTGGGCACCGCGCCCGGTATTCGTGGCACACGGCTTCTTCTACACCAAGCCCGACTGGCAGCGGCGCCACGTGCACGTCGTGCACAAGCCGGTCCACGTCCAACAGCCCCACATCGTTCCGGGCAAGTGGCGGCCGCAGAAGCACGTCGTCGCGACACCGCACGTCCGCGTGCCGGAATCCCAGCGCTGGCCGATCGTCCAGCCGCACCCGATGCCCGCGGCGAGCGGCTTCTCCCACCAGAAGCGCGAATTCGTGCGCAAGCACCAGCCGCAACCTCGGCCCCAGGCTCGCAGTGAGCCTCGGCCCCAGGTTCGCGCCGAGCCGCGCGGCCATCCTCCAACGGTGCAGAAGCAATCGGGCCATCAGCCATCGCGCATCCAGTTCGGCAACGGCGGCGGCGTTCGGGGCAACGGCGGCGGCTTCCGCGGCAACGGCGGCGGCCGCGGCCAGCGCGGCTAGAAACTACGCTCCTTCTTTCAGGACCGCCTTCACCTCGGTCGGCTTGCCGTCGCGCTGAACGGTGAGCGTGATGGTGTCCCCCACCTTGTGCTCGTCCAGGCGGTTGATGAGGCGCCCCACGCTGTCCACCGCCTTGCCGTCGATCGCGGTGATGATGTCGCCGGGAATGATGCTTCCGTCGGGCGCTCTGCGCGCCGCGCGCAGCCCCGCAGCCTCGGCGGGCGAGCCGGCCTCGACGTTGAGTACCGCCACGCCTTTCACGCCGAGTTGCCGGGCGATGAGCTGGTTCAGCTGCTCGTCGGTGCTGACGCCGAGCACCGGCCGCGTGTACTTGCCCTTGGCGATGAGCTGGGGCACGACGCGGTTCACCGTGTCGACCGGCACCGCGAAGCCGACACCGGCGTAGGCGCCCGACGGGCTGTAGATCGCGGTATTGATGCCGATCAGGCGCCCGCTCGAGTCGAGCAGCGGTCCGCCGGAATTCCCGGGGTTGATCGCGGCGTCGGTCTGGATCAGGTGCTCGATCGTGCGGCCATCCTCGGTGGGCAGCGAGCGGTCGAGCGCCGAGACCACGCCGGTGGTGAGCGACCAGTCGAGCCCGAACGGATTGCCGATGGCGAACACCTTCTGCCCGACCTTGAGGTCGGCGGAGGTGCCGATCGGCAGCGCCGCCGGCCGGCGCTCGGGAACGCGGATGCGCAGCACCGCGAGGTCGTGCGCCGGGCTCGCGCCGACCAGCCTCGCGCTGTAGTCGCGGCCGTCGTTCAGTTGAACCTTGGCCTCGGCGGCGCCCTGCACGACGTGGTGGTTGGTGATGACGTGGCCGTCGCTGTCCCAGACAAAGCCCGAGCCCGCGCCCCGCGGAACGCTGAACAGGTTGCGCGACCAGAAGTCGCGCACGAGCTGCGTGGTGGCGATGAAGACCACTGAGCCTTTCGAGCGCTCGAAAAGCTCGATCGTGGCCTTCTCGTCGGCGGCGAGGTCGCCCGCCGGAGTGATCGCGCGCGGCACCGCCTCGACCACCGGGTCGGACCGCTGCTCGAGCCAGGGACGGCCCTGCCAGACGAGCACGCCGCCGATCGCCGCGGCGAGGAGAAGCCAGAACGCGCGCATGGGCGCAAAGACTACTATATCGTGGTTGCGATGAGCGACCCGATCTACCTCGCGTTCGGCGCCGCGGTGCTTGCGGCCGCGCTGTTCGCTTCGGGTCACGCGGTGATCTACAAGCGCGAGTCGCGCTCCGCGGCGCTGTGGGTGGTCCTGATCTGGTTCATGCCGGCGCTCGGGCCGATCCTCTACCTCCTGATGGGAATCAACCGGGTCCAGCGGCGCGCGGCGCGACTGCGCGCCGACACGGTGCGGCACCGCGCCGACCCGTACGCCGTCGCCGACGAGCCCTCGGGGGCGCATCTCGCGCCGCTCGCGCGGATGCTGAACAAGGTGATGGAGCGGCCGCTGGTCCGCGGCAACTCGGTCGAG
>DATIGR010000092.1:0-20750 GCA_035454645.1 Burkholderiales bacterium
CAGGCTACATCGGCCCGGTCGGCGTGGGCGGGCACGTACGGGTCCTCGCCGACCGCTCGGTGGCGGCGATGAGCGACTTCGTCTGCGGCGCCAACGAGCCGGGCTTGCACCTCGCCGGGGTGAACTTCGGGCGCGACCTGCCCGAGCCCCGGGCGGCCGACATCCGCAACGTGGTCCAGGGCGATCCCAGCCCGGACGGCAGGGGCAGGCTCGAGGTCGCGCGCGGCATCGAGGTCGGGCATATTTTCCAGCTGCGGACCAAGTATTCCGAGGCCATGAAGGCGACTTTCCTGGGCGAGGACGGCGCCGCGAGACCGTTCGAAATGGGCTGCTATGGCATCGGCGTGACGCGCATCGTCGCCGCGGCGATCGAGCAGAACCACGACGCGCGCGGCATCGTGTTCCCGGCGCCGATCGCGCCGTTCCAGGCGTGCCTCGTGCCGATCGGCTATCACAAGAGCGCCCCGGTGCGCGAGGCCGCCGAGCGCCTCTATCGCGAGATGCTCGAGGCGGGAATCGACCTCCTGATGGACGACCGCGAGGAGCGCCCCGGGGTGCTGTTCGCCGACATGGAGCTCATCGGCATTCCGCATCGCGTGGTGCTTTCCGAGCGCGGCCTCGCCGCCGGCAGCGCGGAGTACAAGGGCCGGCGCGACGACAAGCCGCAGGACGTGAAGCTCGACGCGATCGTGGATTTCCTCAGGCAACGGCTGGCGTGAGACTCCTGATCGTGGTGCTTCTCGCTTGGCCGCTCGCCGCGATCGGCGGCGCGCAGATCTACGAGCCGCTGGCCGCCAGCGTGCGCCAGCGGCTCTCGTACATGGTGGCCGACCGGGCGCCGGCGGCGATGCACTTCCGCGAACCCGCCGACGGACAGCGCTGGCTCGCCGAGATGGGCCGGCGCCTGGAGCGGCGCATTCCCGACCGCCAGCAGCGGCTCGCTCTGCTGCGCACCGTGCAGTACGAGGCGACGCGGGCCGGCCTCGACCCCCAGCTCGTGCTCGGCGTGATCGAGGTCGAGAGCGCGTTTCGCAAGTACGCCGTGTCGCGCGCCGGCGCGCGCGGCTACATGCAGGTGATGCCCTTCTGGGTGAAGCTGATCGGGCAGCCGAGCCATAATCTGTTCCACCTGAGGACCAACATCGCCTACGGCTGCGCCATCCTGCGGCACTATCTCGACGTCGAGAAGGGCGACTACTACCGCGCGCTCGGACGCTACAACGGCACGTTGGGCAGGCCCGAGTACCCGAACCTGGTGCTCGCGGCTTGGCGGGGGCGGTGGAAATATGAGGGGCCGACGGCTTGATCGCCCGCCTGCTCGAGCGCAATCCGCGCTTCTCCAACTGGCTCTACGGCTTTACTCCGCCCGAGCGCGGCACGGTCGAGCTCGTGCACCGGCGCGTGTACATCGTGCCGGCGCGGCTGGGATGGTTCTTCGCCGGCACGCTCGCCGTGCTGCTCGTCGGCTCGATCAACTACGCGCTGTCGCTCGGATTCGCGCTCACGTTCCTGCTCGCCGGCCTGGGCCTCGCAGGCATGGTGCACACCGCACGCAACCTCGCCCGCATCGCGGTGAGCGCCGGGCGCGCGGAGCCGGTGTTCGCCGGCGAGTCGGCGCAGTTTCGCCTCTACCTCGACGGACGCGCCGCCTTCGAGCGGCCGGCGATCCTCGCGCGCCACGTCGCCTCGGGCTCGCAGCTCGTGGTCGACATCCCGCCGCGCGCGAGCGCCGAAATCGTGCTGGCGGTGCCGGCGCCGAAGCGGGGCCGCCTCGCGCTGGGCCGGGTGATGCTCGAGACCCGGTTCCCGCTCGGCCTGTTCCGCGCCTGGAGCTACATCGAGCCCGACGCGCGCTGCGTGGTGTATCCGCGCCCGGAGCGCTCGCCGCTGCCGCCCTTCAGCGGCGAGGCGACCGCCGGGGCACGGCGCGCCCAGACGCCGGGGAGCGACGACTTCGCCGGCCTGCGCGGCTACCAGCGCTCCGACTCGCCGCGCCATATCGCCTGGAAAGCGGTGGCGCGGAGCGAGGACATGCTGACCAAGCAGTTCGCCGGCGAGGCCGCGGCGGAGCTGTGGCTCGACGCGCAACTGCTCCCCGCCGGACTCGGCCTCGAGCAGCGCCTGTCGCGTCTCGCCGGGTGGGTGCTCGCCGCCGAGGGCGCGGGCACGCATTACGGGCTGCGCCTGCCCGGCGTCGAGATCGCGCCGGGGCGCGGCGACGCGCACCGCGCCGCTTGCCTGCAGGCTCTCGCGCTTTACGCCCTGCCATGATCCATCCGCTCGCACCGGAGCAGCGACAGATCAACGCGCGCGATCTCGCCTGGCTGATCGCCTCGATGCTGGTGGTGATGGCACCGCACGCGATGCGCGCGCCCTGGTGGCTGACGTTGCTCACGCTGTGCCTCTACGGCTGGCGCATGCATTTCGGGCTGAACCGCGGCCCCCTGCCCTCGCGCTGGCTGGTGCTCGGGGTCGCCGCCGTCGCCATGCTCGGCGTATGGGTCGAGTTCCGCACGCTGTTCGGCCGCCAGCCCGGCATCCTGCTGCTGATGCTGTTCTCCGGCTTGAAGCTGCTCGAGACGCGCACGCACCGCGACGGCGCGATGGCCGTGTTCCTCGGCTTTTTCCTGCTGGTCACGAACTTCCTCTATACGCAGACGATTCCCACTGCGGCAGCGATGTGCGTCGCCCTTTTTCTCCTCACCGCGACGCTGGTCCTGTTCGCCGCGCCCCGGCGCCCGGCGCGCGCCAACCTGCGCACCGCGGCCGTGCTGCTTGCGCACGCCGTTCCGGCTGCGCTTGCGCTTTTCGTCCTGTTCCCGCGCGTACAGGGCCCGCTGTGGGGGCTGCCGCAGGACGCCTATGCCGGCATGACCGGCCTTTCGGACACCATGAGCCCGGGGACGCTCTCCAGCCTTGCGTTGTCCGACTCGATCGCGTTCCGCGCCGAGTTCCAGAGCGCGCCGCCGCCGCAGCCGCTGCGCTACTGGCGCGGCCCGGTGCTGTGGAACTTCGACGGCCGCTCCTGGAGCATGGGGCCGGGCTTTCTCGCGAGCTTCGCGCCGCCGCGGGGGGGCAGCGCCGTGTACCGCTACGAAGTCGTGCTCGAGCCCCACAACCGGCATTGGCTGTTCGCCCTCGAGACCGCGGCGAGCCTTCCCGAACGCGGCGCGCGCATGAGCCACGACGGGCAGATCGTGGCGAGCTCGCCGGTGCGCGCGCGCATGCGCTACGAGCTCGTCTCGGTGATCGCTCCCGAGCCGCAGCCGGACGAAGCCGGCGCGTCAATGCGCCGCGCCCTGCGCTTGCCCCAGGGCTTCAACCCGCGCTCGAGCGCGCTCGCCGCCCAGTGGCGCGCGGCCTCGGCCGACGACGCCGAGATCGTGGCGCGCGCGGTGGCGTTCCTGCGCCAGGGCGCTTATGCGTACACGCTGGAGCCGCCGCTGCTCGGCGAGCACTCGGTCGACGAATTCCTGTTCTCCACCAAGGCTGGGTTCTGCGAGCATTTCGCCTCGGCGTTCGTATTCCTGATGCGTGCCGCCGGCGTCCCCGCACGCGTCGTCACCGGCTATCAGGGCGGCGAGCTCAATCCGGTGGACAGCATCATCACCGTGCGCCAGTCGGACGCGCACGCGTGGGCCGAGGTGCTCCTGCCGGGGCGCGGCTGGCTGCGCGTCGACCCCACTGCGGTAGCGGTGCCGAGCCGCCTCGAGTCCGGCATGGCGCGCGCGGTGCCGCAGGCCGAGGACCTGCCGCTGATGATGCGCCCGCAGCTCGAGTGGCTGCGCGGCATGCGCGACCGCTGGGAAGCCGTGGCGCACAAGTGGAACGTCTGGGTCCTCGGCTACAACCCCGAGCGGCAGCGCGACCTGATGGCAAGCTTCGGCATGCGCGATGCGGACTGGCGCTCGCTCACCGCGACGCTGTTCACCTTCCTCGGCGCGCTGACGCTCGTTCTCCTCGCCTGGTCGCTCAAGCGGCTCGCGCGCCCCGACCCGGTGCAGCAGGCGTGGCGCGCTTTCTGCCGCAAGCTCGCCCGGCGCGGCGTCGAGCGCGCGCCCTCCGAAGGGCCGCGCGACTACGCGGTGCGCGCGGCGCGCGCGCTGCCCGCCGCGCGGCGCAGCATCCTGCGCATCGGCGCGCTCTACATCGCGCTGCGCTACGGCGCGCACGCCACGCCGCCCGCGGTGACGCGGCTGCGCCAACGGGTGCGCGAATTCTGATCCGGCTCCTTCTCGCGCTGTTCGTGTGCGCGCCGGCGTTCGCCCAGGCGACCTACGCCGGCCGGCCCGAGGTCGAAGCGTTCGTGCGCGAGCTCGCCGACCGTCACGGCCTGGTCGAGACCGAGCTCATGCGGGTGTTCGAGCGCGCGCAGCGCCTGGACCCGGTGCTCGAGGCGATCGCCCGTCCGCCCGAGCGCGTGCGCACCTGGGAGGAGTATCGGGCGCTCTTGATCACCGAGCGGCGCATCGCCGAGGGCGTGGAGTTCTGGAAGAAGCACCGCCGCACGCTCGAGCGCGCGCAGCGGAAGTACGGCGTGGCGCCGGAGTACGTCGTCGCCATCATCGGCGTCGAGACCTTCTACGGCCGCAACGTCGGTAACTGGCGCGTGGTCGACGCGCTCACCACGCTCGCGTTCGACTACCCGCCCCGCGCCAGGTTCTTCCGCAGCGAGCTCGAGAGCTACCTGCTGATGGCGCGCGACGCGGGAATCGACGTGTTCTCGGTGCGCGGCTCCTACGCCGGCGCCATCGGGATTCCGCAGTTCATGCCGAGCAGCGCGCGGCGTTACGCGGTCGACTTCGACGGCAACGGCGCCATCGATCTGCAGAAAAGCCGCGCCGACGCGATCGGCAGCGTCGCCAACTTCCTCAAGCTGCACGGCTGGCAGCGCGACGCAGACGTGGCGGTCGAGGGGCGCGTTTCGGGCGACGGCTGGCGCGCCTACGCCGACGCCCGTTTCGAGCCGAAGCATTCGCTCAGCGAGCTGCGGCAGGCCGGCATCGAGTTCGATTCGCCGCAGCCCGCGGGCGCCTCGGCCACCGTGGTCGAGCTCGCAAACGCCGACCGGCCAAGCGAGTTCCGCGTCGGCCTGCGCAACTTCTACGTCATCACGCGCTACAACCGCAGCGCGCTTTACGCCGCCGCGGTGGCCGACCTCGCCTCCGAGCTCAGGAAGGGCTACGACCTCGGCAGGTAAAGCAGCGGGTCGACCGCGGCCGCGCCCTTGCGGATCTGGAAGTGGAGCTTGTCGCCGAGCTCGGCGATTTTCTGGCCGCGCGTCACGTTCTGCTGCTCCTTCACCAGGATGTCGCGGTTGTGCGCGTACACGGTGATGTAGCCCTGATCGTGCTTGATGACGATCAGCTTGCCGAGCCCCGGGATGCCGCTGCCGACGTAGGTGACGCGCCCGGCGGCCGCCGCGCTCACCGGATCCCCGCTCTTGCCCTCGATGTCGATGCCTTTCTGGCGCGGCTCGGCGAAGCCGGCGATGACCTTGCCCTTCACCGGCCAGGCGAAGGTGAGCGGATGAACTTCGAGCTTCGGCTCTTCACGGACGATGGGTTTCGGCTCCGCGGCAACGGGTTTCTGTTCCGCGGGCAGCGACGCCAGCGGCCGCGACTCGATCCGGCTGCCCGGCCGCCCGCTGCCGACCATCACGGCCGGCTGCGCGGGCGGCTTGACCCGCAGCACCTGGCCGACGCCCAGCTTCGTTGGATCGTCGAGCGAATTCCACTGCGCCACGTCGCGGTAGTCCTGGCCATGATCCAGGGCGATGCTGTACAGCGTATCTCCCCGCTTCACCGTATAGAACTCTTCCTGCGCCGGCGCCGGCGCCGGGGCCGGGGCCGCCGCGGGTGCGGGGGGAGGAGCTTGGACTCTCGGAGCCGCGGCGCGCGGCGGCGGGCGGCGATCCTCGACCGGCGCGGCGCGGCGCTGGGAAGCGCAACCGGCGGCGAGCGCCAGCACCATCAACACCGCGACCGATCTCACGCCTTTCCCGCCTCCATCGGCACGAAGCGTACCGTGTCGAGCTCGGATTCCACGAAGCCGCGGCCGCTGCGCTCGACCAGCAGCAGCCGCTGGCCGCCGCCCGACGCGAGCGGCAGCACCATTCTGCCACCGGGAGAGAGCTGCCGGAGCAGCGCCTCGGGCAGGCGCGGCGCCGCGGCGGCGACGATGATCGCCTGGAACGGGGCCGCGCCTTCGAGGCCCGCATAGCCGTCGCCGTGCGCGAGGCGCAGGTTCTTGAGCCGCAGCGCGAGCAGGTTGCGCCGCGCGCGCTCGAGCAGCCCCTTGATCCGTTCGATCGAGTACACCTCGGAGAACACGTGCGCCAGCACCGCTGCCTGGTAGCCGCAGCCGGTGCCCACCTCCAGCAGTTTCTGGGGTGTTTGATTCTTGATCAGAACCTCCGTCATCCGGGCCACGACGTAGGGCTGCGAGATGGTCTGGCCGAAGCCGATCGGCAGCGCGGTGTCGTCGTAGGCTCGGCTCGCGAGGGCCTCTTCGACGAAAAGATGCCGCGGCACCGTGGCCATGGCGGCGAGCACGCGCTCGTCGCGGATGCCCTGGTCACGCAGGCGCTGCACCATGCGGGCGCGCGTGCGCCGCGAGGTCATGCCCGAGCCGGTAGCGCTTTTCACTTCGCAATCCACTCCTGTAGGGTCGGCAGCTGTGCATGGTGGGTAAGGTCCATGCGCAGCGGCGTCACCGAGACGCGGCCGGCCTCGACCGCGTGGAAGTCGGTGCCCGGCCCGGCGTCGGCGGCGCCGCCGGCGGGACCGATCCAGTACGCGGTCTCGCCGCGTGGGGTCTGCAGCTTCACCACCGGCTCGGCCTTGTGCCGGCGCCCGAGGCGCGTGATCTCCATGCCCCCCAGCTTTGCCGGCGCGACATCCGGAACGTTGACGTTGAGCAGGACCGGCTCGGAGAACGGCGTGCGCCGAAGACGCTCCACGATCTGCAGGGCGACGCCGATCGCGGCTTCGAAGTGCTCGCCGGTCTTGCTGGTCAGCGAAATGGCCAGCGACGGAATGCCGAGGAGGTAGCCCTCTGCGGCGGCGGCCACCGTGCCGGAGTAGATCGTGTCGTCGCCCATGTTGGCGCCGAGGTTGACGCCCGAGACGACGAGATCGGGCAGAAAATCGAGCAGCCCGGTGACCGCGATGTGCACGCAATCGGTCGGGGTCCCGTTCACCGAGAAGTAGCCGTTCGGCGCACGCCGCACGATGAGCGGCCGGTCCAGCGTGAGCGAGTTCGAAGCGCCCGAGCGGTCGCGCTCCGGCGCCACCACGGTCACCTCCCCCAGCTCGCGCAGCGCCTCGGCGAGCAGCGTAATGCCCGGTGCAAAGTAGCCGTCGTCGTTGGAGACCAGAATCCTCACGCCGAGGATTCTAGCGGTGCTCTCTCATTTCTTGAGCAGCGAGCGCAGCATCCAGGCGTTCTTCTCGTGCACCTGCATGCGCTGCGTGAGCAAGTCGAGCGTCGGCTGGTCGTCGGCCTGCTCGGCAAGCGGCAAGACCTCGCGCGCGGTCTTGACCGCCGCTTCCTGCCCCTCGATCAGGAGCTTCACCATCTGTTCGGCTTTCGGCACGCCGGGCGTCTCTTTCACGCGCGAGAGCTCCAGGTACTCGCGGTAGGTCCCCGGCGCGTAGTGGCCGAGCGAGCGGATGCGCTCGGCGACCAGATCGATCGCGTTCCAGGTCTCGGTGTACTGCTCCATGAACATCTGGTGCAGCGTCTGGAACATCGGCCCTTCGACGTTCCAGTGAAAGTTGTGCGTCTTCAGGTAAACGACGTACGTGTCGGCGAGCAGCCGCGACAGGCCTTTGGCGATCGCGGCGCGGTCCTTGGCGGAGATTCCGGTATCCATGGAACACAGCTTAGGCAGGAGCCGTGCCGCGCGCCAATGGTATTTGCCGATCCGCCGTTTTGGCGGAATCTATCGGATCTGGTCGGGGCGGTGAGATTTGAACTCACGACCACCGGCACCCCATGCCGGTACGCTACCAGACTGCGCTACGCCCCGAGGAAGCGGATTCTACCCCTGCAGCTGGTCGAGAACCGCGCGCAACTCGCGCTTGATCGCAGCCAGGTCCACGCCGCTCCCCGGAACGACGCGCAACTCGCGCGGCGCGGGCGGCTCCGATCTTTCTTCGGACGTCTCGATGCGGGCGTTGTCCAGCCGGTTGCGCGCCCCGCTGATCGTGAAGCCCTCCTCGTACAGGAGCTGGCGGATGCGGCGGATGAGCAGCACCTCGTGGTGCTGGTAGTAGCGGCGGTTGCCGCGCCGCTTGACCGGCTTGAGCTGGGTGAACTCCTGTTCCCAGTAGCGCAGCACGTGCGGCTTGACGCCGCACAGCTCGCTCACCTCGCCGATGGTGAAGTAGCGCTTCGCCGGGATCGGCGGGAGGTCAGCTTTCCTGCGACTTGGCTCCATGACGCGCCTTTTCGACCATCGCCTTCAGCTTCTGGCTGGCATGGAAGGTGACGACCCGGCGGGCGCTGATCGGGATCTCCTCGCCGGTCTTCGGATTGCGGCCGGGGCGTTGCGGCTTGTCGCGGAGCTGGAAGTTGCCGAAGCCGGAGAGCTTCACGCTCTCGCCGCGCTCGAGCGCCCCCCGGATCTCCTCGAAGAACGCCTCGACCATGTCCTTGGCCTCGCGCTTGTTCAGGCCGACCTTCTCGAACAGGAGGTCGGCCAGCTCGGCCTTAGTCAACGTCATCACTGGGCTCCCTGATTTCCCTTTTATGTACGGAGAGTTGCAGAGAATTTGCGGCCCAGCAGGGCGACCAGCGCATCGCGGGCAGCGTCTGCCTCCGCATCCGTAAGGGTTCGTTCAGTATCTTGCATAACTACCCGGAAAGCAAGGCTTTTTTTGCCTGGCGGGAGCTCCGCGCCGCGGTAAAGGCTGAAAACGCGCACAGTGCGCACAATCGCCGGTTTTTCGGCCCTCAGGGCGTCAAGAACGGCCTGTAAAGGGGTCGCGGAATCGAACAACAGCGCTATGTCGCGCAGCACAATCGGCTGGTCGGAAGGCAACTCGGGGCGGGGCAGCGGCACCACCTGCAACCGCTCGGCATCCACTTCGAACACGACCGGAGCCCGGGGCAGCTCGAATTTCTGCTGCCACTTGGGATGGAGCTCGCCGATCCAGCCGATCGGCACCCCGTCCAGCAGGACGCGCGCCGAGCGCCCGGGGTGCAAGGCCGGATGCGTCGCGGGCTCGAGCCGGGCGGCGAGCGGGGCCATCAGGCTTTCGAGATCCGCTTTCGCGTCGTAGAAGTCCACCGGCCGCGGCGGCGCATCCCACTGTTCCGGCAGCGCCGGGCCGTACGCCGCGGCGGCCACGCGAACCGGCTGACGCAGCCCGCCGACGGCGAGCGGCCCGTCCTTCGCGCCGGCATCGCGCAGGAACACGCGTCCGACCTCGAACACCCGGATTCGCGGCACCTTGCGCGCCTGGTTGTACTGGATATTCGCCACCAGCGAGCCGATCAGCGAAGTGCGCATGACCGATTGCTGGCTGGCGATGGGGTTGAGCAGCCGGATCGGGTTCGCTTCGCCAGCGAGATCGGTCTCCCAGCCCGGCTCGACGAAGCTGAAATTGACGACTTCGCGGTAGTCGGCGGCGGCGAGCCGCTCGCGCAGGACGTGCAGGGACCTCGTGGCCCCGGGAACCTGCAGCATCGCCGCCGCCGCGCGCGGAGGGTGCGCGGCGATGCGCTCGAAGCCGTAGAGGCGTGCCACCTCCTCGATCAAGTCCTCCTCGATCGCCATGTCGAAGCGGTAGGAGGGCGGCTTCACCGTGAACCGGTCTTTCCTGAAGGAGGTGCCAAAACCGAGGCGCTTGAAAACCCGGCCCATCTCCTTCGCGGGCACCGGGACCCCGATCACCTTCTGCGCGCGCGCCACGCGCATCGTCACGGGCTTGCGCGCGGGCAGCCGCGCGACGGTATCGACGGCCGGCCCGGGCTCGCCGCCACAGATGTCGAGGATCAGCCGCGTCGCGCGCTCGATGCCGTCGACGTTGTTGCGGAAATCCACGCCGCGCTCGAAGCGGTGAGCGGCGTCGCTCGTGAATCCGTAGCGGCGGGCGCGCCCGGCGATCGCGTCGGGATAGAAGAACGCCGATTCCAGGAACACGTTGCGCGTCGTCGTTTCGGCCTTCGTGCTCTCGCCGCCCATGATGCCGCCCAGGCCGATCACGCCCGAGTCGTCGGTAATGCACAGCACCGAGGGGTCGACTTCCACCTCCTGCTCGTTCAGCAGGAGCACTTTCTCGCCCTTGCGCCCCCAGCGCACGACGATCGGCCCGCGCAGCTTGTCGAGGTCGTAGACATGCAGCGGCCGGCCGAGCTCGAGCATCACGTAGTTGGTCACATCGACCAGCGCCGAGATCGAGCGCTGCCCGGCTCGCTCGAGACGCTGGCGCATCCATGCCGGAGTCTGTGCGGCTGCATGGACTGCGCGGATGACGCGCCCGGCAAAGCGGCCGCAGCCTTCGGGACTCGCGAGCTTGACCGGGTGCCGCGCCTTGCTGACCGCGGGAACCGGCCTGATCTGCACCGGCTTCAGCCTGCTTCCGGTGATCGCGGAAAGCTCGCGCGCGACCCCCAGGACCGAAAGGCAGTCGGCGCGGTTCGGCGTGAGCTTGAGCGTGAGGACGTGATCGTCCAGACCCAGCGCGCTGCGCGCGTCGCTCCCGGTCCTGCCGGCAATTTCCAGAACCCCGGAATGATCCTCCGACAGGCCAAGGTCGCGCGCCGAGCACAGCATGCCCTCGCTCTTGACGCCGCGAATCTCCTTGATGCCGATGCGCGCGAGCGGCGCCTTCATTCCGGCACGTACGTTGGGCGCGCCGCAGACCACCTGCACGGTCTCCTTGCCGGCTTTCACCTTGCAGACCGTCAGCTGGCCCGCGTTGGGATGCCTTTCCACCGCGAGCACTTCGCCGACCACGACGCCGCCCAACTGCGCTCCGAGCGCCTCGTAGGCCTCGACCTCGATGCCGGACATCGTCAGCTTGTCGGCCAGCTCGCGCCCCGAAAGCGGCGGGTTGCAGAAGCTGCGCAGCCAGCTCTCCGGGACGTTCATGAGAACTGCTCGAGGAAGCGCAGGTCGCCGTCGAAGAACAGGCGCAAGTCCTCGATCCCATGGCGCAGCATGGTGAGCCGCTCGAGGCCCGAGCCGAAGGCGAAGCCGATGTAGCGCTCCGGGTCGAGGCCGAAGTTGCGCACCACCGCCGGGTGGACCTGTCCCGAGCCCGAGATCTCCAGCCACTTGCCTTTGAGCTTCATGTCGATCTCGGCCGAAGGCTCGGTGAACGGGAAGAACGACGGCCGGAAGCGCACTTCGAGCTCGTCGTTCTCGAAGAAGCGGCGCAGGAACTCGGTGTAGACGCCCTTGAGGTCGGCAAAGCTGATGTCGGTGTCGATCCACAGCCCCTCGACCTGGTGGAACATCGGCGAGTGGGTGGCATCCGAGTCGACCCGGTAGGTGCGCCCGGGCGCGATGACCTTGACCGGGGGCTTGTGCATGCGCGCGTAGCGCACCTGCATCGGGCTCGTGTGCGTGCGCAGGACGAGCGGCAGGCCATTCGCGTCCTTCAGGTCGACGTAGAACGTGTCCTGCATCGAGCGCGAGGGGTGATTCTCCGGGCTGTTGAGCGCAGTGAAGTTGAACCAGTCGGTCTCGATCTCGGGGCCGTCCGCCACGTCGAAGCCGATCGAGCGCCAGATCTCCTCGATGCGCTGCCAGGTGCGGATCACCGGGTGCACGCCGCCGCGGCCGCGCCCGCGCCCGGGCAGCGTGACATCGAGCGCCTGCTCGGTCAGCCTCGCAGCGAGCCTTGCTTCGGCGAGCGCCGCGCGCCGTGCTTCCAGCGCGACTTCGATCTGCTGCTTGGCGGCGTTGTACGCCGCCCCGGCGGTTTTCTTCTGCTCGACCGGAAGGGCGCGCAGGCTCTCCTGGAACGAGGCGAGCTCCCCGGCCTTGCCGAGGTAGCGCGCCTTGGCGTTCTCGAGCGCCGCCGGGTCGGGCGCGGCGGCGAAGTCAGCGAGCGCCCGCGAGACGATGACGCTGAGTTGCTCCATCTACGTCCTGCAACTCAGTGAGCGATCGTGGCTTTCACCTGCGCCGCGATCTTGTCGAACGCGGGCTTGTCCATGACAGCGAGGTCGGCGAGCACCTTGCGGTCGATCTCGATGTTGGCGCGCTTGAGCCCCGCCATGAACACGCTGTAGCTCATCCCGAGCTCGCGCACGGCCGCGTTGATGCGCGCGATCCACAGCGCGCGAAACTCGCGCTTCTTGCGGCGGCGATCGCGGTAGGCGTACTGCCCCGCCTTCATCACCGCCTGCTTCGCCACGGTGAACACGTTCTTCCTGCGGCCGCGGAAGCCTTTCGCCTGCTTCAGGACCTTCTTGTGGCGCGCGCGCTGCGTTACGCCACGCTTGACTCTCGGCATGGCGAGCCCCCTATCGCGAGTAGGGCAGAACCGACAGGATCTGCGCCTTGTTCGAGTGATCGACCTCGGTGCCGCCGCGAAGGTGGCGCTTTCGCTTGGTGCTCTTCTTGGTCAGGATGTGGCGCATGTAGGCCTGCGAGCGCTTGATGCCGCCGCCCGGGCGCACCTTGAAGCGCTTGGCGGCGCCCCGCTTGGACTTCATCTTGGGCATAACGAACCTCTTCCTTCTGTTTTAGCCTGACGCCGGGCGGTCCCCGCCTATGCGGGGACGCTTCAATTGCCACGGCCATCACTTGTAACTGCTATGCAGACTTTGCCATCTTCGCCGGAGCCGGCTTCGGCTTGTCCGGCTTGATCTTCTCCACCTTCGCTCTCGTCGGCGGCGCGCCCTTTTTCTTCGGCGCGAGCACCATCACCATCTGCCGGCCCTCGAGCCTCGGGAACTGCTCCACCACCCCGACCGCATCGAGGTCCTTGCGCACCCGCTCGAGCAGCCGCACGCCGAACTCCTGGTGCGCCATCTCGCGGCCGCGGAAACGCAGCGTGACCTTCGCCTTGTCGCCCTCCTCGAGGAACTGGATGAGCTTGCCGAGCTTGATCTTGTAGTCGCCCTCGTCCGTGCCGGGGCGGAACTTGATCTCCTTGACCTGGATCTGCTTCTGCTTGAGCTTCGCCTCGTGCGCCTTCTTCTGCTCGCGGTAGCGGAACTTCCCGTAATCCATCAGCTTGCATACCGGGGGGTTCGCCAGCGGCGCGATCTCGACGAGGTCTACGTTCTGCTCCTCGGCAAGCCTGAGCGCCTCCGCCACGGACTTGATTCCCAGCTGGTCACCGTTTTCCGCCACCAAGCGCACCTCCGGGGCGGTGATTTCCCGGTTGATGCGCTGCGATCTCTCGAGTGCGATGTCTGAAAAGCTCCTCGCTAGGTTGAAAAAATTGGCCGTGCTTACTGCGCTTTCGCCTCGGCTTGGAGGCGCGCGGTAAAGGCCTCGAGGCTCATCGCCCCGAGATCTTCGCCGCTGCGCGTGCGCACGGCCACCGTCCCAGCCTGCATCTCCTTGTCGCCAACCACCAGATGGTAGGGCAGCTTCTGCAGGCTATGCTCGCGGATCTTATAAGAAATCTTCTCGTTCCGCAAATCCGAAATTACTCTAACGCCTTGATTAGACAGTCGATTCGCAACCGACTGCGCATATTCGTTGTGCCGCTCGGTGATCGTCATCACGACGACCTGGTGCGGCGCGAGCCACAGCGGGAAAGCGCCGGCGTAATGCTCGATCAGAATGCCGATGAAGCGCTCGAAGGAGCCGACGATCGCGCGGTGCAGCATGACCGGGGTGCGCCGCGTGTTGTCCTCGGCTACGTATTCGGCGCCGAGCCTTCCCGGCATGCTGAAGTCCACCTGCATCGTGCCGCACTGCCAGACGCGGCCGATGCCGTCCTTCAGCGAGTACTCGATCTTCGGACCGTAGAACGCTCCCTCGCCTTTTGAAATCGAGAAATTCACCGCCGAGCGACGCAGCGCTTCCTGGAGCGCGGCCTCGGCCTTGTCCCAGCTCTCGTCCGACCCGATGCGTTTGGCCGGCCGCGTGGCCACCTTGTAGATGATGTCGGTGAAGCCGAAGTCGCGGTACGCCTTCTGCAGCAGCGCCGTATAGGCGACGCACTCGCCGAGGATCTGCTCCTCGGTGCAGAAGATGTGGCCGTCGTCCTGCACGAAGCCGCGCACGCGCATCAGGCCGTGCAGCGCGCCCGAGGGCTCGTTGCGGTGGCATGAGCCGAACTCGCCGTAGCGCAGCGGCAGTTCGCGATAGCTGCGGACACCCTTGTTGTAGATGAGGATGTGCCCGGGACAGTTCATCGGCTTCACCGCGTAGTCGCGGTTCTCCGACGAAGTGGTGAACATGTTCTCGCGGAAGTTCTCCCAGTGCCCGGTGCGCTCCCAGAGGCTGCGATCGAGGATCTGCGGGGCGCGCACCTCGAGGTAGCCGTTGTCGCGGTAGACGCGGCGCATGTACTGCTCGACCTGCTGCCAGATCGTCCAGCCCTTCGGATGCCAGAACACGAGCCCCGGCGCCTCCTCCTGCATGTGGAACAGATCGAGCTGCGTGCCGAGGCGCCGGTGGTCGCGCTTCTCGGCCTCCTCGAGCATCCTGAGATACGCGTCCTGGTCTTCCTTCTTCGCCCAGGCGGTGCCGTAGATGCGCTGGAGCATCTCGTTGCGCGAGTCGCCGCGCCAGTAAGCCCCGGCCACGCGCATCAGCTTAAAGGTCTTCAGCTTCCCGGTGGACGGGACGTGCGGCCCGCGGCACAGGTCGATCCAGCCGCCCTGGCCGTAAAGCGAGATCGTCTCCTTGTCCGGAATCGACGCGATGATCTCCGCCTTGTACTTTTCTCCGATGGAAGCGAAGTACTTCACGGCCTCGTCCCGGGCCATGGTTTTTCTTTCCACGGGAAGATTCCGGTTCGCGATCTCGTGCATCCGCTTCTCGATCGCCGTGAGGTCCTCGGGCGTGAAGGGGCGCCGGTACGAGAAGTCGTAGTAGAAGCCGTTCTCGATCACCGGGCCGATCGTCACCTGCGCCTCCGGGAACAGCTCCTTCACCGCCTGCGCGAGCAGATGCGCGGTCGAGTGGCGGATGATGTCGAGCCCTTCGGGATCCCGGTCGGTGACGATCTGGACTTGGGAATCCTTGCTTACTTGAAACCCGACATCGACCAGCTTGCCGTCCACCTTGCCTGCGAGCGCGGCGCGCGCGAGCCCGGCGCCGATCGAAGCGGCGATGTCGGCTACGCTGACGGGTGCGGGAAACGACTTCGACGAGCCGTCGGGCAGACGGATGTTAATCACTGCGTGGGCATCGCGGACGAGCGTGCATACTATCACGATGAAATTGCCGCTGACCCTCGCGATCAGTCCCTACGATCACGCGCGCGATCTGCGCCCGCAGGGAATCGATCTCACGGTTCTCGAGCTTGCGATCGAGGAGATCTTCTACCGCTTCACGCGCTTTCGCGAATGGGACGTGTCCGAAATGTCCTTCGCCAAGGCGCTCGCGCTGCTGTCGCAGCCCGCGCCGGATATCGTCGCGATTCCGGTGTTTCCTTCGCGCGTTTTTCGCCACTCTGCCATCTATGCGAGCCAGCTCAAGCTGCCGAAGGAGCTCGAGGGCCGGCGCGTCGGAATCCCCGAATGGGCGCAAACCGCGGGCATCTATGTTCGCGGCCTGCTGCAGCACGAATACGGCGTCGACCTTGCCCGCATCGACTGGGTGCAGGCCGGCGTGCGCGAGCCCGGGCGGGTGGAAAAGGTGGCGATCGAGCTGCCAGCCGGCGTGCGCATCACGCCGGCGCCGGACAAGACCCTCGCCGCAATGCTGGCAAGCGGCGAGCTCGACGCCGTGATCTCGGCGCGCGACCCGGGCGGTTCCCGCCTTTTCCCGAATTACTTCGCACTCGAAGAGGCGTATTTCCGCAAGACCCGCATCTTCCCGATCATGCACGTCATCGTCCTGCGGCGCGAGGCGTACGAGCGCGACCGCTGGACCGCAATGAACCTGTTCCAGGCCTTCGAGGAAGCGAAGCGTGCGAGCCAGGCGCGCATCACCGAGATCGGCCTTTCGCACATCCCGATGCCCTGGCTCGCGGAACATGCGCGGCGCTGGCGCGACATCGCCGGCGAGGACTTCTGGCCCTACGGCATCGAGGGCAACCGGCCGACGCTCGAGGCGTTCCTGCAATACGCGCACGAGCAGGGCGTCACGAGGCGCCGGCTGCGGGTCGAAGAGCTGTTCGCGCCCGAGACGCTCGAGCGCGCCAAGGTCTAGTCGAGCTTCAGCCCGAGATCTTTCACGACCTTCGCGTACTTCTCGTAGTCGCGGCCGATGACCGCGTTGAATTCGTCGGGCGTCGCGACGTAGGGATCGAGCCCGCCGGCGGCGTTGAACTTCGCCTTCGTGTCGGGCGACTCCAGGATCTGCTTCAGCTCCGAGCGCAACCGGCTGAGCGTCGCCGGCGCAATGCCGGCGGGACCGAAGAACCCGAGCCAGATGCTGGTCTCGAAGCCCGGGTAGAACTCGGCGATCGTCGGCAGCTCGGGATACTGCGGCGAGCGCTGCGCGCCGGACACGGCGAGCGCCCTCAAGCGCCCGGCCTTGATCTGCGGCGCGTTGGAGCTGCCCGACCAGACCGCGGCGACGTCCCCGGCCACGGCCGCGGCCGCCGCCGGCGCGCCGCCCTTGAACGGCACGTGCAGCAGATTGATCCCGGCGCGCTGCTTCAGCATCTCCATCGTCAGATGGTGCTGGCTGCCGTTGCCGCCGGAGCCGTAGGCGAGCGGCGGGTTCGCCTTGCGCGCGTACTCGACGAACTCCGCAAAGCTCGCCACCGGAAGGCGCGGATTCACCGTGAGCACGAACTGGTTCACCGCCACCGTGTGCACCGGCGCGAGATCGCGCAGCGTGTCGAACGCCATGTTCTTGTAGAGGTGCGGGTTGATCGTGATCTGGCTGTCGGCGAGCAGACCCAAGGTGTGGCCGTCGGGCGCGGCTCTCGCCACCAGAGCGCCCGCGATGTTGCCGTTCGCGCCGGTGCGGTTCTCGACCACCACGGGCTGGCCGAGCGACTCGCCGAGCTTCTGGGCGATCACGCGCGCCGCGATGTCCGGCGCTCCGCCGGGCGCGATCGGCACGATGATCGTGATCTGGCGCGACGGGAACTGCGCGCAGACCGCGGCCGGCGATGCCAGCAGGACGAAGACGAGCGCGCGCAGCTTCATGTCGGCGATGTTCTGGTAGGCGCGATTGGACTCGAACCAACGACCCCTACCATGTCAAGGTAGTGCTCTAACCAGCTGAGCTACGCGCCTAGCGGTCATCATTCTAGCGCTCCTTTCCCTTTAGACTCCTCGCCGTGGACCTCATCATCTGGCGTCACGCCGAGGCCGAGGACGGCGTGCCCGACCTCGAGCGCCGGCTGACCGGCAAGGGACGCAAGCAGGCCGAGCGGGTCGCGCAGTGGCTCTTGCAGCGCCTGCCGTCGCGCTTCGCCGTGATCGCGAGCCCGGCGGCGCGCGCGCAGCAGACGGCCGAAGCGCTCGGCGTGCCGGTGAAGACCGACCGCTCGCTCGCGCCCGGAGCGACGCCCTCGGCGATCGTGAAGGCCTGCGGCTGGCCCGGCTACAAGGGCGCGGCGGTCGTCGTCGGCCACCAGCCCGACCTCGGGCGCGCGCTCGCCGAGGTGCTCGGCGCCCAGAGCGGCCTGAGCATCAAGAAGGGCGGCCTGTGGTGGATCAGCAACCGCGTGCGCGACGAGAAAGACCAGGTCGTGGTGCGCGCCGTCGTATCACCGGACCTGCTTTAGTACCGAGACCTTCCTGTCGCTCAGGCCGCTGACCTCGAGCTTCAGGTCGACGGATTTCCAGTGGCCGGCTTCGGCCTCGAGCGCGTCGGCGGACAGCGGATTCTCGTCGAGCCACGACTGAGGCAGGTCGATGGCGAAGCCGCCGGGATCGGCGGCGACGCGAAGGAACGGAAGCTTGGCGTCGGTGCGGCTGCGCAGGATGAGCGAGGCAAGCCGCAGCGCGAACACCAGCCTCCAGTCGGTCGGCTCGAAGCCCGCGTCCTGTACCTTGCGCAGCTTGCCGCGATGCGCGAGCACGATGCGCGCGAGGCGCGCCTGCTCCATGCGCGAGAACCCGGGCATGTCGGCATTCGACAGCACGTAGGCCGAGTGCTTGTGGTAGGCCGCGTGCGCGATCGAGAGGCCGGTCTCGGCCAGCCGCGACGCCCATTCGAGCATCAGGCGATCGGGATCGTCTTCACGGTCGGCGCCCGGCGTAAGGCCGTCGTAGATCTTGAGCGCGAGCGCCTTCACGCGCTCGGCCTGGGCGGCGTCGACGTGGTAGCGCCGCATGAACTGCGCGACCGTCGCCTCGCGCATGTCGCGGTGCTGCACGCGGCCGAGCAGGTCGTACAGCACGCCGTGGCGCAGCGCGCCTGCCGAGACCTTGACCGACTCGAGCCCGAGGGCGTCGAACACGGCGATCATGATCGCGAGCCCGCCGGGAAGCACCGGCGCGCGGTTCGGCCGCAGCCCCGCAATGCGGTCCGGGTCGGCTTCTTCCGTCTTCAGCAGGAGACTCTTCAACCGCCCCAGGCCGTCGCGCGTCAGGCCTTCATCGGCGAGCTCGTTCGCGCGCAGGATATTCTCGAGCGAGCGAGCGGTGCCCGAGGAGCCGACCGCCTCGTCCCAGCCGGTTTCGCGATATTCCTTCACCAGCGTGGCGAGCTCCTGGCTCGCCGCGAGCTCGGCCGCCCTCATGCGCGACTTGTCGATCTTCCCCTCGGCAAAGTACTTCAGGCTGTAGCTTACGCATCCCATGTAGAGCGATTCGGTGAGCAGCGGCTCGAGGCCCGTGCCGATGATGAACTCGGTCGAGCCGCCGCCGATGTCCACCACCAGCCGCCGTGAAGGATTGTCGGGCCGCGACGCGGGCATGGAATGCGCGACGCCGAGGTAGATGAGCCTCGCTTCCTCGCGCCCGGAGATCACCTCGATCGGGAAGCCGAGCGTGGCGCGCGCCTCGCGCAGGAACTGCGGCGCATTCTTCGCCACGCGCAGCGCGTTGGTGCCGACCGCTCGCACCGCCGCCCTTGGGAAACCCCGCAGGCGCTCGCCGAATTTCGCGAGCGCCTCGAACGCCGCGGCCTGCGTTGCACGGTCGATGCGCTTCTCCGCGGTGAGGCCGCCGCCCAGGCGCACGACTTCGCGCACCGCGTCGAGCGGATAGATCTGCCCGTCGACCACGCGGCCGATCTCGAGGTGGAAGCTGTTCGACCCCAGGTCGACCGCGGCCAGCGTCTCGTGGCGCGCCATGACGCGCAAACTACCAGAAGCGCGCTAGCCCCGCAGGGCCTGCTCGATCTCCTGCGCGCTCGCGTGCCGCACGTCCTTGCCGATGGTGGCGTACACGACATGCTCGCCGATGTTCTTCGCGTGGTCGCCGATGCGCTCGAGCGACTTGGCGACGAACAGGATGTCCAGGCAGGCGGAGATCGCGCGCGCATCCTCGACCATGAAGCCGGCGAGCCGCGCGAGCACCGCGCGAAAGCTCTCGTTCACTTCGAGGTCGCGCCGCACGAGCGCTGCGGCGGCGTTCGGATCGAGCGCCTCGAGCGCCTGGCTCGCCTGGCGCAGCATGCCGCGCACGAGGGCCGCCATCGGGCGCAACTCGACCACCCGCGGCAGCACCGGCCGGCCTGAAGTGGAAATGCTGCGCGCGTAAAGCGCGATCTTCTTCGCCTCGTCGCCCACGCGCTCCAGGTCGGTCGTCGTGCCCAGGAGAGACACCACCAGGCGCAGGTCGCGCGCGCGCTCGAGCGCCTGGTCGAAATCCTTCGAGGTGTGGTCGGCCATGCGAGCCTGGAACACTAGCCGACGGCCATTGCCGGAATATTCCCGCGCTACTTCAGGGGATTGGCCGCGGTAACAAAACGGTCATCAAAAACCTGCCGGGCATGTGCAGAATTGGGGTTGGGGGACGGCTCGCATGGAATCCGAAGGACTGGAAAAGATCCCGGAGCGCATCGCTCCGCCGGCAAGCCCGGACCCTGCCCTTCCGGTTCCGCCGCTCCTCCCAGGGAAGCCGCTGCAGCCGGTGAACCGCCGAACCACCCTCCCCGCGCAGTTCCTCAACCGCGAGCTCGGCATTCTCGCGTTCAACCGCCGGGTGCTGGCGCAGGCGGCCGACGACACCGTGCCGCTGCTCGAGCGGCTGCGCTTCATCACCATCGTGTCGTCGAACCTGGACGAGTTCTTCGAGATCCGGGTGGCGGGCCTCAAGGAGCAGATCAAGCTCGGCCTGCCGGAGCCGGGGCCCGACGGGCGCGCGCCCGCGGACGTGTTCGACGCGGTAAGCCGCGAGGCGCACGCGCTGGTGGCCGAGCAGTACCAGCTCCTCAACCAGACGGTGCTGCCCGCACTGGCCGCGCAGGGGATCGTGTTCCCCAAGCGCGAAGAGTGGAACGCGGCGCAGCGCAGCTGGATCCGCGAGTACTTCTTCCGCGAGCTGCTCCCCGTCCTCACCCCGATCGGCCTCGACCCGGCGCACCCGTTCCCGCGCGTGTTCAACAAGAGCCTCAACTTCGCCGTCGAGCTCGACGGCCGCGACGCGTTCGGCCGCAATTCGGGGGCGGCGATCGTGCAGGCGCCGCGCGCGCTGCCGCGCGTGATCCGCCTGCCGCAGGCGATCGCGGGCGACGCCGAGTACGCGTTCGT